>NZ_JBKOUC010000003.1:0-173823 GCF_046764815.1 Aphanothece stagnina RSMan2012
CCACCTACCCGAGTCTGGATCTCGATCCTGCCGTCCAGGCCGAGAAGCAGGACCTCCAGGGAGGTTCCCGATGACATCCACGCCACTGCTCGAGCTGCGCGGTGTGAGCGTCAGCTTCGATGGCTTCTGGGCGCTCAGCGATCTCAACCTCCGTCTTGCCCCGGGGGAACTCAGGGCCGTGATCGGCCCCAACGGTGCCGGCAAGACCACCTTCCTGGATGTCATCACCGGCAAGGTGCGACCCACCAAGGGAGACGTGTTCTTCCGCGGCCAGTCGCTCCTCGGCATCAGTGAGCACAAGATCGCCAGGCTCGGGATCGGTCGCAAGTTCCAGACGCCCCGCGTCTACCAGAACCTCACCCCCCGCCGCAATCTGGAGCTAGCCGTCAGCCGCCGTTCCTCCCCCTTCGATCTGCTGTTCGGCCGGCTCGATTCCAGCGCCCGGGACAGGGTGCAGCACCTGCTGGGGGTCGTGGGCCTCGAGCCCCACGCCAACCAGCGGGCCGGCGGTCTGTCCCATGGCCAGAAGCAGTGGCTGGAGATCGCCATGCTGGTGGCCCAGGATCCCCAGCTGCTCCTGGTGGATGAGCCGGTCGCGGGTCTGACGGATGAGGAGACCATGCTCACCTCCGAACTGCTCAAGCAGCTCTCCGGCGATCACACCGTGCTGGTGATCGAGCACGACATGGAGTTCATCCGCGACCTCAAGGCTCCTGTCACGGTGCTCCATGAAGGGCATGTGCTCTGCGAGGGCTCGATGGATCAGGTGCAGAGCGATCCGCGGGTGATCGAGGTCTATCTCGGCCGTGAGTCCGAGGGCGAATTCAACTGAACCGGAAGTCCATGACCGCCATCACCGTCCAGCCGACCTCCCCCCAGCCCGTCTCGGACAGGGTGCTGGAGGTTCAGGATCTGAACGTCTATTACGGCGAGAGCCACATCCTGCGCAATGTCGATCTGTCCGTGCGTCCCGGGCAGATGGTCTGCCTGATCGGCCGCAACGGGGTGGGCAAGTCCACCCTGCTCAAGACGGTGGTCGGGCTGCTCCGCCAGCGCAGTGGCCGGGTGGAACTGCTGGGCCGGGACCTCACCGGTCTGCCGCCCCACCGCAGGGCCCGCGGGGGCATCGCCTATGTGCCCCAGGGGCGCGAGATCATTCCCCAGCTCACCGTGAGGGAAAACCTCATGCTGGGCATGGAGGCGCTTCCGGGCGGCCTGGGCCAGCACCGCCACATCGATCCGGTGGTGTTCGAGCTCTTCCCCGTGCTGGAGAAGTTCCTGGCGCGACGTGGCGGCGACCTCTCGGGCGGGCAACAGCAGCAGCTGGCCATCGCCCGGGCCCTGCTCGGCAAGCCGAAGCTGCTGCTGCTGGACGAGCCCACCGAAGGCATCCAGCCCTCGGTCGTGCTCGACATCGAGCGGGCCGTCCGACGCATCATCGAGACCACCGGCATCAGTGTGCTCCTGGTGGAACAACATCTCCACTTCGTGCGCCAGGCGGACTGGTACTACGCCATGCAGAAGGGCGGTGTGGTGGCCAGCGGTCCCACCGCCGAACTCAGCAAGGAGGTGGTGGACCGCTTCCTCAGCGTCTGAGCAGCCGGCGCCAGAAGCTTTCGGCCCCCTCCAGCCGCGGCAGCGGCTGGTTGTCCAGCTGGCTGATCGGCCGGCAGCCCAGGCTGTTGAGCAGTACGGCGCCATCCCCGTGCAGGAGCTGGTCGGGCTGCACCACTCCCTCCGTGGCCAGTCCCAGGGCGAGGGCCCGGGCCCGCATCACCCCGGGCAGGCACCCGCTCGCCAGGGGCGGGGTGATCCAGTGGTGGCCCTGCCGCAGCATCAGGTTGGCCGCCGTGCCGCAGCAGAGCCCGCCAGCACTGCTGCTGAGCAGCGCGTCGTCGGCCCCTGCCGCGGCGGCCTGCCGACGGGCCTGGATGGCGGATGCATAGCTGAAGGTCTTGCAGCGGCTCAGCAGGCTGCCGGCCTGGCGCCGCTCCGTGGGACTCACGATCACCCGCACCGCGCTGAAGCTGGCCTCGAGGGCGGTGAGCTGCAGCCAGCACCGGTGCGCGCTGTGGCGGGGGATCGCCAGACCCCGTCCCCCCCCCGAAGCGGCGCTGCCCCGGCTCCAGTTCAGACGCAGGGCTCCCCGCCGGATCCCACTGCGCCGGATGGCCTCCGCGATGGTGTGCGCCAGGACCGGGGCCAGGGGCGGCGGCTCCATCCCCAGCAACCGGGCCCCGTCCGTCCAGCGCTCGAGGTGCTCCTCCAGCAGCCAGGGCTGACCTGCCTCCACCCAGACCGTCTCGAAGATCCCGTCGGCGAGCAGCAGGCCCCGGTCATCGAGGGGCAGCTGCAGCGCCCCCGGCTCCCCCCAGCGCCCGTGGGGGGCTGGGGAATCGATCCAGGCGATCGCTGCACTGCTCATGCCAGGGCGTCCAGCAGGGGATCCAGCTTCCAGCCCATCTCGTCGGCCTCGGCCTCGGGATCGGAGTCGGCCACGATGCCGCAGCCGGCATGGGCCCTGAACCTGGCTCCACGCACCAGCACGGATCGGATCAGGATGCTGCTGTCGAAGCTGCCATCGGGACCCAGGCGGAACAGGGAGCCGCAGTAGGGCCCGCGGGCCACTGGCTCCAGCGCACTGAGCCGGGAGCAGGCCCGGATCTTGGGGGCGCCGCTGATCGAGCCCCCAGGCCAGCAGGCCGTCACCAGATCCACGATTCCGGCGCCGGGGCGCAGCTGGCCCTCCACCACCGAGGTGAGATGGTGCACGCTCCTGTAGCTCTCCAGCCCCACCAGCTGGGGCACCCGGATCGAACCCGGCAGGCAGACACGGCCCAGGTCATTGCGGAGCAGATCGACCACCATCACGTTCTCGGCCCGGTCCTTCGGGCTGCTGACCAGTTCCGCGGCGGCGGCGGCATCCTCCCCGGGGTCGGCATGCCGGGGCCGCGTGCCCTTGATCGGGCGCGTTTCCACCCGGCCATCGGAGCTCAGGCGCAACAACCGCTCCGGGGAGGCCGAGAGCACCGCTTCGAGATCGGTTTCGCCGCTGGAGGGGGGGGCGCCGCCCGCCGGTGCGCGGATCGCCAGGCCTCCGAACGGGGCCGGACAGCGATGGCGCAGGCGGCCGTAGAGGGCGAGCAGCTCGGCGGCGCTGGCCGGTGCGGGAAGGGTCTGCTCACAGCAGGCGGTGAGGTTGGCCTGGAACAGGTCTCCGCAGCGGATCCAGTCCTGCACGCTGCGCACCTGGCCGGCGAAGTGCTGCCGGTCGGTGTGCCAGTGCCAGCCATCGCGCTCGAGGGCCGGCGCTGACGGCGGCAGCGGCGGGGAGGTGCCTGGCTGGCTGATCAGCTGGGTGAAGCGCTCCAGGCGCTCCGGGTCACGGCCCAGGAGTTGCAGGCGCTGCGCCCGGTGCTCGAAGACGAGCAGGGGATCGGGGCGCACGGCCCAGAGCACCGCCATGTCCGGGGGGCGCCAGTGCCGGGCGGGCTCCACCCAGGCAGCGGCCTCGTAGCCCAGCCAGCCCAGCCAGCTCTCGCCGCTGCGAGCGAGTTCGTCCAGCAGGGCCAGGGGGTCCGCCGCGCCGGGCTCCCCCGGCAGACCGCGGCAGCTCCGCTGCTCCACCGGCCCCACGGCCAGGTAGCTGAAGCTGGCGAGATCCGAGCCAGGCGGCGGGATGCCGGCGGGCTTCTCCTCCACCTGGCCGTCCAGCCAGACCAGTCCCTCGGCTCCGAGCGCACCGCTGAGGTGACACACCAGCGGCCAGGGGGGCTGCC
Source organism: Aphanothece stagnina RSMan2012 (assembly GCF_046764815.1). Classification (NCBI taxonomy): domain Bacteria; kingdom Bacillati; phylum Cyanobacteriota; class Cyanophyceae; order Chroococcales; family Aphanothecaceae; genus Aphanothece; species Aphanothece stagnina. The sequence goes on from NZ_JBKOUC010000003.1 coordinate 3,780, forward strand.
AGGGCAGCTCCCGGCGCAGCAGGCGGGGACTCATCGACCGGCCAGGTCCGGCCGACCCGCCGCCCGCAGAGCCGCATCCCGGATGCGGCAGCTGTCGCAATGCCCGCAGGGGCGCGCTCCGCCGCTGTAGCAGCTCCAGGTCGTGGCGATCGGCACGCCGAGGCGCAGGGCCTCCTCCACGATCTGCGTCTTGCTCCAGTGCACCAGGGGCGCCCAGAGCCGGGCGCCGCGGCCTTCCCGGCCGGCCCGGGTCGCCAGGTCAGCCAGCTGCTGGAAGGCCTCCAGGTAGTCGGGACGGCAGTCCGGATAGCCGGAGTAATCGATCGCATTCACGCCGAGGACCAGCCGCGCCGCGCCGCGCGCCTCCGCCAGGCTGAGCCCCAGGGCGATGAACACGGTGTTGCGCCCCGGGACATAGGTGGGGGGAATGACGCCCTCCTCCACACCGGTCGTGGGCACGGCGATGGCCGCGTCGGTGAGGGCGGATCCCCCCCAGGCCGCCAGGTTCACCGCGAGGGTGTGGTGTTCGGGCAGCCGCAGGGCGCTGGCGATGGCGGCGGCGGCGTCCAGCTCGCGCCGGTGTCGCTGGCCGTAGTCGAAGGAGAGGCCGATCACCCGATAGCCCGCCTCGATCGCCAGGGCGGCCGCGGTGGCGGAATCGAGGCCACCGGAGAGCAGGGCGACGGCCGTTGGCGGGGAGCTGGGGGAGCTGACCATGGGCTCAGGCATGCAGGGGGCGCCGCTCAGCGGATCGCGAGCCACTTGTGGCACTGGAGGCTCAACCGCCAGTGCGGATGCCTGCGGACGTACTCCAGGGCCAGGCGCTCACCGGTCCTGCTGCCCCAGCCGGGCTGCAGGAGCAGGCGAGGGCTGGGGCCCCCGCTGCCGGCCTGGAGGGCCATGGCCTCGGCAAACGCGAGATCGTCCTCGTGGTGCACGATCACCTTGAGTTCATCGCACCGCTGCAGCAGCTCCGGGCGGGGCGGGCTGTGGCGCTTGGGGGAGAGGGTGATCCAGTCGAACTGGCCGCGGAGCGGATCCACCCCACTGGTCTCGAGGTGCAGGGGCAGTCCCTGAACGGCCAGCTGCCGGCACAGGGGCGCGAGGTCGTGGTGGAGCGGCTCGCCTCCGGTGATCACGACAAAGCCCGCCCCCATCCGACGCGCCTCCCCCACCTGGGCGCTCAGCTCCGCGAGCGGCAGCCTGGGGTGGGAGCGTTCCGGCCAGGAGTGCTTCGTGTCGCACCAGCTGCAGCCCACCGTGCAGCCCGCCAGGCGGATGAAGAACGCACTGCGGCCGGCATGGAACCCTTCACCCTGGAGTGAATGGAAGGTCTCCACCACGGGAAGGGCGGCGGGCGGGTGTGGGGTCGTGGACGCCGCCAAACCCTGATAACGAGCATTGCCAAACCCAATTCTAGGGAGCAGGCTTTCCATCAGCGCGGTCTGGCCTCGCCCCCTCCCTGCCCCCTGCAACGGTCCCCCTGACACGGCCCGTCGCGTCCTGGCAGCATGCTGGGTAGGCGCGGGTCAGCCGTTCAGGCCTTTCGGGTACGAGCCATGGAGTTGCCAGAGGGTCCGGATCTGCGGAAACTTGCCCGCTACGGGTTGCTGCGCCCCTACATCCGGCAGCTGGTGCTGGAGGAGGCGCTGGCCTCGGTGGAGCTGGAGTCCGACGAGCAGGAGGCGGCCTGGGCCCAGTTTCTGCAGGACAACGAGGTGGAGGGCAGCCAGGAGCTGAAGCAGCTCCAGGAGGGGCTGCTGCTCTCGGACGCCGACCTGGCCTATCAGGCGCTCTATCCCGTCAAGGTCTGGAAATTCAGTGTGGCGCGGTTTTCCGCGAAGGCCGAATCCCGCTTCCTGGCCAGCAAGCCCCAGCTCGACCAGGTGGTCTACAGCCTGCTGCGCACCCAGAACCCCCATCTGGCGCGGGAGTTGTTTCTGCAGATCAACGAGGGGGAGGCCAGCTTCGATGCCCTGGCCGCCGCCCACGCCGAGGGGCCCGAGCGGGCCACCCGCGGCATCGTCGGGCCCGTACCCCTGGCCCAGGCCCACCCCGAGCTGGTGCAACGGCTTCGAACCGCCCGACCCGGTGTCGTGCTGGAGCCCTTTCCGATCGCCGAATGGTGGCTCCTGGTGCGGCTGGAAAGCCTGATTCCTGCCACGTTTGACGAAGAGGTCTCCGACGCGATGATCCAGGAGATGTTGGATGAATGGCTCGAGCAGGAGGTCGACCACCGCATGGCGCAGCTTCGGCAGCACAGCCCGGTTGAGGTGGTGGCGGTTTCATGAGCTCCTTGCTCGACACGGCGGCCCTGCAGCAGCATCCCGCCTTTGCCGGACTGTCGGCGCAGGCCCGGCAGGCGTTGGAGCAGGCGGCCACCGTCCAGCCGTTCGCCCTCGGCGCCCCCCTGTGCGATGACAGCCTGATCCCCTCGAGGATCCTCCTGCTGCTCTCGGGTTCGGCCCGCCTGCTCGTGCGGGATCAGGACACCCTGCGCACCGCGGCGAAGCTGGGACCCGGCAGCTTCGTGGGGCTGGCCTCGCTGCTGCGGGCGGCCCCCTGCGAAGAGGTGAGCACGGCGTCCGCCGTGGAAGCCCTGGCCATTCCCGATGCGCTCATCCTCGAGCTGCTGGCGCAGGAACCCACCTTTGCCACCTGGTGCGGCTCCCACCTGTTCGACGCGGAACTGCTGGACCTGCTCGCCGGCCTGCTGGAACGCCATGCCCAGGGTGGAACCTCCCTGCTCGACCTGTGGCAGCAGGTGGCGCAGGGGGCCAGGCTCGTGCCGCCCGATGCGGCCGCGCTCCGCGATCTCCCCGCCGACCTGATCCTGTTGGCCGCCAGTGCGAACCTGGTGGCCCATCCCCTCGGCGCCCGGCTCGATCCGTCCGCCGGTGTCCCGGCGGCCAAGCCGCCCCTGCCGCCCCGGCTGCTGGCCCTGCCGGAGGCACCAGTGGCCCTGCTGGGCTCCCAGGGGCCCTCCACGGGCGCAGAGGCGGTTCAGGTCGATGGGGGCTCGGCCCTGGTGGCCAGCGGTGCCGGGTCGGCCCCCCTCGCCAGCCGCCTGGATCTGGGGCAGCGCGAGCGCTCGGAACTCCGCCTGCTGCGCGGCAACGGCCCGCTCGAGGAGACCCTCGCCTGTTTCCAGATGCTGGCGGCTCAGCTGAAGCTGCCCTTCCGCCGCGACTCCATCGAGAAGATCCTCCGCGACGTGCTGCGCCGCGGTCAGACCCCCGACCTGCAGCTCTGCGGCAACATCGCCGCGATGATGGGCCTTCACGTCAGCGGCGTGCGGGTGCCGGCGCGCCAGGGCACCCGCCTGCAGGTCCCCGCGCTGGTGCCCTGGAAGGGCGGGTTTGCCCTGGTGCGAGCCGCCGACGCCCAGGGTCTGGTGCTGGCCTCCCCGCGCGAAGGCTGGGTGACCCTGTCCCCCAGCGAGATCGAGGAGGCCTTCCCCAACGGCATCGAGCTGCTGTTGATGGAGCGCAGCAGCACCACCCCGGACCAGCGCTTCAGCTTCAACTGGTTCTGGCCTTCGTTGAAGCGCTACCGCGGTCTGCTGCTGCAGGTGCTGGTGGCCTCCTTCGTGGTCCAGCTGTTCAGCCTGGCCAACCCCCTGCTGATCCAGGTGATCATCGACAAGGTGATCGCCCAGCGCAGTCTCGACACCCTGCAGGTGCTGGGCATCGCCCTGGTGGTGGTGACCCTGATGGAGGGCCTGATCGGCGCGCTCCGCACCTTCCTGTTCACGGAGACGACCAACCGCATCGACCTGCGCCTCGGTGCCGAGGTGATCGACCATCTGCTCCGGCTGCCGCTCAGTTATTTCGATCGCAGACCCGTGGGTGAGCTGGGCACGCGGGTGGCCGAACTCGAGAACATCCGCGAGTTTCTCACCGGACAGGCGCTCACCACACTGCTGGATACAGCCTTTTCTGTGATCTACATTGCTGTGATGGTGATCTACAGCTGGTTGCTGTCCCTGATCGCCCTCTGTGTGCTGCCCATCCAGGTGGGACTCACCGTTCTCGGTGCACCCCTGTTCAGGCGTCAGTACCGTGATGCGGCCCACGAGAATGCACGCACCCAGAGTCATCTCGTTGAGGTTCTGACAGGAATCCAGACGGTCAAGGCCCAGAATGTCGAGATGATCAGCCGCTGGAAGTGGCAGGATCTCTATTCTCGCTACATCTCGCGCAGCTTCGAGAAGACCATCACCGGCACGGCTTTGGTGGAGACCTCTCAGGTTCTCCAGAAACTCTCTCAGCTGCTGGTGCTCTGGGTTGGTGCCAGTCTGGTGCTGAAGGGTGAGATGAGCCTGGGCCAGCTGATCGCCTTCCGCATCATTTCCGGCTACGTCACCCAGCCCCTGCTTCGACTTTCCTCGATCTGGCAGAACATTCAGGAGCTCAAGGTTTCTTTCGAGCGCCTGGCCGACGTCGTCGACACTCCGGAGGAGTCCAACGAGGCGGACAAGCAGAAGATTCCCCTGCCTCCCATTGTCGGCGACGTCGACTTCTGTGATGTCAGTTTCAGCTTTGAGCCTGACTCCCCCCTGGTGCTGCGGCATGTCGACCTGAGCATCCCGGCGGGAACCTTTGTGGGCGTGGTGGGCCAGAGTGGCAGCGGCAAGAGCACCTTGATGAAGTTGCTCACCCGTTTGTATTCCCCGAACCAGGGTCGAATCCTGATCGACCACTATGACATTGACAAGGTTGAGCTCTATTCGCTGCGCCGTCAGATCGGCATCGTCCCCCAGGAGCCCTTGCTCTTCTCAGGCTCAGTGGCCGAAAACATCGCCCTGACCGATCCAGATGCCACCAGCGACGCCATCGTGGAAGCGGCGCGTCTGGCCTGCGCCCACGACTTCATCATGGAGCTGCCCGGCGGTTATAGCGCCAATGTGGGGGAGCGGGGATCCGGCCTCTCCGGTGGTCAGAGGCAGCGCCTGGCGTTGGCTCGAACCCTGTTGTCACGGCCCAAACTTCTTGTGCTGGATGAGGCGACAAGTGCACTGGACTACGACACTGAACGACGTGTCTGCGATAATCTTCTGGAGAATCTGAGTCACTGCACGGTCTTCTTCATCACCCATCGTCTCTCCACGATTCGTCGTGCTGATCTCATTGTGATGCTTCAGGATGGTGCCGTCGTAGAGACTGGCAGCCACGATGAGTTGATTGAACGAAGGGAGCGCTATTTCGCCCTTTATCGTCAACAGGAGGCCCACTGATGGCTGACCAGCGTCGTGCATCCTCCCTGGTCAAAGCGGCCCAGAACGCCATCGAGCGGCGTGTCCAGACCGGCCACGAGGCGATGGTCCTGCAGCAGTCGCGCTTCCTGGCCAGGGCGATCACCTGGGCCCTGATCGGCACCACGGGGTTCGGCCTGGCCTGGTTGGCCCTGGCTAAGACGGATGAAGTGGTGATTGCCACCGGCAAGCTGCAGCCGATCGGGGATGTCAAGACCGTGCAGATGCCGGTCGGGGGTGTGCTCGATACCATGCTGGTCGAAGAGGGGCAGCAGGTGAAGAAGGGCCAGGTGCTGCTGCGCCTCGACAACGAGGCGACCGTCGATCGCCGGGAGAGTCTGACGGAATCGATTCAGTCGAAGCAGCACCAGCTGGAACTCAAGGAGCTGGAGTTGCAGCGCTATCTCAGCCTGAACGACACGGAACAGCGCTCGCTGGAGCGCAATCTGGCCCTGGAACAGCAAATCCTCGACCGGTTGGAGTCGCTGCAGAAGGTGGGTGCTGTGCCGGAACTGCAATACCTTCAGCAGCGCAACCAGACGCGCGAGGTTCAGGGCGAGCTTGAGAAAGTCAAGGTTGACCGCTTCCGTCAGCAGGCCATCCTGCAGCAGGCCGTTGCCGAAATCCGTGGTGAGCTCTCTGACCTGCGTAGCCGTTTGACCGAGTCCAAGGTGAACATCCGCTATCAGGACATTCGCTCTCCTGTGGATGGGATTGTCTTCGATCTGAAGCCCAAGGGACCCGGCTTCGTGGCCCAGGGCAGTGAGCCAGTCATGAAGATCGTTCCGCTCAAGGATCTCGAAGCCAAGGTTGAGATCGACAGTGCCGATATCGGTTTCGTGCGGGTGGGCAAGCCCGTGGATGTGAGCATCGACTCCTTCCCGGCTTCGGATTTCGGCGTCGTGCAGGGCACGCTGGTTTCCATCGGCTCGGATGCGCTCCCCCCTGAGGAGCAGAATCCGAAGTACCGCTTCCCCGCGGTGATCAAGCTGAACACCCAGCAGCTCAAGCTCAAGGACGGGCAGGGCCTGGACCTGCAGGTGGGGATGTCCCTCACGGCCAACATCAAACTGCGCAAGGTGAGCTATCTCCAGCTACTGCTGGGCGAGTTCAAGGACAAGACCGACTCCCTGAAGCGTCTCTGAGCTGCGGCCCCGTCTGAGCTGCTGTTCGCTGCGGTGTCGGTCGTTGCCTCCAGCACCTGGAGCTCCGATTCAGGTGCTGGAGCCTGATGTGGCCTCCACCATCTCGCGGGGGCTGGAGGGCAGGCGCTGCTGGGCCGCTTCCACCAGGCCGAGAAAGAGGGGATGGGGCTGGCCCGGCCGGGAGAGGAACTCCGGGTGGTACTGGCAGGCGGTGAAGAAGGGATGGTCCTTCAGTTCGATCAGCTCCACCAGCCGGCCATCCGGGGACGAGCCGCTGATGGCATAGCCCGATTCCAGAAACAGGTTCCGGTAGGCGTTGTTGAATTCGTAGCGGTGGCGGTGCCGTTCGTAGACCACCTCCTGGCCGTAGAGCCGGTGCCCCATCGTGCCGGGGGCCAGGCGGCAGGGGTAGACGCCCAGCCGCATGGTGCCCCCCAGGTCGACCACGTCCTGCTGTTCCGGCAGGAGGTGAATCACCGGATGGGGGGAGTCCGGATCGAGTTCGGCGCTGGTGGCGCCCTGCAGCCCTGCTTGGTTGCGGGCCCACTCGATCACGGCGCACTGCATGCCGAGGCACAGCCCCAGGAAGGGCACCCGCTGCTCCCGCGCCCAGCGAATCGCCGCCACCTTGCCATCGACGCCCCGGTTGCCGAAGCCCCCCGGCACCACCACCGCGTCCATGCCCTGGAGCAGGGCATCGGCGCCGAGGGTCTCGATCTGCTCGGCGCAGATCCAGCGCAGATCCAGGGAGGCATCCCGCTCGAGGCAGGCGTGGCGCAGGGCCTCCACCACCGACAGGTAGGCGTCATTGAGCTGCACGTACTTGCCCACCAGGGCGACCCGCACGGCGGGGCCGGGATGGCGCAGCTTGGTGACCAGCTCCTGCCAGCGGGCCATGTCGCTGCTGTGATCCTGCAGACGCAGCACGTCGAGCACCTCGCGGCACAGCCCCTCCTGTTCCATCGCCAGCGGAACGGCGTAGATGCTGTCGGCATCGAGGGCCTGGATCACCGCCCGGGTGGGTACGCCGCAGAATCCGCCGATCTTGCCCTTGAGGTCATCGGAGATCTCGCGATCACTGCGGCACACCAGCACATCGGGCTGGATGCCGATCGAGCGCAGCTCCTTCACCGAGTGCTGCGTGGGTTTGGTCTTCAGTTCGCCGGAGGTCCCGATGTAGGGCAGCAGCGTGACGTGGACATAGGCCAGATCGTGGCGTCCCACATCCCCGCGGAATTCACGGATGGCCTCCAGAAAGGGCAACGACTCGATGTCGCCGACGGTGCCGCCGATCTCGCCGATCACCACGTCAGCGCCGCTGTTGGCCGCCACCCGGTGAATGCGCTCACGGATCTCGCGGGTGATGTGGGGGATCACCTGCACGGTGCCGCCGTTGTAGTCGCCGCGGCGCTCCTTGTTGATCACCGCCTGGTAGATCGAGCCGGTGGTCACGCTGTTGAGCCGGGACATGGCGGTGTCGGTGAACCGCTCGTAGTGGCCCAGATCCAGATCGGTCTCGGCGCCGTCCTCGGTGACGAACACCTCACCGTGCTGGTACGGGCTCATGGTGCCCGGGTCAACGTTGAGGTAGGGGTCGAGCTTGAGAATGGAGACGCTGTAGCCCCGGCTCTTGAGCAGGCGTCCCAGGCTGGCGGCCACGATGCCCTTGCCGATGCTGGACACCACGCCACCGGTCACGAACACGAACTTGGGCACGTGTCCGGTGGTGGCGGTGTTCGCGGGCATGGCTCACCTGGCTGACCAGCCAATCTACCGACCCTCCCCAGGCAGCGGCTCAGCGCCCCAGCGGGGGTTCAGCCCTCCAGGAGGCTGCGCAGCATCCAGGCCGTCTTCTCATGGATCTGGAGGCGCTGGGTGAGCAGGTCGGCGGTGGGTTCGTCATTGGCCGCATCGGCGATGGCGAAGACACCCCGGATGGTGCGGGCCACGGCCTCATGGCCTTCCACCAGCTCCCTCACCATGGCCATGGCGGAGGGGATCCCATCGGTTTCGGGAATGGAGGAGAGGGTGCTGTAGGTCTGGGCTCCGAAGGGTGCGGGAAGGCCGAGGGCCCGGATGCGCTCCGCGATCTCATCGAGCGCAGTCCAGAGTTCGGTGTACTGCTCCATGAACATCAGGTGGAGCGTGTTGAACATCGGCCCGGTCACATTCCAGTGGAAGCCGTGGGTTTTGGCGTAGAGAACCGTGCTGTCGGCGAGGACGCGGCCGAGCCCTTCCGCGATCTGCTGGCGCTGGGATTCGGAGATGCCGATGTCGATGGGGGGGGCGGTGACGGCCATGGGTCTTATGCGGAATAACTCCGTTTTAGCTGGGGATGGGTCCGGCTGCGCGGCGCTGGGGCGTGGGGCGTAGGAGTTCGTTGTTGTTCGCGGCGAGGGGCCGGATCAGCGTTCGTCCAGGCTCCCCAGGTAGTCCAGCACCCTGCAGCGGTTCTGGGGCTGACGCAGCTTCAGGAGGGCGCGGGATTCGATCTGGCGGATCCGTTCCCGCGAGAGCTGCAGGTTCTCGCCGATCTCCGCCAGGGTGCGGGGCGTGTCGTCGTCGAGCCCGAACCGCTGCCGGATCACCGTGGCCTCCCGGCCGCTGAGCTGCTCCAGCAGTGCCTCGAGGTCGGCATGCAGCTGCTGCCGGGTGAGCTGTTGCTCGGGGGTGGCGTGGCTGTCCTCGAGCAGATCGCCCAGGGCTGTCTCGGTGCTGCCGCCGCTCACCCGTCCCTCCAGGGAGACCGGCCTGGGGATGTGCGTGAGGGTGCGCCGCAGGCGCTCCTCCTCCAGGCCCACCGCCGCCGCCAGCTCCGAGAGGCTGGGGGTTCGGCCGAGCCGGCCCGAGAGCTGGTGCTGGGCCAGCCGGACCCGGTTGATGGTTTCCGTGATGTGCACCGGCAGGCGAATGGTGCGGCTCTGGCTGGCCAGGCCCCGGGTGATCCCCTGGCGGATCCACCAGTAGGCGTAGGTGCTGAACCGGAAGCCCCGGCGCGGGTCGTAGCGTTCCACGGCGCGCTCGAGGCCGAGCGTGCCCTCCTGCACCAGATCCAGCAGGTCGAGACCGCGCCGCTGGTATTTCTTGGCCACGGCCACCACCAGCCGCAGGTTGGCCTGCAGCATCTTCTCCTTGGCGCGGCGGCCGCGGTGAAGGCTCAGCCGCAGTTCCGCCACGCTCAGGCCGCAGCGCTCGGCCCAGCCCGTCAGCTCCCCGTCCCCCTGCTGGAGCAGCAGCCGCTCCCGGGTCTGGACCAGCCGCGCCAGGGTGATCTCCTGCTCCTGGCTGAGCAGCTCAACGCGCCCGATTTCGCGCAGGTACAGCCGCACCGGGTCGTTGGTGGTCGAAGCGTGGGACAAGGGTGAAGGTCGGGGGTGGAGGTCGGGTCACTCCACCGATGGCAGCAGACCTTGCGCCGGGGCCCGATTCACGGCCTTTGCTTTGGTTTTGCGTCAGCGGGCTGTTGCACGGGCTCCGCTGCCGTGCCGGCTTACTCCTCGGCCACCCAGGTGCTGGCCACATGCAGCTCCTCCAGCTGCTGGTCCGCCACCCCGGCGGGGGCCTGGGTCATCAGGCAGCGGGCCTGCTGGGTTTTCGGGAAGGCGATCGTGTCGCGGATCGACTCCTCACCCGCCAGCAGCATCACGATCCGGTCCACGCCATAGGCCAGGCCGCCATGGGGCGGCGCGCCCATGTCGAGGGCCTCCATCAGGAAGCCGAACTGACGCTCGGCCTCCTCCAGCGGCAGGCCGATGGTCTGCAGCACCTGGCGCTGCAGGGCCGAATCGTGGATGCGCAGCGAGCCGCCGCCCAGCTCCAGGCCGTTGAGCACCAGGTCGTAGGCCTGGGCTCGGGCCGTGGGCAGGGTGGTGGCCCAGGCGCCGGGGTCATCGCCCAGGTCGTCCGGGTTGGGGGCGCAGAAGGGATGGTGCAGCGCCTCGAGCCGGTTCTCCCCCGCGTTGAACTCGAACATCGGGAAATCCACCACCCACAGGAAGTTCCAGCGGTCGTTCTCCCGGTCGGGTTTCACCATCCCCAGCTCTCGGGCCAGGAACTGGCGCACCCGGTCCAGCGCCTTGTTCACCGTGGCGGTGTCGCCGGCCCCGAACAGCAGCAGGGTGCCGGGCTCGGCGCCGGTGCGCTGCAGCAGTTCGGCCTTCTTCGCGTCCGTGAGGTTGTCCTTGATGGCGCCGATCGTGTCGATCTCGCCGCCGTCGCGCACGCGGATGAAGGCCAGGCCCCCGGCCCCCGCCGCCTGGGCTTCGCTGAACACATCGCCGCCGGGCTTGATCCGCACGTTGGAGAGGGCCTCGTTGCCGCCGGGCACGGCGATGCACTTCACCGAGCCGCCCGCGGCCACCGCCCCGCTGAACACCTTGAAGCCCATGTCCGCCACCAGGTCGCTCACGTTGGTGAGCTCCATGCCGTAGCGGGTGTCGGGCCGGTCGGTGCCATAGCGCTCCATGGCCTCGTGCCAGGTGAGGCGCGGGAAGGGGCGCGGCAGCTCGACGCCTTTCACCGTGTTCCAGATCGCGGCGATCAGGGCTTCGTTGAGCTCCAGGATCTGCTCCTGGTCCATGAAGCTCATCTCCATGTCCAGCTGGGTGAATTCCGGCTGGCGGTCGGCGCGCAGGTCCTCGTCGCGGAAGCAGCGGGCCACCTGGTAGTAGCGCTCGATGCCGCCCACCATCAGCAGCTGCTTGAACAGCTGGGGCGACTGGGGCAGGGCGAACCACTCGCCGCCGCACACCCGCGAGGGCACCAGGTAGTCGCGGGCGCCCTCGGGGGTGGAGCGGGTGAGCACCGGCGTTTCCACCTCGATGAAGCCCTGCTCCTCGAGGAAGCGGCGGGCCGCCTGGATCGTCTGGGCCCGCAGCCGCAGGTTGCCGTTCATGCGCTCGCGGCGCAGGTCGAGGTAGCGGTGGCGCAGCCGCAGCTCCTCGCGGGTGTTCTCCTCGTCGTGCACCGACACGGGGAAGGGCAGGTTGCCCTTCACGCTGTTCAGCACGGTGATGGCGCTGGCGAGCACCTCCACCGCCCCTGTGGCCAGCTTGGGGTTCAGCGATTCGGCGGGCCTGGCCCGCACCCGCCCCGCCACCTGGATCACGGTTTCATGGCGCAGGTGCTCGGCCACGGCGAAGGCGTCGGCCCCCAGGTCGGGATCCACGGTCACCTGCACCGTGCCGCTGCGGTCGCGCAGGTCGATGAAGATCACCCCGCCGTGGTCGCGGCGCCGGTCCACCCAGCCGCAGAGCTGCACCTCCTGGCCGGTCGTGTCCTGACGCAGGTCGCCGCACCCGTGGCTGCGCATGCTGAGAATCCCTGAGCAATGGGCGATTTTCCCACCCGGCCGGGCCTGCCCCGCGGCCCGGCGGCATCGCTCAGGGCGTCAGCCCCGCCGGTAGAACGGGCGCTTCACCACCACGGCGGGCTCCGCCTTCCCGCGGATCTCCACCGCCAGGTCGGTCCCGAGCCTGGCGGCGGCGGGAGGCACGTAGGCCAGGGCGATCGCCTCGCCCAGGGTGGGTGACCAGGTGCCGCTGGTCACCTCCCCCACCACCTGGCCCTGTTGCAGCACGGGGTAACCATGGCGGGCGATGGCGCGGCCCTGGAGCTTCAGGCCGACCAGGCGGCGCTGCACGCCCTCGGCGGTCTGCTGCTCCAGGCGGGCCCGGCCGACGAAGGCCTTGGGCATCTCCAGGTGCACGAGCCAGCCCAGGCCGGCCTCCAGGGGTGTGGTCTGGCTGTCCATCTCCTGGCCGTAGAGATGCATGGCCGCCTCCAGGCGCAGGGTGTCGCGGGCGCCGAGGCCGCAGGGGGTGACGCCCTCGGCCAGGAGCTGGTCCCACAGGGCGAGGCCCCCCTGGCGGGGAAGCAGCAGTTCGAAGCCGTCCTCGCCGGTGTATCCGGTGCGTCCCACGAAGGCCTGGCAGCCGGCCACGCTCAGCTGCCGGTGGCCGAAGCGCGGCAGATTCCCCAGCGCGGTGTCGCTCAGGGCTTCCAGACGGGCCTGGGCCTCGGGGCCCTGCAGGGCGAGCAGCACGCCGTCACCCTTGCGGTCGGTGATGGCGATGCCGAGGGGCTCGAGCTGGCTGCGGAGCCAGGCGGTGTCGCTGTCGGCGCAGGCGGCGTTGATGACCAGCACCAGTTCGTCGCAGGTCTGCCCGGCCTGATCGGCCTGGCGTCCGCGGTCGTAGACGATCAGGTCATCGCGGATGCCGCCCGCCTCGTTGAGCAGCACCGTGTAGCAGGCTTCGCCGGGACCGATCCGAAAGAGATCGGTGGGCACCAGCCCCTGCAGGGCGTCCTTGGCCCCATCGCCCCGCAGGGTCAGCACGCCCATGTGGGAGATGTCGAAGACCCCGCAGCGCTCGCGCACCGCCTGGTGCTCGGCTACCAGGCCGGAGAACTGCACCGGCATCTCCCAGCCGGCGAAGGGCACGAGCCGGCCACCCGCGGCCCGGATGGCGTCGTGGAGGGGAGTGCGCAGCAGATCCACGGCCAGAGGTTCGGGATCCCGAGGTTATGGCGGTGCCAGGACCGGCGGGGCCAGGTCGCTGTCTCGATCTGTTGCGGCCCCCTGCTGACCTGCGAAGAGAATCCGGAGATTCGGATTCCTCGACTGCACGCTGGGCTTGGTCCCCCTAGTTTGAGCGGCCTGGAGGTCGTGTGGATGGGTCATCGCCCGAGTTGCCGCAGTTGCCGCCATTGCTGCGCGCCCCAGGGTGAGCAGATGGGCTGGTGCATGATGCGGCGGCTTCCCATCCATCCCGAACTCGCTGCGGAGCTGTGGTGCCACCACTGGTCGGCCCGCTCACCCCGGTTGCCCCAGACCGTCGCCCAGGATCCGGGAACGGTGTGTGCCGTTCCCCAGACGACCCGCCAGCTCAGCCTCGAGGCGGTGCTGCCCCAGTTCTGAGCCCAGCCGCCGGGTGGGGCGCGCTGCGTCTTTGGGTATCTGCAACACAAAATCCTGGCACTCCGGGGATGTAAGACAGAAGTGACACCTGGTTGCCACAGGAGGTGACTGGACTTGATCGGAACCGCGACGCGCACCACGCCCATCGAGCTGATGTCGGCCCATGTGGACTGTGAGGTGGTGACCCTGCCCACCGGGGCCAAGGTGTACCGGCACGGAGCCCCCGCCGACTCGATCTACGCCGTCAGGCGGGGGATCGTCGAGCTGCTCGGAGCCACCCGGGAAACCCTGTGTTATCGGTCCGGGGAACTGTTCAGCTACCAGGACATCGTCTGGGGTGACGGCACCCACCACAGCGATGCCCTGGCCCGCACGCCGGTGGAAATTCTGCGGCTCGATCGTCTCCGCTTCCTCAACCTGCTCCACAACCACCCGACCCTGGCCGTGCAGCTGATCAGTCAGCAGCATGTCCGCCTGCGGGAACAGCGCACCAGCGGCACCTGCTGCTACTGAGTTCGGAGCCTCAGCGGCCCAGCAGTCTCAGCGGCCCAGCAGCAGCAGGAGGCTGCGCGTCACCTTGGCGGCCAGCACGCTGCTCACGCCGGTGGGGTCGAGCTGGGGGGCCAGTTCCACCACATCCGCCGCGACCAGGTCGTGGTGGCGCAGCTCATTCACCAGGGCCGCGAAGTCCGGCCAGTGGAAGCCACCGGGCTCGGGGGTGCCGGTGCCGGCCATCACCGCCGGATCGAACCAGTCGAGATCCACGGTGAGATAGATGGGCCGGCCCCGCAGCGGCCCCAGGGCCTCCGCCATGCGCTCGATCGCCACCAGCCGTCCGCTCTGGCGCAGCTCGCTGAACTCCTCCCGGGTGCCGCTGCGGATCGCGATCTGCAGCAGCTGCTGGCTCGGCAGCACCTCCAGGCACCGCCGCATGGCGCAGGCATGGCTGTGGTGGGCACCGAGCCAGCTCGAGCGCAGATCGGCATGGGCGTCCAGCTGCACCAGCACCAGCTCGGGGTGGCGCTGGGCCACCGCCGCCACGGCGCCGGAGCTGATCGAGTGCTCGCCGCCGAGCATCAGCGGCCGCAGCCCCTGCGCCAGCACGCGCGCGGTCGCCTGGCGCACGGCCTCCACCACGGGTTCGGGGTCGCCGAAGGGAATGGCCAGGGCGCCCAGATCCGCGAAGGCCAGATCCTCCAGGTCCCGATCCAGCTGGGGGCAGTAGGTCTCCAGGCCGCTGCTCACCTCCCGGATCGCTGCCGGTCCGAAGCGGGTGCCGGGACGGAAGGAGGTGGTGCCGTCGTAGGGCACGCCGAACAGGGCCACCCGGCAGCCGCCGGGATCGCGGCGGCTGGCCATGTAGATGGCTCCGTCGGTGTCGAAGAGCTCGGCCATGCTGGGATTCATGGTCGGCTTCATCGGTTGAGGTCGCGCTCGATCGCGGCGGGCACGGCCTCGAAGGCCCCCCGCTGCCAGCGGGGACTCCAGATCTCACAACCGTCGGCGACGACAGCGGCACGCACGGAATCGGGCTCGAGGTAGCGGCGGCCGTCCGGGGCGGCGAAGGTCCAGCTCCACCAGCCGCTGGGGTACATGGGCACCCAGCCGTACATCGGGTCGGCGTGGCCGAACACCTCCCGCAGCAGCCGCACCATGGCCAGATGCACCTCCCGGAAGGCCTCGGGGGATTCGCTCTGGGTGGCGAACACGCCACCGGGTCGCAGCAGGCGGCGGCAGTGCTCGAAGAAGGCCCGGTTGAACAGCCCCTCGGCCGGTCCGGCCGGATCGGAGCCGTCCACGATCACCACGTCATAGCTGGCATCCGGAGCGTTGGCGGCCCAGGCGATCCCATCGCCCACCGTCAGGTGGAAGCGAGGGTCGCTCCAGCAGCCGCCACCGATCGTGGGCAGGTGCTGCTGGCTCCACTCCACGACCAGACCATCGATCTCCACCATGTCCAGATGGCGCACCCCGGGGTGGCGCAGGCATTCCCGCGCCGTCCCCCCGTCGCCCCCGCCGATCACCAGCACCCGCTCGACCGCCGCGGCACTGCAGAGGGCCGGATGCACCAGGCATTCGTGGTAGTGCCGTTCCTGCCGCTCGGCCGTCATCCAGCAGCCATCGAGCAGCAGGCCCTTGCCGTAGCGCTCGCTCTCGATGATGGTCACCGTCTGGAACGGCGAGGCCTGTTCGGCGATCACCCGGCCGGCCAGGCCGTAGCGCACGCCCTCGAAGACCTCGTCGATCCAGCCTGGGGGGTTGGCCATGGCCCGGGGGAGATGGTCGAACGCTGTCTCCGTACGGTTGCACAGTCCGGGTCCGGCCCCTGCGGTTCCGTTCCGTCCATGGCAGGCTCAGGGCATGGCCTCCGACCAGCCCAGCGGCGATCTGCGCATTACAGCGGCGGTGCGGATCCCGGCCGCGGAACTGCGCTGGCGCTTCTCGCGCGCTTCAGGCCCGGGGGGACAGAACGTCAACACCACCGACTCCCGCGTCGACCTGATGTTTGACCTGGCCGCTTCGGCGGCACTGCCGGAGGCCCTCAGGGCCCGGGCGCTGGAACGGCTGGCGCCGCGCCTGGTGGAGGGAGCCGTGGTGATCACCGCCCGCGAGCATCGCTCCCAGTGGCAGAACCGGGTGGCGGCCCAGCGGCGGCTGGTGGCCCTGCTGCAGCAGGCCCTGCAACCGCCACCGCCGCCCCGACGCCGCACCCGTCCGACCCGCGGATCGGTGGAGCGCCGGCTGGACTCGAAGCGGCAGCGCAGCGCCCTCAAGAGCCGGCGAAGCTCCCGGGTGCCGGTCCCGGAGGGCTGAGCCTGGCGGGCCCTCCCCTAGGCGGTGGGATCAGCCCCGGGCTGTTCAGCCTGGGCCTCGGCCCGGATCGCGGCCTTGGCCTGCTGCCAGTGCTGCTCCAGCTCGCGGATGCTCCGGCCCTGGAGATCGCCCCCCAGGGCGGCCTCGACGCGCGAGAAGCGTTCCAGGAACCGCCGGTTCGTGCCGGCGAGGCCCTCCTCCGGATCGAGGCCGCACCAGCGGGCCACGTTCACCAGGGTGAAGAGCACATCGCCGAGTTCCTCCTGGGCGTGAACCCTGTCGCCGCTGGCCACGGCCTCCTTGAGCTCCTCGAGCTCCTCGTGCACCTTCTCCCACACCCCCGCCATGGCCTCCCACTCGAAGCCGGCCGCGGCGGCCTTGCGGGAGATGGTCATGGCCCCGGCCAGGGCGGGCTGACCGCGCACCTTGCCGGCCAGCCGGTCGCTGAGGGGGGACGGGAGCGGGTCGGCCGCGGCGCTCCCCTGACGCTCGGCGGCCTCCTGGGCCTTGATCGCCTCCCAGCTGGCCTTCACCGCCGCACTGTCGGTGGCCTCGGCACCGGCGAACACATGGGGATGGCGCCGCACCAGCTTGGCGCCGAGGCCTTCGGCGATGCCCTTGAGATCAAAGCGGCGCTCCTCGGCCGCGATCTGGGCATGCAGCACCACCTGGAGCAGCAGGTCGCCGAGCTCTTCGGCGAGGTGGCGGTCGTCGCCGCGGCGGATGGCATCGGCCACCTCGTGGGCCTCCTCCAGCACGTAGGGCACCAGGGAGGCGTGGGTCTGCTCCAGATCCCAGGGGCAGCCGCCCTCGGGATCCCGCAGGCGGGCCACCACGGCGATCAGGTCCGCCAGGGCGGCCAGGGTGGGGTCGGAGACCATGGGCGCGGGTTCAGGGCTGGGCAGGTTCAGGGCTGGGCATCAGCGGCGGCGCCGCGATCGGGGCCAGCGCGGCATCGGGTCGCCATCCTGGATCAGGTGGAGCCAGCTGCTGGCCTCCACGCCCACCAGGGCGCTGACGATCGGTCCGCGCTGGTGCTGCCAGAGGTTCCCGGCCCAGCCGATCCACACGGAAGGCGCCGGGGTACCGAGGGGGGTGAGGGCCGCCGAGCCGGCCAGCACGAGGACGGCGAGATAGGCCAGGCGCACCGCCGTGCCCAGCAGTGGACTGTGGGAGAACAGCGAGCGGTGGGGGAGGACCTTGCGGTACGGCCACCACAGCCAGCCCAGGGGGCCCCAGCGACGGGTCGCGTTGGAGCGGGTGTCGAGGTCGGGCGAGAGCCAGAGCCCGCCCAGCAGGAATCCCGCTCCGGCGCACAGCACCCCCACCGGACCGAGGGCCGGTCCCCACAGCAGCCCGAAGGGCAGGGCGAGCAGGCCGGTGGCCCGGTCGTGGTGGCGGCCGCTGGCCATCAGCCGCTCCTGCCCAGGCTCCGGGCGGCCGGCGGGGGCAGCCGCCGGCATGGCGAGCCGCTGCCGTCGCCCTCCCGCCAGCGGCGGTTGATCCAGTAGTACTGGTCGGCATAGGCCTGGATCCAGGCTTCGTGCCAGCGCGCCACCGCCCCCGCCTGCTCCGCGAGGCCGTGGGGACCACTCCCGGGCCGGATGGGTTCGCCGCAGATCAGCCGGAAGGTGCCGTCGTCCTCGCGGACATGGGCCACCGGGAAGAGGGGGGCGCCGGTCTTCTGGGACAGGGCCACCGGGCCAGTGGCGAACTTGGTGCTGAGCCCCAGAAAGTCGACCACCAGGTCGCTGCGGTGGCTGTAGAGATCGGTCATCACCACCAGGCCGCAGCCGTCACGCAGGCTCTGCAGGATGCCGCGGGCATCGAACTGGGAGATCCAGCGGCAGTGGTTGTCGGCGCTGCGGGCGGCGTTCAGCAGCTCGTCGGCGCGGGGGTTGTGGGCCGGCCGGTAGATCACCGCCAGGTTGTCGAGGCGCTGGCTCAGCCAGCGCAGGCCCAGGTCCCAGCAGCCCAGGTGCAACGAGCCGATGATCACGCCCTGGCCCTGGCGCTGGCAGGCCAGCAGCTCGGCCAGGCCGGCACCCTCGGCCGTGATCCGGGCATCGGCGACCGGCTGGATGATCGATTCCAGGCAGGAGAGGAAGAAGCTCTCCAGCGACAGGCGGGCCAGAAGTTGCCTTTGCTGATCGCTGAGCTGGTCGCCGTACACCCGCTCGAGGTTCGTGGTGGCCGTGCTCAGGCGTCTGGCAAGGGCAGGCCGGGCCAGCCCGATGGCCAGATGGATGCCCCGCCGCATCGTGGCGTGGCGGCGACCGCGCAGCAGGGCCAGCAGCAGCCGCACCCCCAGGGCCTCGATGCGCCAGCGCAGCCGCTGCCACGCCGACGGGGGACGCCGTCGGCGACGCCTTCGTACCTGCGGTAGCGTCGTGCCCACGCGCGATTAGCTCAGCGGTAGAGCGCCTGCCTTACAAGCAGGATGTCGCTGGTTCGAACCCGGCATCGCGCATGGGCAAGGGTCGTGCTGAGGCAGGGATCCGGGGTGGAGGGCCATCAGGCGGCTGCACGGGTTGGGCTGGAGTATCCGCGAGACCACGGCTGCGGTTCAACCCAGGTAGGGATCCAGGAATCGGAGCGGCTCGCGCATCGTGGCCGAGAACCCCAGCAGTCCACGATCCCTGTGGACATAGAGCAGCGAGTCGTCAGCGTCGAGCAGGAAGGTGCCTCCCCGCTGGGTGAGGAAGTCGTCGCGGGGGACGTAGGTGCCCCAGTGCCCGAGCACTTCGCCCATGTTGCGCAGCCGGATGGTGGCCAGCTCGAACGGCCGCAGAAACCCCCTCCCTCCCGCGAGGGCGAACAGCGATCCCTGCAGCGGCGGCAACGGCGGGGCATGGATCACCGCCTCCTCGGCGATGCGCTGCGGCGCCTGTCGATCACCGGTGTAGCCGCGCAGCACCTCCGGGAGCGTGCCGGGCGAGCCCAGGCCCGCGCACATCAGCAGCAGGTTGCCCCACGCTCCGATCGGCAGCTGCAGCCCCGCATAGAGCCCAAGGGAGCGATGCAGGGCCGCATCCGGCACCGCCTGCAGCCGCTCCAGCGGCAGCGCGGTGAAGGCGCAGAAGCGCTGCCGGCCCGCCTCTGCCCCGATGCCGAAGGCCAGCAGGTTGATCCCGGCCGCCTCGAGCCGGGGCAGCCAGGCCGCCAGGGCCTGGGCGTACTCCAGGCTGTCGAAATCCCCCAGCTGCCCCCACACCACCACCAGGCGGCGCCGGCCCGTGCCCATGCCCTCGTGGCTGCCCAGCACCTCCAGCAGGGCTGGAGGTGCTGCGGCCGGAGGCTGGCCGATGCCGGGCGCGGGGGGCATCTACGTGGGAGCAGGACCGGGAGCCTCCAGCATGGCCGGGACCCGGCAACACGCCGTTGCACTCTGTTACAGTCTCCTTAACAAAACGCAACGCTCATGACGGACTCCACCAGCCGCTTCGGCTTCAGTTCCTTCGCCGAGACCTGGAATGGCCGCCTGGCCATGCTCGGCTTCGTGATCGGCCTGGCCACCGAGCTGCTCACAGGCCAGAGCATCCTGTCCCAGCTCGGCCTGGGTTGAGCGACATGACCACCGATTTCACCGCGGCCCTCGCCGCTCTCTTCGTCCTCACGGTGGTGCTCACCGCCATGGTGGCCTTCGTGCTCTCCCGCCCCAGCGACCTTTCGCCCAGCTCCCGATGATCGCCGCTCTCGCTCTCGTGCTGATCGTGGCCTGGATGGCCGGCGCCCTGCTCCAGCCCGACCTCGCCAGCTGATCTCCCCCTCCGTCCCCTCCATCCACCTGCGTCATGGCCAACACCCCGGCAGACGACAGGTGGGTTCAGGGCGCTGCCACGAATGCTTCTGAGCCCCTGTCCCTGGGCTGAACCCAGGGCGGTTTCACTCAGGCGACGGTGTTCAACGCCTGCTGCAGCGCCTCGGAGCGGCTGAGGCTGGCGTTCTCCGGCGGCAGCTTGGCGAACAGGCCGAGCTTCTCGAGCCGTTGGCGCGTGGTGCCTGTGGCGCCGACGACGAACACCTGGCGGCCCTTCTCGATGGCTTCCTCGACGGCGTTCTCCACCGCCAGGGCGGCGGTGACCCCGAGGTGGGACACCTCACTGAGATCGAACACCACGGCCTTGCAGTCGCCGATGGCGTTGTGCTCGCGGCCGATGGCCTTGGCCACCCCGAAGATCATGGCGCCGGTGAGCTGGAAGAGCAGCACCTGGCCCTGGCCCTGATCGAGCAGGCGCTTCTCCTCGGGTTCGAGCAGCAGGTCGCCATCGCCGGTGGAGACCGACTTGACGGCCCTGCTCTGCAGGGCGCTCATCTTGTCGATGGTGAGGATGTTGGCGATGAACACGCCGATGCCCACGGCGGCGATCAGGTCGACCAGCACGGTGAGGGCGATCACCAGGTACATGATCAGCGCGCCGGTGATCGAGATGCGGTGGGCGCGCTTGAGGAAGCTCCAGTCGACGATGTCGAAGCCGACCTTGAGGGCGATGCCGGCGAGGACGGCCTGGGGGATTTGGGCGGCGAGGCGACCGCCCACCAGGATCACCAGCATGAGGATGAGGGCGCGGCTGAGGCCGGAGAGGGCGCTGCGGCCGCCGGCCTGGATGTTGACCACGGTGCCCATGGTGGCGCCGGCGCCGGCGAGCCCCCCGAAGAGTCCGGAGACGAGGTTGCCGAGGCCCTGACCGATCAGTTCCTTGTTGGAGTCGTGCTCGGTGCGGGTGATGCTGTCGGCGATCACGGCGGTGAGCAGGGCGTCGATGCAGCCGAGCATGCCCAGCACAACGCCATCGATGAGCATCAGCTGGAGCTGGGGCAGCGCGAAGTGGGGCGTCACCAGATGGGGGAAGCCTGAGGCGATCGCGCCGATGCGGCGGATGCCCTCCACCTCGGCGGAGGCATCGGCGCCGCGCAGCAGGGTGAGCGAGAGGATCGTGCCGGCGATCAGGGCGATCAGCTGGGGCGGGGCGACCTTCTTGATGCGGGCCGGCGTGAACCAGAGGATGGCCAGGGTGACCAGGGCCAGGGTCACTTCCGCCGGTCGGGCACCGGCGATCAGGCCCGGCAGGTTGGTGAGGGTGCCGAGCACGCCGCCCCTGGGGATGGCCTGGCCGAGGAACGGTCCGAGCTGCAGCACCATCAGGATGATGCCGATGCCGCTCATGAAGCCCGAGATCACCGTGTAGGGCATCTGGGTGATGTAGCGGCCGAGGCGCAGCACCCCGAACAGGATCTGGAACACCCCGGCCAGCATCACCACGGTGAAGGCCATGGCCAGGCCGGTCTCCCGGTCGGGGGCCTGGCCGATCAGGCTGGCGATGACGGCGGTCATCACCACGGTCATCGGGCCGGTGGGCTCGGAGATGAGGGTGGGGGTGCCGCCGAAGAGGGCGGCGAAGAGGCCCACCAGCACGGCGCCCCAGAGGCCGGCGGCGGCACCGGCGCCGGAGGCGACCCCGAAGGCCAGGGCCATCGGCAGGGCGATCACCGCCGCGGTGACGCCGCCGAACAGGTCGCCCCTGATGTGGCTGCTGCTGAAGTGGTTCAGCAGGCGGAAGGCAGGTCGCCCGGGTGGCGCCGTCACTGTGGCCATCGCTACATCGTGGCGTGTTGGGCGGAACCTTAAGGGGTGGGATGGGCGTCTTGCCCCTGTGAGGCCGTCTTTCGGCTAAGGCCTGATGAGAATCGCAAGGATGGGGCGCTCGCCTCAATGCGGAGGCCGAAGGGCCCAGAAAATCCAGGGGCTGCGTTAAACCTTGGGCTCGGCAATCCGCAGGCCTGGCTGTGGTGTTACTTGTTGTTTTGCTGGCATTCTGGTTGGCCCTTCGTGTGCTCTTGGTCCTCGGTCAGGTGTCCCGGCACAGTCCGGAAGCCAGTCTGGCCAGGGATTTCCAGCGGGAGCTGCGCCACAGGGGGTTGATCGACTGGCGCTGGTCAGGTTCCGCGGGGGACTGACTGCCGGAGCTGGGCGAGCCGATTGATCACCTGTGCTGATTGCAGGCATCACGGGCTCCACTGGTTCCCGATGTGTTCAGGGCAACAGATCGGCCCCAATCCCACCTAAAACTCCTTGCACACCTTCCGCACCTGATGGATCCCTTGCCCGCGCTGCTGATGGAAGTCGGCAGCCACCAGGTTGAAGTGGCCGAGACCCTGATAGGGGTCGGTCGTTTTCTTGTGATTTTCGTGGCGGCGCGCGCCATGGCCGAGCTGATGGTGCGCCTGCAGCTGCCCACCATCCTCGGGGAACTGGTGGCCGGGGTTCTGATCGGCGCCTCCGGCCTGCATCTGGTTCTCCCTCCTGAGGCTCAGACCCAGCTCAGCTCCGCCGTTCTGGGGCTGGTCGGCTCCCTGGCGGATGTCACCCCGGACACGGTGGCCTCGATCTACCGCGAAACCTTTCCCAGCCTGGAGGCCGTGTCGCAGATCGGGCTCTTCGCCCTGCTCTTTCTCACAGGGCTGGAAAGTGAACTCGACGAGCTGGTGGCGGTGGGGGTGCAGGCGAGCACGGTGGCCTTCACCGGCGTGGTGCTGCCCTTTGCGCTCGGTACCGCAGGGCTCTACTTCATCTTCCATGTGCCCTTGATCCCGGCGGTGTTCGCCGGCGCCGCCATGACGGCCACCTCGATCGGGATCACGGCCAGTGTGTTCGGGGAGTTGCAGTGGCTCAAGCGCAAGGAGGGCCAGATCGTGATCGGCGCGGCCGTGCTGGACGACATCCTCGGCATCGTGATTCTGGCGGTGGTGGTCTCCCTCGCCGGGGGTGGTGCCTTCACGATTGGTCCGATTCTCAAGCTCTGCGCCGCGGCGCTGGTGTTCGTGGCGGCGGCGCTGTTCCTCAGCCGCACCGCGGCGCCCGGGTTCGACTGGGTGGTGGACCGCCTCAAGGCTCCCGGCGATGTGGCCGTGGCCAGTTTCGTGGTGCTGACGCTCAGCTGTTTTGCGGCCCAGGCCATCGGTCTGGAGGCAGCCCTCGGGGCCTTTGCGGCCGGGTTGATCCTCAGTGCCTCGAAGCACACCCACGACATCGACACAGCGGTCAAGCCCCTGGTGGCCCTGTTCGCCACCGTGTTCTTTGTGCTGATCGGCACCGGCATGGATCTGTCCGTGCTCAACCCCTTCGACCCCGCCAACCGGGAAGGCCTGATCGTGGCCGTGTTTCTCCTGGTGGTGGCCGTGGCGGGCAAGGTGGCGGCGGGTTGGTGCTACACCAGCAAGGAACCCACCAACCGCCTGGTGGTCGGGCTGGGCATGATGCCCCGTGGTGAAGTCGGTCTGATCTTTCTGGGCCTCGGCACCCAGGCCGGCATCCTCACCCCCGCGCTGGAGGCAGCGATTCTGCTGATGGTGATCGGCACCACCTTCCTGGCTCCGATCCTGCTGCGGGTGGTGATCGGCACCAAGCAGGCCCCCGTCCCCCAACCCTCCTGAGCCCCGGGATGGCGCCGGCGTCTCCCTATGCCGGATGCAGGGTCTGCCTCACCACGCTCCACGGCAAGGAGCGGGTGCTGGCCAGGCCCTTTTTTCATGGGCTCGGGGCTGAGCTGCTCGTGGCCGGCTGCGACACCGACCAGCTCGGCAGCTTCAGCGGTGAGATCGAGCGGCTGGCCGACCCTCTGACCACCTGCCGCCGCAAGGCTGCGCTCGGACTGGCCGCCACCGGGCTCCCGCTGGGCCTCGCCAGTGAGGGGAGCTTCGGGCCCCATCCCGCCGTGCCCTTCCTGCCGGTGGGCCAGGAGGTGCTCGTGTTCATCGACCTGGAGCGCGAGCTCACCGTGGTGGAACAGCGGCTGGAGCTGCGCACCACCTTCGCCAGCCGCACGGTTCGGCCGGCCGAGCTCTCCAGCGCCGCCTTCACGGCCTGGCTGCACCAGGTGCGCTTCCCGAGCCATGCCCTGATCGCCCGGCCGGCCCAGCCCAGTCCGCGCGCTGCCAGGCTCTGCATCAAGGCCATTCGCAGCCGGGCTGATCTGGAGGGGGCCCTGGGCCACTGCGCTGCCGCTTCGGACGATGGCGCGGTGCTGGTGGAAACCGACATGCGGGCCCATTGCAATCCCACCCGGATGGCCAGCATCCGACGGTTGGGATTCCAGCTCGTGCGGCGGCTTCGAGAGCTGTGCCCAGCCTGTGGTTCACCCGGCTGGGGAAGAACCGGCACGCTGGCCGGTCTGCCTTGCCGCTGCTGCGGCACCGCCACGTCGCTCACCGCCCAGGAGCGCTGGGGCTGTGCCGCCTGCGGCCGCACTGAGCTGAAGCCACGTCGGGATGGCAGGCGGGAGGCTGATCCGATGCACTGCCCCTGGTGCAACCCCTGAACCTGGTGCAACCCCGGATCAGCGTCAGCCAGCGGAGGTGGCCTGTGCCAGGGCGGGGCGACAGGGCAAAAAAAACCGCTTGAAGTGGACCTTCAAGCGGCTTGACCTCCAGGAAGCAAGCACTATGGGCAAACTTCCCGCCGTTCTCAATAAAAAGCTACACGGAATTCTGTGGGTGCCACTACGCCGGACTGGCGTCGATCACGCCACCTTATGGTTCCAATCTGGAATCCTGCAGGTCTGAGCCGACACATCCGCACAGGCAAGCCCTAAGGTTTGCGGACCAAATTTCATACGCGCTTCCTTCCATGTCTCTGGCGGGCTTTCAGGGCCCTCGACTGGTTTTCAGGCGTCGATGTCATCAGCTTTGCTTCTGCCTTCCATCGGCAGTTCTTGTCCTGTCCCTGTGCTGATTCTCTGAGGCTTTGCGCTTCCATTCCTCACCTCCCCCCGCGATGGTCATCTCCATGTCACGTCGTTGTCTGCGCCTGAGCCTCCGGGCTGGTGAGACGTTGCCTGCCAACATCGGCTGGCGGCTTGAACAGGGCTATCTCTGGTTGGCCCGCTGGACCGCGGGTGCCGACCCTCTCACGCTTGGGGTCTGGGGACCGGGCGAGTTGGTGATCCCGTCGCTGGTCGGCCTGTCGGATCTGGAATTGCGCTCCCTCTCGCCGGTGGTGGTGGTGGAGGAGGAGCCCTCGAGTGCGATGGAGCAGGAGTTTCTCCAGGACCAGCTGCGCCAGTCAGCCATGCTGTTGTTGCTCAGCCGCGTGCGACCGGCGGAATCCCGGTTGCTGCAGTTGCTCGATTGGTTCGGGACACGCTTCGGCACCATGACCGGCCAGGGGGTGCAGTTGCGGTTCGGGGAGAGGCCGCTGACCCATCAACAACTGGCCGACATTGCCGGCATGACCCGGGTCACCGTGACCAAGGCGCTCAGCCAGTTCCGTCAGGCCGGGTTGATCACGGGGCAGCAGGACGGTGCCCTGTTGCTGCGACGGCCTGTGGCTGACCTGTGGGAGTGCCACTGAACCCCCGATGGTCAATGCTTGTCCTGAGTTGCGGAGTTGATGCCGTGTTGATGCGTGTCCTGCTGGCCCGTTCCCCTCCTCGCTGAGGGTTCGGATTCCAGCCTAAACCTGAAAACTGCAAGCACCCCTAGAGGATCAAAGGTGTCCGACTTCTTAGAGCTTTTTATCAAGCAGCTCCAGTCTCCAACGCTTGGCTTCCTGATCGGCGGCATCGTGGTCGCCTCGTTTGGAAGCCAACTCGCGATTCCTGATTCGATTTACAGGTTCATCACCTTCTTCCTGCTGCTGAAGATTGGACTGACCGGTGGCATTGCCATTCGCAAATCCAATCTTGCCGAGATCTTCCTGCCTGCCCTGGCGGCGATCTTCCTGGGAATCATCATCGTTCTGATCGCCCGGTACACCCTGGCGAAGCTACCTGGAATCAAAGTGGCAGACGCCGTGGCCACAGGAGGCCTCTTCGGCGCCGTGAGTGGCTCCACCCTGGCGGCCGTTCTGCCCCAGCTCGATACAGCCGGTGTGGGTTACGAGCCCTGGACTGCAGCCCTCTACCCCTTCATGGATATCCCGGCCTTGGTCACGGCCATCGTTGTGGCGAGCGTCTACCTCAGCAACCATGGCGACAAGAGCTCGGGCAAGGTGGAGATCTGGCCGATCGTGAAGGAGAGTCTGCAGAGCTCGGCTGTCACCGCCCTGCTGCTGGGCCTGGCCCTGGGCATTTTCACCAAGCCTGAGCCGGTTTACGAGACGTTCTTCAACCCGCTGTTCCGTGGTTTCCTTTCTGTGATGATGATCATCATGGGCATGGAAGCCGCGCAGCGGATGAATGAGCTGCGCAAGGTGGCTCAGTGGTATGCGGTGTATGCCTTCATCGCGCCGTTCGTGCATGGCTTTCTCGCCTTCGGTCTTGGCCTTGTGATCCATCAACTCACGGGCTTCAGCTACGGAGGCTGTGTGGTTCTGGCGGTGATCGCTGCTTCCAGCTCTGATATCTCCGGGCCTCCCACCTTGCGCGCCGGCATCCCCAGCGCCAATCCATCCGCCTACATTGGCGCCTCCACCGCCATCGGCACTCCAGTGGCGATCGCGCTCTGCATTCCGCTCTTCATCGGCATCGCCGAAATATTGCCGAAATGATGGCCGGTAGTTAAAACTTCAAAGCAACAACCAATCGGAGGTCTACGTCATGAGTCAACAGGTTTGGAAGCTGGTGATCGTTGGGGAGGAAATCCTTTCCAAGAAGCTCATCAAGCTCATCAAGGCAGCAGGGGCCACTGGTTACACGGTGAATGCAGCCGGTGGTGAAGGTAGCCGCAATGTGCGCTCCACTGGAGATCCAAGCGTGTCGCATACGCTTTCCAATGTGAAGATCGAGGTTCTTACCGGCACCCGTGAGCTGGCCGACAAGATCACCCGTGAGATTGAGGCCAAGTACTATGCCGACTACTCCATCATCACGTATATTTATCAGGTTGAGGCTCTGCGCGACCATAAGTTCTGAGCCGAGCTGAATCGGCGTTTAGCTTCATCTGGCCCCGGCTGTGCCCTTGCGCCCAGCCGGGGCTTTTCGTGTGGGCTGTGGCGTGGTTGGCGCGGCTCCCGTTCCCGCGTCTGCAAGCAGGTGACGCTCCAGCGGCCTGGCCAGGCTCCGCGCTCCAGGGGGGGCTCTGGGGACGCACCTTGACGTGATCCCGCGTGTCCGGGCCGGGGGCGACCCCTGTGCAGGAGCCGCCAGGCCGGAGACCCCATCTGGCAGCCAGAGGCTTTGCCGTGCCCTCCCTCAGCATGGAGCCGCGGCGGTAATGGCGCTGCAGGTCATGGCTGAACCTGATTCTTGTAGCACCAGATCATCAGCATGTGATCGCTTGTGCTCCGGCCTGCAGTTGATCATCCCGGCTTATCCCTCCAATCCGTAATCCTGGCGCTTTGGGGTGCCGCAATGGCGCAAGAAAGCCTTAAGGTTCCCGGACTCAACTTCGGTGTGACGCCATCCATGACTCCGACGGTCTTCAAGGCCATCGGCTGCATCTGAAGGGTTGAGTCTTCCGGTGAATCATTGGTCTGTGGTCTGCAGATCCTTCTGATTCTTTGTGCCTTTGTTGTCGCGTTCAGTTTCTTTCCTTGCTCCTGTTGCTGTCCCGTTATGGCCGTCTCCATGTCACGTCGTTGTCTCCGCCTCAACCTGCGGGCCGGTGAGATGTTGCCGGTCGATCTTGGCTGGCGGATCGAGCAGGGTTATGTCTGGCTGGCCCGCTGCTGCCCGAGCGGCGACCCCCTCACCCTCGGGGTGTGGGGGCCGGGTGAGCTGGTGATCCCGGCCCTGATCGGTTTCTCAGGCCTGGAGCTGCGCTCCCTCTCCGCCGTTGTGGTGGAGGAAGAGCAGCCCAGCAGTACCCAGGAGCGCGAGTTCCTGGAGGGGCAGCTGCGCCAGGCCTCGATTCTGCTGTTGCTGAGCCGGGTGCGGCCGGCGGAATCACGGTTGCTGCACCTGCTCGATTGGTTCGGCACCCGCTTCGGCACCATGACCAGCCAGGGGGTGATGCTGCGGTTCGGGGACAGGCTCCTCACCCATCAGCAGTTGGCCGATATCGCTGGCATGACCCGGGTGACCGTGACCAAGGCCCTCACCCATTTCCGTCAGTCCGGTGTGCTGGCGACCCAGGCCGGAGGAGCGCTCCTGATGCGGGTCTCGGCTTCCGAGCTCTGGGACTGTCCCTGATCGGCCGATGGTCCTCCTTCCCCTGCCACCCCTCGTGGCCACCGTGATGTTGACGCCAGTCCTGCTGGCCCGTTCACCTCCCCCCTGAGGGTTCGAACCCAGCTTGGAGCCTAAGGCCTTCCCACTGCAAGGGTTGCCGCTTGATGGCTTGCCGCTTCCTTACTTCCTGCTTCATGTGATGGCCGTGGGCAACATCATGTCTGCCCATCGGTTTCGTTCGCCCGTGCCCTTCATTTCTACCTGTCGCCATGCTGAACCGACGTCGTTTTCTCACGCTTGCCAGTGGCTCCCTGTCCGCAACTCTGCTGCTGGCCGGGTGCATGGGCACCCCACCCACAGGTTCCGGTGGGGGTGCCTCTCCGGGAACCGGGGTGGATCAGGCTGCCAGTGCCAAACTCGAAACAGGCACCATCAAGCTTGGCTATATCCCGATTCTTGAAGCTGCTCCCCTGGTGGTGGGGGTGGAGAAGGGTTTCTTCGCCAAGCACGGGCTCAAGGTGGAGCTGGCCAAGCAGGCCAGCTGGCCCGCGGCCCGCGACAACGTGGTTCTCGGCTCCGGAGGCGGAGGCATCGATGGTGGCCAATGGCAGCTACCCATGCCCCACATGATCACGGAGGGCATCATCACCGATGGCAAGAAGGTGCCGATGTACGTGCTGGCCCAGCTGATCAGCCAGGCCAATGCCATCGCGGTGTCCAACAGCCTCAAGAACGACGATCTGGGAGTTGATCTCTCGTCCAAGGTGGATGTGTTCAAGCGCTTCCCCCAGAAGGAGGGGCGCAAGTTCCGGGCGGCCCACACCTACCCCAATGCCAACCAGGACATGTGGATCCGCTACTGGCTGGCGGCGGGTGGCATCGACCCGGACAAGGACATCGAACTGCTGACGGTGCCCTCCACCGAAACACTGCAGGGCATGCGCAACGGCACGATGGAGGCCTTCTCCACCGGTGATCCCTGGCCGTTCCGCATCGTCAAGGACAACATCGGCTACATCCCGGCCCTCACGGCCCAGATCTGGCCCTTCCATCCTGAGGAATTCCTTGCGGTGCGCGCCGACTGGGTCGACAAGCATCCCAAGGCCACCCTTGCTTTGATCAAGGGACTCATCGAAGCCCAGCAATGGGCCGACAAGCAGGAGAACCGTGATGAGGTGGCTGAGCTGATCTCCTCGCGGGCTTACTTCAACACCCCCGTTGAGGTTCTCAAGCCGGCTCTGAAAGGTCAGTATCAGCTGGGGGCCTCCCTGAAGGCGGAGAATGATCCCCTCAAAGGACCCATCTACTGGAGCAGCCCACGCGGTGTCATCTCCTATCCCTACAAGGGCCTGAGCCTCTGGTTCCTGGTGGAATCCCTGCGCTGGAACATGCACCCAGGCAAGCTCACCAGCATTGATCAGGCCAAGGCGATCGTCGACAAGGTGAACCGGGAGGATCTCTGGCGGCAGGCCGCCCAGGAGCTGGGACTCCCGGCTTCCGAGATTCCCACAGGATCATCGCGCGGCAAGGAAACCTTCTTTGACGGCGTGGTGTTTGATCCCGAGAACCCGCAGGCCTACCTGAACAGCCTGAAGATCAAGCGCTGATCCCGCTGCACTGATCCTGCTGCGCTGAAGCCGCAACCCTGGGTGGCTTCAGCGCCCTTCCTTGCCCCTTGTGATCAGCCAGGTCCCGATCCTCCGTTCACCTCACTACCCCTTCATGACCACCTCTCGTTTGCAGCCTGCCGGTTGGCTGTCGTGGTGGAAGACTCACCGCAAAGTGTGGCTTCCGCCCCTGCTTGGCATCGCTGGATTTCTTCTCTTCTGGCAGCTCAGCGCCAGCCTGGGGCTCACCCGGCTGCCCGGGCCCCTCAGCCTCTGGACCAACGAGCGCACCCGGGAGCTGCTGCTCTACCCCTTCTACGACCGCGGCGGCCTGGACAAGGGTCTGTTCTGGCAGACGGTGGCCAGCCTGGGCCGGGTGGCTCAGGGCTATTCCCTGGCTGCCATCGTGGGCATCGGGGTGGGGATCGCCGTGGGCCTCAATGCCTCCCTGAACCGGGCGCTCGATCCTCTGTTCCAGTTCCTGCGCATGGTGGCTCCGCTGGCGTGGGTGCCGATCGCCCTGGTGCTGTTCCAGAAGAACCAGCCGGCAGCCATCTTCGTGATCTTCATCACAGCTGTCTGGCCGATTCTGATCAACACGGCGGAAGGGGTGCGCCAGATCCCCCAGGACTACAGAAATGTGGCTCTCGTTCTGCAGATCTCGCGCTGGCGTTTCTTCACCAAGATCCTCCTTCCTTCGGCCTTGCCCTACATCTTCACGGGGCTACGCATTTCGATCGGGCTGGCCTGGCTGGCCATCATCGCGGCGGAGATCGTGATGAGCGGCATCGTGGGCATCGGCTTCTTCATCTGGGATGCCTATCAGCAGAACTACGTGAGTGACATCGTGCTGGCCGTGGTGTGGATCGGCGGAGTCGGACTCCTGCTCGATCGTCTGATGGCCTGGTTGCAGAGCCGGATCAGTCCGGGTCAGTGAAGCGGCCAGAGGCCCCTGTGATTTGTTCCTCTTGCACTGCCTTCCGATGACCCCCCCATCCCTTGTTCAGGTTCAGGAACTTGCCAAGACCTTTCCCCTTGCTGCTGGAAACACTTACCTCGCGCTCCAGGGAATCGACCTGGAGATTCGAACGGGTGAATTCATCTCCCTGATCGGCCATTCCGGCTGTGGCAAGAGCACGCTGCTCAACATGCTGGCCGGTCTTGATCACCCCTCCGAGGGGGTGGTGCTGGTGGATGGCGATCGGGTGCAGCGCCCCGGTCCGGACCGCATGGTGGTGTTCCAGAACTATTCGCTGTTGCCGTGGCTCACGGTGAGCGAGAACATCGCCCTCGCCATCGACGAGGTGTACCCCGACCTCAGCCGCCAGCAGCGCCAGGAGCTGGTGGACGAGCACATCGCCATGGTGGGCCTGGGCCCGGCCACCCACAAGCTGCCGCGGGAACTCAGCGGCGGCATGCGCCAGCGGGTGGCGATCGCCCGCGCCCTGGCGATCCGCCCCAAGCTGCTGCTGCTGGATGAACCCTTCGGCGCCCTCGATGCACTCACGCGGGGGAATCTGCAGGAGAAGCTGATGCAGATCTGCAACGACCACGCCCTCACCGCGGTGATGGTGACCCACGACGTGGACGAGGCGGTGCTGCTTTCCGACCGGATCGTGATGCTCACCAACGGCCCCGGTTCCCGGGTGGGCGGCATCCTCGACGTGGACATCCCACGCCCTCGCCGGCGTCTGGAGGTGGTGCACCACCCGAGCTACTACAGCCTGCGCTCGGAGATCATCTATTTCCTCAACCGCCAGAAGCGGGTGAAGCAGTGGCAGGCCAAGCCGCACCAGGTGGTGGCCCGCCACGGGCTCGAGAAGGTGAATCTGGATCTGGGCTTCATCCCGCTGGCGGCCTGTGCACCGCTGGCGGTGGCGGAGGCCAAGGGCTTCTTCGCCAAGCACGGCCTTGACGAAGTGACTCTCGTGCGCGAGACGAGCTGGCGCGGCGTGACCGACGGCCTGCTGGATCGCACCCTCGATGCGGCCCTGATGCCCTCGGGCATGCCCACCTGGATGACCGGGGGCGGGCACGGCGGCGATCCCACGCCGATCGTGTCGGCCCTCACCCTCAGCCGCAACGGCAACGGCATCACCCTGGCGTCGCGCCTGGCGGAGCAGGGGGTGAGCACGGTGGCCGACTACCGCGACTACCTGCTGCGCACGAACCGGGAGCCCCACACCATGGGGATCGTGCATCCGGCCTCGATGCACAACCTGCTGCTGCGCTACTGGCTCGCCGCCCACGCGATCGATCCCGACCGCGATGTGTACCTGCAGACCCTGCCACCGGCCCAGATGCTGGCCGACCTCAAGGACGGCTCCATCGACGGCTACTGCGTGGGGGAGCCGTGGAACGTGCGGGCGGCCCAGGAAGGCCACGGCTTCCCGATCGTGGGGGACCTGGAGATCTGGTCGGGCCATCCCGGCAAGGTGCTCGGTGTCCGCGAGGACTGGGCCCTGGCCTACCCCAACACCCACATCGCCCTCACCAAGGCGCTGCTGGAGGCTTGCCGCTACTGCGCCGACCCGACCCACTGGCACGAGCTGAGCCTGCTGCTGAGCGACCGGCGCTACCTGGGGATGAAGCCCGAGCTGATCCGCTTCGGTGCCGCTGGCGGCAACGGGGAGGAGAGCAGCTTCACGCCGCACACGCTCTTCTTCGGCGCCGGCGTCAACCGGCCCAGCCGCAGCGAACACCTCTGGATCCTCACGCAGCTAGCCCGCTGGCGGGAGATTCCCTTCCCCCGCAACTACGTGGAAGTGCTGGAGCGGGTGTGCGCCGTGAGCGTCTACAGCACCGCCGCCCGGGAGCTGGGCCTGGAGGACGTGAGTTACCAGCGCGGCGTGATCGAACTCTTCGATGGGGTTCCCTTCGAAGCCGACGATCCGATCGGCTACCTCAACCGGCTGCGGATCCACGACGACTACAGCGTGGCCGAGATCCCGATCGGCTTCCCGCGTCCGATGGCCTCCTGACGCGGCCGAACCTCACGCCTGCCCCCCTCTGTGCGCCTTGTGCGCCCTGTCCCCTGGCCCGGCTCCGCGCCCGCCCCCATCCACCCCACCCACTGCCATGATCACCACTCCGATCGGCCAGCCTGCCGCCGGCTCAGCCGCGGCACGCCCCCTGCTCTGCTTCGAGGCGCTCGGCAAGACCTACCTCACGCCCCGCGGTGCTTACCCGGTGCTGGAGAACATCAACCTCAGCATCGAGGCGGGTGAATTCGTCTGCGTGATCGGCCACTCCGGCTGCGGCAAGAGCACCTTGCTGAACATGGTGTCAGGCTTCGCCACCCCGTCCACCGGGCAGGTGCTGCTCAAGGGGGCCCCGATCGTGAAGCCCGGCCCCGACCGCATGGTGGTGTTCCAGGGCTATGCCCTGCTGCCCTGGCTCACCGCCTACGAGAACGTGCACCTGGCCGTGGATTCGGTGCACCCGAAGCTGCCGGAACGGCAGAAACGGAAGATCGCCATGGAGCACCTGGAGCTGGTGGGCCTGGCGGCGGCTGCCCAGAAGACGATCGGGCAGATCTCTGGTGGGATGAAGCAGCGGGTGGCGATCGCCCGGGCCCTGGCGATCCGACCGGAGGTGCTGATCCTCGATGAGCCCTTCGGAGCCCTCGATGCCATCACCAAGGAGGAGCTTCAGGAGGAGCTGCTGAACATCTGGAACACCCAGAAGTGCACCGTGCTGATGATCACCCACGACATCGATGAGGCCCTGTTCCTGGCCGATCGGCTGGTGATGATGACCAACGGCCCCGCCGCCGGGATCGGCGAGGTGATGACCATCGGGTTCCCCCGTCCCCGCAACCGGGAGGACATCATGGAAGACCCGCGTTACTACGAGCTGCGCAACCACGCGCTCGAGTTCCTCTACTCCCGCTTCGCGCACGACGACGCGGCCTGAGGGGCCCCGGCTTCAGGCCGCCTGGGGTGGGAGATCCTCAGCCGGCAACGCCGGTGGTGGGGCAGAGCTTCTCGCTCAGCCAGGCCACCGGCACCATGGCCAGAGGGGCCAGGCCGCACACCAGCCACTGCTGGCTGCTGAGAGGTTCGGTGTCGAAGAACCCGTTCATCCACTCCGTCTGGCTGAACACCACCTGCAACAGCAGCGCCGTGACGATCCCGCCCAGCAGCAGCGGTACCTGCTGCCACTGCTGCCAGCTGCCCTTGCTCACCTGGCTGATGCTCAGCAGGTACACCACCTGGGCGAGCACCAGGGCCTGAATCGCCATCGTGCGGGCCAGATCCAGATCGGCTCCCTGGCTTTCGGCCCCGAGCACCACCCCGAAGATCAGCACCCAGTAGAACGCCGACACCAGCAGCACCCGACGCACCAGGCCAGCGCTCAGCAGCGGCTGGTGCGGGGAGCGCGGTGGCTGGCTCATCAGCTGCGGGGGCCGCGGTTCGAAGGCCAGCGGCACGGACAGGGTCAGGGCGGACACCATGTTCAGCCACAGCACCTGCAGCGCGGTGACCGGCAGCTCCAGCCCCAGCAGGGCGCCGAGCAGGATGGTCATCGAAGCGCCGCCGTTGACGGGCAGCACGAAGGCCAGCGTCTTGCGCAGGTTGAGGTAGACACCCCGGCCTTCCTCCACGGCCGCCTCGATCGTGGCGAAGTTGTCGTCGGTGAGGAGCATGTCGGCGGCTTCGCGGGCGACCTCGGTGCCGCCCTTGCCCATGGCGATGCCGATGTCGGCCTGCTTGAGCGCCGGCGCGTCGTTGACCCCATCCCCCGTCATCGCCACCACGGCCCCCTCGGCCTGCAGGGCCTTGACCAACGCGAGTTTCTGAAGCGGAGCCATCCGGGCGAACACGTCCGTGTCCCGGGCGAGCTGTCGCAGCTCGGCCTCGCTGCGCCCCTCCAGGTCCCGGCCCTCCACAGCCCGGACCGGGCGGCCGGTGGCCAGCCCCAGCTGGGTGGCGATCGAGCGGGCGGTTTCCAGATGGTCGCCGGTGATCATCTTCACCGTGATGCCCGCCTGCTGGCAGGCCAGCACGGCGGCCTGGGCCTCCGGTCGGGGCGGATCGAGCATGCCCTGCAACCCGAGAAACTCCAGCTGGCCGGCCAGCTGTCCGTGCACCAGCCGCTCCTGTTCGGCCGGTGCGCGGCCGATGGCGAACGCCAGCACCCGTTGACCCTGGCGGGCCATGGCACGGACGGCGGTCTCGATGGCTTCGCGATCCAGCGGTTCACGGCGGCCATCGGCCCCGAGCTGGTGGCTGCAGCGCTCCAGCACGGCTTCCACGGCTCCCTTCATCAGGATCCGCTGATCGCCATGCAGGGTGGCCATGAACTGCTGCTCGGAGGCGAACGGAATCGCGTCCCGTCGCGGATGGTCCTCCAGGGCGGCGCGTCGGTCCAGACCCACCGTCTCGGCGGCGCGCAGCAGGGCTGTCTCGGTGGGATCCCCCACCAGCCCCTCCCGGTGGCTGGCTCGGGCGTCGTTGCAGAGCAGGCCGGCCAGCAGGGTTTCCTGCAGGGCCACGTTCCGGCTGAGGGGATCGGCGACCCCGCTCCTGCCCTCCGTGCCCGGCCAGAGGCGGTCGAGGCTCAGGCGCTCGCCGCCGGCGTAGACCTCCTGCACCGTCATCCGGTTCTGGGTGAGGGTGCCTGTCTTGTCCGAGCAGATCACCGTGGTGCTGCCCAGGGCCTCCACCGCCGGCAGCTTGCGCACGATGGCATTGCGGCGCGCCATGCGGTTGACCCCGATGGCCAGGGTGATCGTGACGATGGCCGGCAGTTCCTCGGGGATGGCTCCCACGGCCAGGGCCACGGCGCCGTCGAACATCTCGGCGGCTTCGCGGCCACGGGCCACGCCCACCAGAAAGGTCAGGCCGGCCAGCACCACCACGAGCTGCAGCAGGGTGCGGGTGAACCCGCGGAATTTCCGGGTCAGGGGCGTGCTCAGGTTCACCTGTTCCGCGAGCGAGCGGGAGATGCGCCCCACCTCGGTGCCGTTTCCGGTGGCGACCACCAGACCGCGCCCCTGGCCCGCGGTCACCAGGCTGCCGGCGTAGGCCATGCCGCTGCGCTCGGCGACCGCTGACGGGGATGGCACTGGCGCGGTGCCCTTCGGCACCGGCAGGGATTCGCCGGTGAGGGCCGATTCGTCGACCTGCAGGCTGCGCGCCTCGAGCAGGCGCAGATCGGCCGGCACCTTGTCTCCGGCATCCAGCAGCACCACATCGCCGGGGACCAGCTCCTCCGAGTCGAGCCGCTGGCGGAGGCCATCACGGACCACCTCCACCTCCGTGCGCACCGCCAGCGCCAGGGCGGCGATGGCGGTTTCCGCCCGGTGCTCCTGGATGTAGCCGATCACCGCATTGATCAGGGTGACACTCCAGATCACCCAGGCCTCGCCGGGTTCTCCCAGCAGCAGCTTCACGGTTCCCACCCCCAGCAGGGTGTAGAGCAGCGGATCGTTGAACTGGCCGAGGAAGCGCCGCCAGGCCGGCTGGGCTTCCCGGTGCTCGAACCGGTTGGCCCCCCACGCCTCCAGGCGCCGCTCGGCTTCCCCGCCGGGGAGTCCCTGCCCAGGGTCACTCTCCAGGGCTTTGAGCAGGTCGACCGCCGGCGTGGCGTGGGCCTGGCCGAGCAGGGCGGTTGGTGCGGCAGGCACGCCAGGCATGGCCCCATCATGACGTTGCGATGCCGTTCCGTGGCGCCGAGCGATGACGACCTCCCTGGTGATGCTGGGCGACAGCCTGGTGGATACGGGCAACCTCGACGAGCTGGCCCGGCTGGTGGGTCAGGATCCCTTCGAGGAGCGGATCTATGACCGCGGCGGCAACGTCAAGGCCTCCGACGGCCCGGTGTTCGCCGAGCAGATCGCCCGCCGGCTCGGTGCCCGTCTGAACTCCATCGAGCGGGTGAACCTGCTCGATCTGCCGGCCAGGCTGATCTTCGGCAGCGGCGGCCCGGCACCCCAGCTCCTCAACTACGCCTATGCCGGAGCCACATCGGGTCTGGCGGGCTCCCGTCGCGCCGGACTGGCCCCCTTCCCGCTCGGTCTGCTGTCCCAGGCCCGGCTCGCCAGCTCCACGCTGCCGGCCCGGGACGATCTGGATGCGCTGATCATCGCCGGCAGCAATGACCTCACGGATCTGGCGCACCGCCCGAGGGCCCTGCTGAAGGTCCTCAGGAGCCCCGGTCAACGGGACAACCGCCGCCTGCGCGACCGCACAGCCCGGCGGATCGCGGCCAACGTGCGGCGATCGGTCGACACGATCACCGGTCAGGTGGATGAGACCCTGATCGTGGGCCTCGCCCCTCTGAGTGCAACGCCTTACCTGCAGCGGGTGGCCTCCCGCTTCTCACCCTCCCTCGAGGAGGCGTTCCTGCGCTTCATCGACAGCACCGCCCGCCGGGTGAACCGCAGGCTGGAACGCCGTTTCAATGCGCCCGGCCGTGACGATGACGTGCTCGTGGTGGATGGGTTCAAGGCCTGGCAGAGCGTGGCCGCCCCCCGCTTCCTCGACGATGTCCACCCCACATCCCGAACCAGCGGAAGACTGGCGGATTTCGTGGTTCGCGGGATTGCCGGCTCCTCCGATCTGAGCAGCTACGGCTTCGCGACCTGAGCGGGCTTGCTGTCGGTTGAAGCGTCGGTTCAAGAGTCGGCTGAAGCGTCGCTTGAAGACGCCGGATCGGCAGCGCTCGCCTCAGCCTGGTGCAGCACGCGCTGCGGGAAGGGGATGGAGATTCCCTCCCGGCGGAAGTTCTGCCATACCGCCGTGCTCACGGCGCTGCTGATCGAGATGTTGGTCATCGGATCGGTGATCCAGAAGCGGAGGGCGTACTCGATCGCCGAGTCGCCATAGCCCAGCACCAACCCCTTCGGCGGCGGGCTGCTGAGCACGCCGGAGACCTCGGATGCGGTTTGCTCCAGCAGGCGGATCACCTCCGCCGGATCATGCTGGTAGGCCGCCCCGACGAGCACCTGGCCGCGACGGAGTCGATCGGTGCCGGTGTAGGTGGTCATGGTGGTGGTGAAGAACGTCTGGTTCGGGATCACCAGCTCGGCGTTGTCCCGGTCGCGCCAGAGCACGGCGGCCCGCAGGCCCAGGCGGCGCACCTCACAGGGGTCGCCCTCGACGAACAGAACATCGCCGGGTCGCACCGATCCCTCGAACAGCAGCCACAGCCCGCTGATGAAGTTGGAGAAGACTTCCTTGATCCCGAAGCCCAGTCCCACCGACAGTCCCCCGGCCACCGCCAGGATCGCGGTGCGGTTGAAGCCGATCTGATCGAGGGTCCAGATGATCCCCACCGCCACGACCGAGTACTGCAGCAGCAGCGCCAGGGCGCGACGCCCGCTGTCGCTGATTCCGATCACCCGCTGCGCCAGCTGAGCCAGGGCATGGGTGGGAGGCCCTGAACCCATCAGCAGCAGATACAGCACCAGGGCGGCGAGGAAGACCTGGCCGGCCGTCACTTCGGTGCCGAACCAGGAACCCAGGGAGATCAGCGCCAGATTCCGGGGTGCATCCACCTCCCTGATCATCAGGCCAAAGGCGATCAGCAGATACAGCGGCCGCAGCAGGCCGATATCGAGTTGCTGAAGTTGCTGGGCAGGCATGGTGTGGTGCAGCCGGCGCCGCAGCATTCCGAGCCCGAACCAGCCGGCGGAGAGCAGCAGGATCACGACCAGCAGCCGGTGGGGCCGGGCCAGGAGCGCCAGCAGCAGGGCGAACAGGGCCAGGCTTCCCAGCAGGGCCTGACGACGCAGTCGCAGGCCGTGCGGTGCCCCCCCCAGCCGGCGGCCGAGCCAGTAGTAGACGATGACAGTCAGCACCGCCCCCGCCAACTGCAGCAGCACATCGGGGCGCTCCAGGTACCCCACCCACCCCGCGCTCTCGAGCAGCAGTTCATTCATGGGGCTTCTGGCGGAGGATCTTGATCAGGGCGTCGGTGGCGCTGGCGCTGTCCAGTTCGCCGTAGCGGAACTGCGTGAGGATCTTGTTCAGCGCGTTCTTCTCTGTCCTCAGGGCGATCAGCTCTTCGGTGAGGTTCTGGGCCTCGCTGGCCTGGCGCTGGGCGGCCAGCAGGGCCGCCAGGTTGGCGGAACTGGCCACCGGCAGCGTCGCCCCCCGGCTCACCGGCAGCAGCCCCTGGGTCTGGATCGTGAAGGCACGTTGCACCGGAGGGTTCAGGGTGAAGCGCGCCAGGGCCTTGGCGACGTTCCGTTGCCGGGGGCTGGAATTGCGGCCGAACGTCCACATCCGCACGGTGGAGATCGGGCTGGCGGCCCCGCCCGGGCCTGAGGGAAGCGGCGCCAGTGCCAGATGGCTTCCCAGCTCCTTGCGCAGCAGCGAGGCATCCTGACTGCGGCAGTGGATCCAGTCGAAGCGCCCCGTCCGCAGGCCCTCCACCAGTTCCCCCTGGGACCCCGCGAAGCTGATCCGCTGCTGCAGATCGGCGTTGCGCAGCCAGCCCAGCCAGTTCTGGATGGCCTGGATTCGTTCGGGGGTGGCTGCGGCCCCCCGTCTCACCTGGGCAATGCTCTCGAGAGCCCCCAGGCTTCCCATCGTCCAGGCCAGGTTGCCCAGATCCAGGGTGAGGCCGATGCTCTGACCGCGGCTGCTGGCCTCCATCAGGGCGCTCAGCGTTTCCGGCGCCTGGGCCATGCGACGCCGATCGAAGCAGGCGAGCTGCGGTTCCTGGCCCACCGGCAGACCGAACCACTGGTGCGGCGCCGACCTCACGTACGGGATCAGTTCCGTCCGCACCAGCTCACTGGAGGGGTTCGGCACCGCAATCGCGGTCACCAGCTGGTTCTGGTGGAGGGTCTCGGCCGTGAGGCCATCCACCAGCATCAGGTCAGGACCCAGGCCGCTGTGGGTGCGCCGGCGGATCTCTTCGACGAACCGGTCGCGGTCGAAGACCAGCACCTCCAGGTGCACACCTGGGCGCACCTCACGAAAGGAGCGCTGCAGGTGGGAGAACCGCTCGCGGAGCTGCTTCTGCCGCTCCAGCTCGGAGGCCAGGTCAGGCGCCCTTTCGACCCCGATGGCGACGTACACGATGGTGTGGAGCCCGCCCTCCAGCCGGCCGTTGCCGGGGGTGCAGCCCGCCAGCGCACTCAGCAGCAGCAGGCCGGTGGTTGCGGCCAGGGTGGCTCCGGCCCGCCCTGGACGGTGCCTCCGGCTGGTGGTGGAGGGGGAGGCTTGGCGGGGCGGGTGCGGGATGGCCACCGGTGGGCCTCAGTCTTCCGGGTAGAGCAGAGCGGCCAACTCCTCGGCATCGACGTCATAGACGCGGGCCAGGGTGGTCTCGATCGCGCTGGTCACCACGTCGGGAAGGAAGCGCATGGCGTTGATGGCGTCGTCGGCGATCTCCTCGGTGAGCATCGGCTCCCCGCCCAGCTTCTCGTCGTTGATCACAGCCATCACCCAGCTCTGATAGGCGGTGACCAGATCGGCGAACTCGAGCTCCGGGTCGTTCAGGTCCAGGGCCATCCGGCGTCTCCAGGGACGTTGCCCCTGCAGTTTGCCCACTGGCGAGGATGGCTGCGCAGATGCCGGCGCGCTCCGTGACCGATCCGACCGCTGTTTCCAGGCCTGAAGCTGCTGCCGTGCCTGAGGCCTCGCGCCTGCAGGCCACGTTGTTCGATTTCGCCATCACCGAGCTGGTGCGCCAGCACCGCGACAGTTTTCAGCCCGCCTGGAGCGCCGAGGGCTGGGCGAAGCTGCTGATCTGGCTGGCGCTCAACTGCGGCTGCTCCGGCGACCAGGCCAGCCTCGAGGCCTTCGCCACGGCCCTGGGTCCCGCTCTGCGGACCCGGTTGCGGCGGGTGTATTTCGAACGGGAGCTGACCGCCCTGGATCTCCGGCTGATGGCCGATCCGGCCGAGCCCCAGGCCCTGGTGCTGCCGCTGGCGCCGGCTGGTGAGCCCCTCACCCTGGAGCGTGCCGCCGCCGCACTGGAGCAGGTGGGCCTGGCGGCGAGGCTGGATCCCGACACCGCCCGCTGGCGCTGCTTCGAGGCGGCGGTGGCGATTCCCTGGGCCCAGCCCCCAGCGCCCCCTGCCGCCGCGCCCCCTGCCGCAACCGCCCAGCCATGAACCTGATCGCCAGCTACCGCAACGCCGGCTACGAGGCCGTGGCCGATGCGGTGATCGCCTTCTTCGACCGTCGCCCCGATCTGCAGCGGCCCGGGGTGGCCTTCGGACCCGAAGCCGGGCCAGGGGCCGCGCCGGACCAGGCGCCCGCCATGGCGCCCGCCAAGGTCTCCACCGACATCAGCCTGGTGGCGATCGACCGCAGCGATCCGGAGGCCTTCGCCCTGGCGGAGGTGATCCTGCGCGGGGTGAACGCCGGGCTGGCCCACTACCTCCGGGAGCGGCCCCTGCTGGGCTCCTGCTGCCCCGAGCAGAGCCTGTTCGTGAACCCGATCTTCAACCTGCAGCGCTATGCGCCCGGCGAGGGATTCCACGCCTGGCACTGCGACTGGACCCTCAGCGACGAGGCCACCGAACCGCAGGCCCGGGTGCTGGCCTGGATCCTCTATGCCAACTCCCTGCCGGAGGGCGGCACCGAGTTCCACTGGCAGGGCCACCACGAGGAGGCCGAGCGGGGCAAGCTGCTGATCTTCCCGGCGGGGGTGTCGCACATCCACCGCGGCCGGGTGAGCCAGTCGCACACCAAGACCATCGCCACCGGCTGGATCAACGCCGGCCGGCTGGAGGACTATCTGCGGCGGCTGGCGGCGGGCTGAGGCCTCAGCCCAGCCTCAGCGGTCGGGGGGGAAACTGTTCGTCCGCGGTCACGCCGAGCCGGATCGGCCGCGGCTGTCCCCGCTCCGGAAGCGTCACCTCCACCCACACCCGCTCAGGGCGGGGGCGACGGGAGGGATCGGGCCCCGTCGGCGGAATGAAGAAGGCCACGGGTTGCTGAAGTTCCACCCATCCGGCCGGTGTGGAGCTCCGGACGCGCAGGGCTCCAGGCGTCCCCCGGGGCACGGCCTGGGCCAGCACCTCGCCGCCGCGGCTGTGAAGACTCACCCAGCCCCGGCTGCCGCCAAGGCCGGAGCTGTCCGCCTCGGCAGGCTGCCCATCCAGCCGCAGCCGCAGTCGCAGGCTCACATACCGCCCCCGGATCGGGAGGTACGGGTCCACAGGCTGGGTGCGGGCCCAGCCACGCGGCCGCAGGGCCCTGTCCGTCAGCAGCTGGGCCCCCAGACTCAGCAGGAGGCAGGCCTGCAGCAGCCCCAGGATCAGCCCACGGCGCCCGCTTCCCTGAACCTTCATGGCTGTGGCTTCCCCTGCATGGAAGCCAGCAGGCGCCGCCGCCACACCTCCAGCCCCCATCCCCCTCCCAGGAACAGCACCCCCAGGCCAACCAGGCTGGCCGAACGTTCCAGGTTGCCCATCACGTTCGACACGTAGAAGCCCAGCACCGTGCTGGCGATGAAGGCAGCGCCGAAGTTGATCCTCTCGGTGCGTCTCTCCACCACCCCCCAGCCGACGAGCAGCAGCCCGCCGGCGATCCACCAGGGGTAATGGATCAGAGGCACGGCCCACCGGGTTGTGGCGAACGTGATGGCGAGCCCGGCCAGCACCCATCCCACCGCCACGGCCAGGTGCCAGATGCTTCGCCCCCGCCACCGCCAGGCCGCGAGCAGCGGCAGCAGCAGCGCGCCTGACCAGCCCAGCAGCAGCAGCAGCGCGTCGGGCCCGGGGCCTGCCTGCAGCTGCGTCGGTGTGATCAGGGTCACTTCCCAGAACACCGCCGATCCAGGCAGGGCCAGACCACCGACCCACACCAGCACCCGGCGGGGCGGCGAACAGGGTCCGGGACCCTGAGCAGCCCCCAGGTAGGCAAGGCTCGTGAGCACCAGCCCCGCGGCCATGGGCAGCAGCGCAGAGCGTGGCAGGGTGCCCATGACCTGCTCGCATCGGAGCAGCCATTCGCCCGCCAGCCAGGCCGGGGCCAGCAGGGCGAGCAGGGCCAGCTGAGGCCACTGACGCAGCAGCCACCATCCCAGCCCGGCCCCCAGTCCCCACAGCAGGAGTCCGAGCGGCCAACGCGCCTCGAGATGGAAGATCTGGCCGGTCAGAAAGATGCCAGCTCCGAGGGCCACGCTGCCCACACCGTGGAGTGCCACGGCAAGGGCGGGCAGGAGGGTGCCAAGCCCGGCGCCGAGTCCATGCAGGACCAGCAGGAGTGCCAGCAGCAGGCTGAACTGCTGTCCGGGGGACAGCGCCTCCCAATGGGTGGAGACCAGCAGCAGCACCCCCGCCGCCAGCAGGACCCCGCCCAGGGAGACCGCCACAAGGGTGGGGATCCTCAGCGACGGGGCGGAGGGCCCGAGGTTCCGGGCTTCCCAGGAGCGGATTCGCTCAGCCGTCGCGCCATCGATCAGCCCCGCCGCCTGCCAACGCTCCAGTTGCTGGCTCAGGGACATGGCCATGACCCATTCCGGGACCCACACCAGACCGTAGCGAGGGCTTTCCGCCTCCACCTCAGCCCCGCCGGATGCCCCGTTCGAGGCATGTGTCCTTTGTTCAAGGCCGGATGCCCCTCCAAACGGCGCTGCATACGTTGCAGTCAGCCCCTGACCCTGTGGCGATGCCACTGAACGAATACCGCTCCGGAGCGGCCTTCCCCGGCGTGATCGGCCGCACCGCCGACGTGTCGACCCCGGCCTGGCCGGAGCCGAACCGCGCCCCCGAGGGCAGCCCCAACGTGCTGTTCATCGTGCTCGACGACCTGGGCTTCGGCCAGCTCGGCTGCTACGGCAGCCCCATCGCCACGCCGAACATCGATGCCCTGGCGGCCGACGGGCTGCGCTTCAGCAACATGCACACCACGGCGCTGTGCTCGCCGTCGCGCTCCTGCATGCTCACGGGGCGCAATCACCACTCCAACGGCCTGGCCTGCATCACCGAAGGCTCGATGGGGTACCCCGGCTCCAACGGCTACATCCCCTTCGAGAATGGGTTCCTCTCGGAGATGCTGCTGCAGAAGGGTTACAACACCTATGCGGTCGGCAAGTGGCACCTCACGCCGGCCGAGGCCACCTCGGCGGCGGGGCCCTACGACCGCTGGCCCCTGGGCCGGGGCTTCGAGCGCTTCTACGGCTTCCTGGGGGGCGACACCCATCAGTACTACCCGGAACTGGTGCGCGACAACACCCAGGTGGAGCCCCCCGCCACCCC
This sequence comes from Aphanothece stagnina RSMan2012, assembly GCF_046764815.1. Lineage (NCBI taxonomy): Bacteria > Bacillati > Cyanobacteriota > Cyanophyceae > Chroococcales > Aphanothecaceae > Aphanothece > Aphanothece stagnina. Next base: position 47,736 of record NZ_JBKOUC010000003.1, read on the forward strand.
TGAACAGGGCTACCACCTCACGCCGGATCTGGTGACGCAGGCCAAGGCGATGATCGCCGACGCCAAGCAGGTGGCCCCCAACAAGCCCTTCTTCCTCTACTTCGCCACGGGCGCCATGCACGCGCCGCACCATGTGCCGAAGGAGTGGGCTGACAAGTACAAAGGGCAGTTCGATGGTGGCTGGGACGCCTATCGCGAGCAGGCGTTCGCCCGCCAGAAGGAGCTGGGCATCATTCCCGGGAACACGGTGCTCTCCCGCCACGATCCCGACGTGCCCGACTGGGAGACCCTTTCGCCCGAGGAACGGCGGCTTTACGCCCGCATGATGGAGGTGTATGCCGGCTTCCTGGAGCACACCGACCACCATATCGGCGAGCTGATCGGTTTCCTGAAGGACCTGGGGGAATACGACAACACCCTGATCATGCTGATCTCCGACAACGGCGCCAGCTCCGAGGGTGGGCCCACGGGTTCGGTGAATGAAGGCAAGTTCTTCAACAATGTTCCCGATAATCTTGAGCAGAATCTGGCGGCCATCGATGACATCGGCGGCCCGAAGTATTTCAATCACTACCCCTGGGGCTGGACCCACGCCGGCAACACGCCCTTCCGCCGCTGGAAGCGCGAAACCTACCGGGGCGGCACCAGTGATCCGTTCATCGTGTGCTGGCCGAAGGGCATCGCCGCCCGGGGCGAGATCCGCAGCCAGTACTGCCATGCCATCGACATGGTGCCCACCGTGCTGGAGGCCCTCAGCATCGAGGCGCCGGCTTCCATCAAGGGGGTGACCCAGAGCCCGATCGAGGGATTCAGCCTGTTCGATTGCTTCAACGACGCCGACGCGCCCAGCCTGCACCGCACCCAGTATTTCGAGATGTTCGGGCACCGCTCCCTCTATCACGAGGGCTGGCGGGCGGTGTGTCCCTGGCCCGGCACCTCGTTCACCGAATCGGGGCGGCGCTTCGGGGATCCGATCAGCTACGACCAGCTGATCCAGTTGGATGCCCACGGCTGGGAGCTCTACAACCTCGAGGCGGATTTCGCCGAAACCCAGGATCTCGCCGCCGCCGAACGGGAGCGGCTGATCGCCATGATCGGCATGTGGTATGTGGAGGCCGGCCGCTACAACGTGCTGCCGATCGACAGCCGCGGCACCCAGCGCTTTGCGATCGAACGGCCCCAGATCGCCGTGGATCGCGAGCGCTACATCTATTACCCCGGCACCCAGGTGGTGCCCGGAAATGCGGCGCCGCGCCTGTTGAACCGGCCCCACGCGATCTCGGTGGAAGCCGTGGTGCCCGAGGGTGGCGCCGACGGCGTGCTGTTCAGCATGGGCGGCAATGACGGTGGCTTCGCGTTCTACGTGCAGAACGGCACGCTCACCTACGGCTACAACTACGTGGCTGACAGCTACTTCAAGGTGGTCGCCACCACGTCCATGCCGAGTGGCCATCACATTTTCAGCGTGGAGTTCACCCCTACTGGCCCTGTCGACATTGCCAACGGCCGGGGCACGCCGGCCCACATCACGCTCCTGGTGGACGGCGAGGCCGTGGGTCAGGGTGACCTGCCGGTGACGATCCCGCTGCAGCTTGGCCTGGCGGCTGGTGTGGCGGTGGGGGCCGATCCGGGTTCCCCCACCATGCCGGATTATCAGCCGCCCTTCGCCTACGCCGGTGAGGTGAAGCGGGCCCTGGTGGATGTGTCCGGTGAACCGCTCGAGAACCTGGAGGAGCGGATGCGGATGATCCTGGCGCGCCAGTGAGGCAGCCTCCCGATCCAGCGCCCCATCCGGCCTCCCGGGGCTGCGACCACCCGCATTGCGAACTGCAGCAGAGCGTTGTCAGGGCAGGCGGGGCTGGCCAGCTTGAAGTGTCGCTTTGGTTCTGCTCCGGTGCCTGACGCCTATCCCCTCGTCGTTGAGGTGATCGTTCCCTTCCTGTTCAAGCTTGCCGGGGCGATCGCCCTCTGGATCGTGGGCGGCTGGCTGATCCAGCTCAGCCTGCGCCTGCTGCGCCGCGCCCTCAACCGCGGCAGCCTCGACGCGATGGTGATCGGCTACCTGGTCAACATCCTCGGAGCCCTGCTCCGGGTGGTGCTGGTGGTGGCGATCCTGGGCTTCTTCGGCATCCAGACCGCCAGCTTCGCCGCCCTCCTGGCCGGTGCCGGCGTGGCGATCGGTGCCGCCTGGAGCGGGCTGCTGGGCAACTTCGCCGCCGGGGTGTTTCTGCAGATCTTCCGGCCGATCAGCGTGGGGGACTACATCGAAGGTGGCGGCGTCGAAGGCACCGTGGAGGAGGTGGGCATGTTCGTGACCTCCATCACTTCGCCGGCCAACGTGCGCCACATCGTGGCCAATAACAAGCTCTTCGGCGACAACATCGTGAACTACTCGGTGCATCCCTACCGCCGGGTGGAACTGGTGGCCCAGCTCGACAACTCCGCCGACGTGGGCCGCGCCATCGCCCTGCTCAAGGAGGGGCTTCAGGCGGTGCCCAACCAGTACCCCGACAAGCCCGCCGATGTGGAGGTTCTGGAGTTCACCGAGCGGGGCCCGAAGCTGGCGGTGCGCCCCTACACCCACACCAGCCACTACTGGCAGGTGTACTTCGACACCAACCGGGTGATCAGCGACGTGCTCGGCAAGGCCGGCTTCCCGGTGCCCCGCATCCCCGTGGCGATGCAGAGTTCGGCGGCCTGAGGCGGCGTCACGTTTTGCGAGCATGGGCAGCCGCTCTGCCAGCCCCCTGTGACCGAGGCCCTGCCCAAGACCTACGACCCGGCGGGCACCGAGGCCCGCTGGCAGGCGGCCTGGGAGCAGGCCGGCGCCTTCCACCCGGATCCGCAGGCGCCCGGTGAGCCCTTCTCGGTGGTGATCCCGCCGCCGAACGTGACCGGCAGCCTGCACATGGGCCACGGTTTCGAGACGGCCCTGATCGACACGATCGTGCGCTTCCAGCGCCTGCGCGGCCGCAACGTGCTGTGTCTGCCCGGCACGGATCACGCCTCGATCGCGGTGCAGACGATCCTCGAGAAGCAGATCCATGCGGAGGGTGGCAGCAGGGACGACCTGGGCCGTGACGCCTTCCTGGAGCGGGCCTGGAGCTGGAAGGCCGAGAGCGGCGGCACGATCGTGGGCCAGCTGCGGCGCCTGGGCTACTCGGTGGACTGGCAGCGGGAGCGCTTCACCCTCGACCCCGGCCTGAGCGCCGCGGTGGCCGAGGCCTTCGTGCGCCTGCACGAGCAGGGGCTGATCTACCGGGGGGAATACCTGGTGAACTGGTGCCCCGCCTCGGGCTCGGCGGTGAGCGATCTGGAGGTGGAGACCAAGGAGGTGGACGGCCACCTCTGGCACTTCCGCTATCCGCTCAGCGGTGAGCCCGGCGCCGATGGCACCGACCATCTGGTGGTGGCCACCACCCGGCCCGAAACGCTGCTGGGTGACACCGGCGTCGCGGTGCACCCGGGCGACCCCCGCTATGCCGCCCTGGTGGGGCGCAGCCTCACCCTGCCGCTGGTGGGCCGCCAGATCCCGATCGTGGCCGATGGGCACGTGGATCCGGCCTTCGGCACGGGGTGCGTGAAGGTGACCCCCGCCCACGACCCCAACGACTTCGCCATCGGCGCCCGCCATGGCCTGCCGCTGATCACCGTGATGGCCAAGGACGGCACGATGAACGCCGCCGCCGGTCGCTTCGAGGGGCTGGATCGCTTCGAGGCCCGCCAGGCCGTGGTGGCGGCCATGGAGGCCGAAGGCTTCCTGGTGAAGGTGGAGCCCCACCGCCACAGCGTGCCCTTCTCCGATCGGGGCAAGGTGCCGGTGGAGCCGCTGCTCTCCACCCAGTGGTTCGTGCAGGCCGAGCCGCTGGCGGCCCGCTGCCGCGAGGCGCTTGATCGGGCCGAACCCCGCTTCGTGCCGCAGCGCTGGGAGAAGGTGTACCGCGACTGGCTCACCGACATCCGCGACTGGTGCATCAGCCGCCAGCTCTGGTGGGGCCACCGCATCCCCGCCTGGTTCGTGGTGAGTGAAACCGGCGGCGTGATCACCGACGCCACCCCCTACGTGGTGGCGCGGGATGCCGCCGAAGCCGAGGCGAAGGCCAAGGCGCAGTACGGCGCGGCCAGCCGGGCGGCGGGGCGGGAGCTGCAGTTGGAGCAGGACCCCGACGTGCTCGACACCTGGTTCTCCAGCGGCCTCTGGCCCTTCTCCACCCTGGGCTGGCCGGACGAGACCAGCGCCGATCTGGCCGCCTGGTATCCCACCAGCGTGCTGGTGACCGGCTTCGACATCATCTTCTTCTGGGTGGCGCGGATGACGATGATGGCCGGCGCCTTCACCGGCCAGATGCCCTTCCGGGACGTGTACATCCACGGCCTGGTGCGCGATGAGAACAACCGCAAGATGAGCAAGTCAGCGGGCAACGGCATCGATCCGCTGCCGCTGATCGAGCGCTACGGCGCCGATGCCCTGCGCTTCGCCCTGGTGCGGGAGGTGGCCGGCGCCGGGCAGGACATCCGCCTCGACTACGACCGTGCCAGCGGCAGCTCCGGCACGGTGGAGACGGCGCGCAACTTCGCCAACAAGCTCTGGAATGCCACCCGTTTCGCCCTGATGAACCTGGGGGGCGAAACGCCCGCCAGCCTGGGTGGGCCGCTGGCAGCCGAACTGGAGAGCGAGGACCGCTGGATCCTCTCCCGCCTGGCCCGCACGGCGGAGCAGGCGGCGGAGCTCTACGGCAGCTACCGGCTGGGGGAGGCGGCCAAGCTGCTCTATGAGTTCGCCTGGAACGACCTCTGCGATCAGTACATCGAGTGGGCCAAGCCACGGCTGGCCGGTGAGGAGGCCGGCGTGCGCACGGCGGCGCGGCGGGTGCTGGCCACCAGCCTCGAGGCGCTGCTGGTGATGCTGCACCCGCTGATGCCCCATCTCACCGAGGAGCTCTGGCACGCCGTGACCGGCGCCGAGGCCACACGGTTCCTGGCTCTGCAGGCCTGGCCCCAGCCGGAGGCCGCCTGGCTGGACGAGCGCCACGAGCAGGCCTTCCAGTTCGGCATCGAGGCGGTGCGGGCGCTGCGCAACCTGCGGGCGCTCTCCGGGGTGAAGCCCTCCGAGCGTCTGCCGGTGGGGGTCCACAGCGGCAGCCCCGAGCGCCGGGAGTTTCTGGAGGTGAACCAGGAGAAGATCCTGCGCCTGGTGGGGGGCAGTGCTCTCGGCCTGGAGCCCCAGCCGGCGGCGGGTCAGCTGCTCGGCATCGTCGACAGCGACGCCCAGGTGAGCCTCAGTGTGCCTCGGCAGAGCCTTGAAGCCCTGCGCAGCCGGCTGGAGAAAGACCTGGCCAAGGCCGAGAAGGAGATCAAGGGGCTGGCCGGCCGCCTGGCCAACCCCAACTTCGCCGGCAAGGCGCCGCCTGAGGTGGTGGACGAGTGCCGCGCCAATCTGGCCGAAGCCGAGGCCCAGGCGGCACTGGCCCGCGGGCGGCTGCAGGGGCTGGGCTGAGCTCAGTCCCTCACCAGTAGGCGGGATTCCTGAACGGCTTCACGCAAGTGGGGCGACCGGAAAGGGCGGGCAGCGGCTCCCCCGTGAGGGAACAGCCCAGCCACCCCTGCGGCTGGGAGAGCGGAAATGGCGGCTGGATCGTGTCCGGTGCGATGGGCTGGAACCCCGCCTTGCCGTAGAAGGCAGGGTCGCCATAGGTGACCACCACCGCCACCGCGCGACGCCGGAGCTCACCCAGGCCGCCGAGGATCAGCCGGCTGCCGATGCCCTGGCGCTGCCGATCTGGGTGCACCGCCACGGGGGCAAGCATGTAGGTCAGTGAGGCGTGCGCAAACCGAAGGCGGCTGAAGATCACGCAGCCCACCAGAGCGCCTCCCTGGTGGGCGCCGATGGCCATCACCTCCTGATCGTCGATCAGGCCGGCGAGCGCGGAAGCCAGGTTCCCCACCAGGAGGCCCTCACGCTCGCCTTCGGAGGCGGTGAACGTGAGGGTGAACAGCTCGGCTATCGCGACGCGGCTGCTGGTGTCGAGAGAATCGAACGTGAGGGGCTGGGGTGTGGGGTGTGCCATGGGTCGGCATGGGAAGTTCGCTATTGCAAGTTCGCTGCTAGATGCAAGCTCCATTCCTCTCAACGGAGCAGACGACAATCGCCGCTCCGATACTGCCTGTTCTGGGCCGGTATTTGAGCAGAGCAACACCTGCAGTGTCTGCCGACATGATGAGCCGTAATGAGGTCGATTCATCTCTGCTTGTCACTTCAATCCGGTGGTTCAACAGGTCTTGAGTATCTTGCAGGAGATGGGCTGATGCCAGAGCGTGCGATGCAGGAACGAGCGATGCCACACGACACCTTGGCCGGCCAGAGACGCTCTCATGTGCTGGTCATCGGAGCCGGCTGGGCCGGCTGGGGCGCCGCCAAGGCGCTGTGTGAGGCCGGCGTTGGTGTGACGTTGGTGGATGGGATGGCCGACCCCACCGGAAGCCAACCTGTCACCACCCAGAGCGGCAAACCTTTTGAGGCGGGAACCCGAGGCTTCTGGAAAGACTATCCCAACATCAATGCCCTGACGGAAGAGCTCGAGGTTGGCAGCATCTACACCGACTTCACCACCAGTGCGTTCTGGTCGCCCGATGGCTTGGAGGCCACGGCTCCGGTGTTCGGTGCGTCGCCCCGGTGGCCGAGTCCCCTGGGGCAGGTGCTGGCCACTGTCACCAACTTCAAGCGCCTGCCTGTTCGGGATCGGCTGAGCATTGCAGGGCTTCTCTACGCCATCCTAGATCTCAATCGCAGCGATCGGGTTTTCCAGCACTACGACGACCTCAACGCCCAAGCACTCTTTGTGAGGCTTGGCATCAGCGCTCGCATGATCGATGACTTCCTGCGGCCCACCTTGCTGGTGGGTCTGTTCAAGCCGCCCGAGGAGCTCTCGGCGGCGGTGGCCATGGAGCTGCTTTATTACTACGCCCTGGCCCACCAGGATTCCTTTGATGTTCGCTGGATCCAATCCAGGAGCATCGCCGAGCATCTGTTTCAGCCCCTCAGCCGCAGGCTGCTGGTACGCCATGACCTTCGGGTGATGGGGGGAACCCTGGCCAGGCGGTTGCATGTTTCGGCAGACACCCAAGCCATCCGCTCCATTGAGCTGCAAAGCGTGCGTACAGGCGACATCACGGTGCTGGAGGATGTGGATGCCGTGGTGTTGGCGGTGGGGGCAAAGGGGCTCAAGGCGTTGATGGCCCGATCGCCGCAATGCAGCAAGGCGGCACCCGAGCTGGTTGCCGCGGCGTCGCTGGGTTCGATCGATGTGGTGTCCACCCGGCTGTGGCTGGATCGTTACGTTCCGATTCCCTATCCGGCCAATGTGTTCTCCCGCTTTGAGGCCCTGAAGGGCGCTGGCGGCACCTTCTTCATGCTGGATCAGCTGCAGAAGGATGCGGAGCAGGCGCTCTGGGGTGATGAACCGCCGCAGGGTTCGGTGGTGGCCAGCGACTTCTACAACGCCGCCGGCATTGCGGCGATGACGGACCAGGAGATCATGGATTGTCTGATGCACCAGTTGCTGCCCTTCACGCATCCTGAGTTCCGGAACGCGAAGGTGGTGGATGCCGAAGTGCGCCGCTATCCAGGCTCTGTGTCTCACTTCTCTCCCGGCAGTTTCAGAAAGCGGCCACCCCTGGAAACCTCCATCCCCTCGATCGTCTGCGCTGGCGACTGGGTGCGGATGGGCGACCGGGAGCATGGCGCCAAAGGCCTCTGCCAGGAACGCGCCTATGTGTGTGGCCTGGAAGCAGCGAACTCCCTGATCAGACGCAACCTGGTGAAGGGCTCAGATCCATCGAAGACGCTCCAGCACCCCGTGATCCCTATTCGTGCCGATGAACCGCAGGTTGTTCTGGGTCGTGCCCTCAACAAACTTGTGATGGACCCCATCGAGAGCTTTGGTTTGAAACTGCCGTGGTTTGGCTGACCATGAGTCCCAGATAGCTGTTGTTGTGGACATCTGTAGGGGCGTGGAATCGCCTGATGGCTCCATGATGAGCCGATGGCTACTGTTGTTTCTGACGCCGCCCCTGAGTGGCAGGCAGGGAGGCTGGGGTGCCGAGGCAACCAGTTCTTGGAGGCCTGTCCACTCCAGGGGCCTGTCAGGAAGGATGTGAGGAATGTGGTCAAGGATGTGAGAATAGAGACCATAGCAATACCCAGGTCAGATTTCGGGGGAGATGAACAACACCCAAGCCCTCAGAACCCAAAGACATCTTGTCGAGAAGTACATAGCGGACGGCAAGCACATCGTATATTGCTATCTACGAGCAAAGTCATCAAAGACGTCTAATCAAGGAACCCCATACTACATAGGTATCGCATCGATCGTGGAACGACCGTATATGCGACATGAGTGGAGAGACGGCACTGGTCGCAGACGATTTATACCAGTGCCCAAAGAAGAGGCCCTAATCCGAATTATGGATGTACTTGAGTCTAGAGAAGAAGCGCAGCAGCGCGAGCAGTTCTTCATAGCGTGGTATGGAAGGAGACATATTGAAGAAGGGGGCATACTGCTAAACAGAGGCGCTGGGGGCGAGTCGGGAAGCTATGGAAACAAGGTGCCCAAACGTAGGATTGCAACGTGGAGCTATGTTAAGGATAGCGCCGCAAGGCTTGGTGTCTCACCCCAGGTGTACGTTCATATCCCCAAGTCAGTGAAGGCAGCCTATGCCCAATATCGCCTAAGGTATCCAGACAGAGAAGTTGGAATTATCGAGTTCCAGAAGACGATCTATAAGCCGGACAGCGAGAGCCGACTTCGGACTGGCTGGAAAGTGGTAGGAGCCACTAAGGAAGAGTGGGACAAGCTCTCAATGAGCCAGAAAGAGGTTGCATTTGAACGTCACGAAAGGGGGATGCCCTGGGACATGGACTGCAGGCGCAATCCTAATCCTGAGACAGTAAGGAATCGCCTGCAGAAATCACTTAGAGCTAAACACGAAAAAGGGGCAACAAGTTTAGGCATGCCTGTGGAAATATATGCAGCTCTAACGCCGAATCAGCGCTATGAGATCAAGAAATGGCTAGCTGCCAACCCTGGCGCTACATGGGACCAAAAGCCCAAGGGCAATGAAGCGAGGCCCAAAGGCAGAGCTCACTCGGGTTTGATGACTGCCGCCAACAAATACGGAGTAGAGATCGACCTATATGCGTCACTATCCGATAGCGAAAGACGGAACCTCCACAGAAGATACAATAGAGGGAGAAGGGGTGAGGAGCTGATCAGGCCAATAGTTGACAAGCGGATGTCATGCGAAGACGATATCTGAATAGGTCGTCTTGAACGGCTGGCAGGGAGGGTTTAGCCACGTCTATAACAGAGAACTTCGGAATGAACATGAGTTTAGCTATACGTCATTTTGGGTTCCTGCTCTTCCTAACGCTCAAGATCAGAAGCGGGCAGTATCATACGCATAGACATCATCTACTGCCCCCGTCTTCTGCATCTTGATGTTAGCCTGTTCAGCAGACGTTGGCATTGCCTACTGGTGGCCATAATACGACATAATCGCCTCTGCCAATATCTTGCTTGCAGTACCAACGCCAATAGATTTACCAATTGCCCATGACCCACTGAGGGCTTTTGATGCCATCCTCCCGATCCAGCCACTTGTCCGCTGACCCAGCGAACCATCTGGGGCGATTGCAGGCTCATGGGCAATAGCTTCTCTTAATTCGGCCAAGTCTTCTTCCTGCACCCCCTGTTCCGACAACTTTCTGATTAGATCTTCAACATCTCCCTTGCCTACACACATAGTAAGATCTTGGTTTAAGCTTGATTCAGACACATTTCCAAGGACGCCCTGAAAGTTGTGGATGTTAATGCTGGGTGTCAATGTTGCTTTAGCTTTTTCTTCCTTCGAAAACACAAGGCCATCACCAAGGATTCCTTGACTCTCAAGTTCTAATGACCACTCTAGGATCCTTGTCCTCACCGCATCAATGACCATGCTAGCTTGATTGGGGGAGAGTTTACGAACAGGAGGAAGCTGCCCAAAGTTACCCTGTGATTCAAGCAAGAAGGCTTCTTCTTTATGCGAAAGTGGCACATTAATGTAACTTCCTTCTTTTGCAAGAGTGGTGACCAGCGATTGAAGATTCTCGATCGGATCTCTTAGTTCCACGTTGCACAATGCATCGGTATACCTCTGGTCGCTTATATAGATGGGGATGAGGCCATGAACCGGATTTTCAGCCTGAGCTCAGCTCGCACTCTCCGATAGTCAGGTACATCGACATGACTATCGTATCCATTCAATTCGCGTTCAATCCATTGCCTGAACTCAACAAGGCCAAGCTTTCTTGCGACCAAAAGCGCCTTGCGCAGCAGATCTGAAATGTCATTTACCTTGTCTGTGGCCAGGATCTGTAGCTGCAACACTATTGATTCATTTCCCATATATGAGTTTTGAGGCAGTGGATCTCAAGCTTACACAGGCCTCGCCTGAGCTGGCTAACGCTTGCCATCACCAGGCCGCATGGTGTTCTGCGAAACTGAAGAGCTGAGGGTGGCGGCACTGGTGGATGGCATTGTTATGCGACTACACGTTCTCAGCAAGCTCTATATGACCCATTAATCCTAGAAAGCAGTCTAGCGCCTGCTGTACAAAGATTGACTTATCGGTATAGGGATAGATCAGCACATAGATCCTTAGGAAGGATACAACGACTGCTCGCCTCCGCTCCAGAAATCCATCGATGCCAGTAACATTTGGAATCCCACTGGCTTGCGCATACAAGACTTTGTTTCGATGATTTGCCATCCGCTTAACATACCTTATGATATCTTGACGTGACTCGCCTGAAGCAATCTCCAGGAGTTCCTGCTCAAAGAAATAGACTCGGTCATTCAGTTTAATCGAGAAACCCAATGGAGGATCGCATGTGATCGTTTGACCTTGGAATTGAAAAGACAAAGAAAGTTTTCTCTCGCTCTCCGACCCAATCAGGAACAGACTGTATTCAGATCCGAAAGGAAATCCTGGTTCTTTCGACCACGCCTCTACAAACTTAAATATTGCTCGCAGGAATGGCTCCAGGGCATGCTTATAAGCATGATCCTTGAATCGAATTTTCTCGGCATTATGATAGCCTTTCTCCTTAAGGACAAGAAAGATCGCGGTAGCTGCCTCCTCCTCTGCGGTTATCGCTCTGAGTACCGCCATTTCTGGATCTATTTCCTTGAGCCTCGTGGCGCGCTCTAAGTGATGTACAGAGTTTCTTGCGCAGTGCCTCGATTGTCCGCTTGCATTGTTGACTATGCATTCGAATATATGGCTATCAAAGTCGGTATCATAAATCATAGCCTGATCGCATAACGGCAGCGATCACCGAGTCGGAACCAGCGATCATCCATTCCAAAACCACGCGCAAGTCCGGCTTCGCGTGCATCGCATTGTTATTCTGCGCTATCCGATGGTGTTAACGCTGCAATTTCTTTCTTGGATAGATATGTGTAGCCCGACTGGCTAAACATGCAACGGCCAATGCTATCGGACTCAATTTTGTCCATAAGACCATTGTGTCGATTTCGTTTTGCACTATTGATGTTTTTTAGAATTGAAATTCCGTCTGCTAGGCCATCAACGAAAGTGATAGTCTGTTCGTCTCGAAACACATAGAAAGAAGCAAGCCCGCCAGGGTCGATGAATCTTTCAGTTGCCAGTTCCGCGCCATCAGGATCCATCACGATAACTATTTTTTCGTACTCCGCAAGAAAAGGGTGGGTCAAGTTCAGTTCAACCGAAAATTCGTAGCCGTCTATGACCGTGGAACATTTGTGAGCAGGTTTAGATCCATAAGTCCCATCGCCGTTATCGGGCCGGCTCATCGCTGCAAAAGGGTCAAAAGACGGGAGGAAAAAGTAACCTGCGATACAAGCGCCAATAGCCCCAATTACCACGACAGATGCAATCAGTAGCTGTAATGTTCTAGTTCGCATGGGCACTCTCAAGCCGAACTAGTCATTGGACGGTTCCGCAAACCGCCCCAAGCCTGCGATCCCTTTCCGTGAACCGCGCGCCGAGGCTGAGCCCTGAAATGCGGAAAGCATTCTGCCGCAAGGGTTCCCGTCATTCGTCACTCCGGCGTGGGCTTGGTTCACGGGTCCGTGAACCCATCGTGCGTTGTGCGACAGAAGTGGTCTGCTCCGTCAGCCCAGGCCTCTGGCCGGACAGTGTCACCATCACTGCTGAAGCTATCGCAGCTGAAGTCTGAGATCACCCGGCTGCCAGCTCTGGTTGAACCAGGGTTCCAGCGGTCCATAGAGCCGCAGGATCACGTTGTAGCCCTTCCCAGGCATCGTCTGCACCCAGTTCGCCTCCTGGCCTGCCGGTGGTGTGGGCCCGAACCAGATCGTGGCGCCGCCATCGGCCTTCGTCTTCAGGCCGGCACTGTTGCTGTCGATCCCGGCCGCCTTCTGATCGGTCGGCAGCAGCGAGCGGGTCTGGTTGTCGTACACCGTGAGGGCCCAGAAGTCCTTCGCCGGAATCGGCCCGGGCAGGGTCACCGCGTAGGTGCGGCCGCCATCGAGATAGCGCCCGGCAGCGTCGCGCACGGTGAGGGCATAGGCCGAGCCCGTGCCCGGCTTCGCGTCGCTCATGGCGGGCGTGATGCCGGTGGCGAGATAGAAGAACAGCGCCCTGGCATCGAGCAGGCGCTCCGCCCCCGAAAGGAACTGGTAGCTCCCCCCCACGAAGGGCGTGGTCCACTGCCGGTCCTTGAAGATCCGGGTGCGGGGATCGCGGGACGCGAAGGCGTTCGAGCGGGCGTAGGCGTTGCCCACCGCCACGGCCTCCGTCAGCGTCTTCTTCAACCGCGCGTCCGGCGCGAACGGCTGCCCCTTGCGGATGCCGATCGCGGCGTACAGGCCCACGGTGTCGGGGTCCACCCAGTCGGCAGGTTCGTTCTGCACCACGCCGTTCAGTTCCTCGTAGAAGCTGAAATCGTTGGCGCTGATCGTGTTGAACGTCACGCCGGAGAGGTTCACGAACGGCGACGCCGGGGGGTTGGCCGCCTGGGCCAAGGGGAACACCGCGGCTTTCGCCTTCACAGCGGCCGTGGCGGCCGCGAGATCGCCCTTCTCCACGAACACCCGATAGAAGATCACCAGCCGGTTGGTGCGCGGCCTGGCGATGTGAAAGCCCTGTTGGGGCAGGCTTGCCTGGTAGCCGGGTGGCACGAACAGATAGTCACCGCCCGCGCCCTTGTCGGGCCCGGTCACGCCCACGTCCGTCACCCAGCGGAAATCGGCGTCGTCCACCGGGCCGAGCGTCCGGGGCGGCACCCGCACCACCATCGGCCCGTCCTTCAGATTCACGCACATCAGCACGTAGACGGTGGTGGTGTTGGGCGTCAGGAAGAGGGAACGGGCGTCCATCAGCTGCTCGGTGATGCCGATGCCACCGTTGGGCTTCACACCCGCGTCCTCCAGGCCGCGGCAGGCGGCATACACCGACGTGGCCGACATCCCTCTGACAAAGGCCTCGATGCCCCGGTTGAAGTCGATCTGGTCGTAGGCGAGCTGCACCGTCGCCGGATCGGGCGCGCCGTCCTGGAAGCGCAGGGTGCCGATGCGGGTCTGCACCGTGTCCGGTGTGGTGATCCTGGCGGGCACGTCCGGCGCGTACCTCGGCTGGGCCTGGCTTTCTGCCGCCGCCATGGCCACGATGGATGCCACGGTGAGGCCAAGCAGCCGACGCGGATGGCGTTGCTGTGGGCCCCGCCTGGTTGGGGCTGGCTGCAGCCGGGCCTGGGCTTCGGCCCTTCCCTGAGCCGCCGTCCGGTTGTCTTGCATTGTTGTGATCCGCGCCACAGAGAGGCCCTGGGAGATGCCGGCGCCACTCCCCAACCCGGGGGCGGCCGACCGGCATTCCGAAGCTAGGCATGGCTCAGGGCGGCGAGAACCCTCCGCCTGTCGCCATGGCTCGCCCAGGGAACCGCTGGACGGATTCCACCTACAGCCCGCGGCGATCCAGCGCCTCCGCCAGCCGGGTCACCGCCGAGGCCAGCTGGGCCTGGGTGTCGGGCGGAGCCACCGCTTCCTCCTTGCGCTTGACCGCCTCGATGGCCCGCACGATCAGGAACACCACGAAGGCGATCACCAGGAAGTTGATCAGGGCCACCAGCACGGCCCCGGCCGGCCAGGCATTGATCGAGTCCACCTGGGCGGCCTTGAGGGCCGGCTCCAGCAGGTTGGTCATCACCAGGCTCACCACGGCGTCCACCACCTTCCCGAAGGCTCCGCCGATCACCACCGCCACGGCGAGATCCACCACGTTGCCCTTGTTGATGAAGGCCTTGAAGTCGGCCAGGAAGCTGGAGCGGCGGGGAGCCATGGGACTGGGGCCTCGAGGGGATCGCGGAAACCTACCGGGCCCGCTTCGGCGCGCCAGCCCCAGCCCAGGCCGGAACCTCCTGTGCGACCCTCGGCCGCCTCAGGGCTCCTCGTTCCGTTGCCGCTCCACCAGGGCCTGAAGCCCCGCTTCGATGGCGGGGGGCAGGCTGATCCGCAGGTTGCCCGTACTGAGGTGCAGATCCCGCTGGGGGAACGGCACCGTGATGCCGCGCTCCCTCAGCAGCGCCTCGATCCGGAAGTTGAGATCACTCACGATCTCGTACTGGCGGCGAGGCTCCCGCGTCCACACCAGCAGCGTGAAGTTCAGGGCGCTGTCGCCGAAGCTGCTGAAATACACCCGCGGCGGTGGCGCCTTCAGCACGGCGGGATTGTCACGGCAGGCGGCGATCAGGGCCTCGCGCACGGCGCCGGTGTCGGAGCCGTAGGCCACCCCCACCGGCACCTGCAGCCGTGACACCGGGCTGCCATGGCTCCAGTTGATCACCCGCGACTCGAGAAATTCGGAGTTCGGCACGATGATCGTCACCCGATCCAGGGTGGTGACCTTGGTGCTGCGCAGGCCGAGGCTCTCCACGCTGCCCTGCAGATCGCCGATCTCCACGAAGTCGCCCACCTGGATGGGGCGCTCGAAGATGATGATCAGGCCGCTGAGGAAGTTCTTGCTGATGCCCTGAAGGCCCAGGCCCACCCCCACCCCCAGCACGCTGGCGAAGAGCGTGAGCGAGGTGAGATCGAGCCCCCACAGCTGCAACAGCACCAGCGTGCCCACCAGCAGCAGGCCGTAGCGCGCCACGAAGGCCACGGCCTCCTGGCCCCCCTCGCTCATGCCGGTGTACCGCAGCACCCGTTTGCGCAGCAGGCTCTGCAGCAGCCCCACCATCTGGGCCAGGGCCACGAACAGCAGCACCAGCACCACCAGGTCCTGCAGCGAATAGCTGCGGGCCCCCAGGGGCAGGAAGGGGGCCTCCAGCCAGCTCCGGGTGGCCTCGAGCAGCCCCGCGCCGAGGCGGCGGCTGAGGGGGAAGAGGTTGGTCACCAGGGCGGCGGCCCCCAGCCAGATGCCGGATTGCAGCAGCAGCAGCAGGCTGCGCAGCAGGAACCGGCTGGAGCGGTCACTGCTCTCGCCCTCGGTGGGCAGGGGGGCCAGGGCCTTGGGGTACCAGCGCCGCCAGAGGCGACGCAGGACGACGTGCAGTCCCAGGCCTCCCAGCAGGATCGCCAGCACCACGGGCAGCATGCGCACCAGGTGCTCCGGGCTGCGTTCCCGTTGGGCCGTGGCGATCGCCTGATTCAGCTGACGCTGCCAGAGCTCGGCCTGTTCCCGTGCCTCCAGCCCCTCCGGCACGTCCCGTTCGGTGACCGTGACCAGGGTGCGGCCGTTGAGCTCCAGCACCGGCAGGTTGTTGCTCTGGCGCACCTCCAGGCTCACGGGTCTGGCGGAGGCCACCGCGTCTTCCAGCCGCTGGTTGACGGTGCTGCTGCGCTGCTCGGCGGTGAGGTGGCGTGACCCCCAGATCCGGAACAGGGTGCGGCCATCCAGCACCACCGGGGCTGAAGCCGTGGCCGGCTCGGCGCTCTGGGCCCTGGCGGCAGTCGTGCCGGCCTCGCTCCAGAGGGGCGCCAGGGCCAGGGCCAGGGTGAGCAGCGCCGCCAGCAGGGGCACCAGCCCAGGGGGGCGAGGGCCGAGGCGTGGGCGGGCAGACCTCATGGCGGCGCGCATGGGGCTGCAGGCTAGGCAGGGTGCCGGGCCGGTTCTGCATGCGGTGCGGAGGGGATGCCTTCAGGTGAGGCCCCGGGGATCTCATTAGGTTGCGGCCAACGCTGTCCCACCCCGCGGAGGGTCATGCCATGCCGTCTGCCATCGCGTCGGCGCCCGCTGGCGCTTCGCAGGGCGTGCCGCCTCCCCATGCCCTGGCCGCCGCGGAGGTGCTCAGTCACTGGGGCTCCAACCCCAGGGACGGCCTGGAGGCCGGTGAGGTGGCCTCCAGGCAGGAGCGCCATGGCTGGAACGCCTTGCCGGAGCTGCCCGGCCAGCCGGCCTGGCTGAAGCTGCTGCTGCAGTTCCACCAGCCCCTGATCTACATCCTGCTGGCGGCCGGTCTGATCAAGGCGCTGCTGGGCTCCTGGACCAATGCCGTGGTGATCACGGCGGTGGCCGTGGTCAATGCCGTGATCGGCTATGTGCAGGAGGCCCGTGCCGAAGGGGCCATCGCCGCCCTGGCCCGCTCGGTGAGCACCGAAACCACCGTTCTGCGCGATGGCCAGACCCTGAGGATTCCCTCCCGGGAGCTGGTGCCGGGCGATGTGGTGCTGCTGGCGGCCGGCGACAAGGTGCCGGCCGACCTGCGCCTGCTGGCGGCGCGTGAGCTGCAGATCGACGAGTCGGGTCTCACCGGCGAATCCCTGCCCGTGGCCAAGACCCTGGCGCCCCTGCCCGCCGACACACCCCTGGCCGATCGCCGCTGCATGGCCTACGCCGGCAGCTACGTGACCTTCGGCCAGGGGCGGGGTGTGGTGGTGGCCACCGGTGAGGCCAGTGAGATGGGGGAGATCTCACGCTCCCTGCAGCAGCGGGTGTCGCTGAGCACCCCGCTCACCCGTCGCTTCGCCCGCTTCAGCCGGGTGCTGCTGATGTTCATCCTGGCGGTGGCGGCCCTCACCCTGGCCATCGGCCTGGGCCGCGGCCAGCCCTTCGCCGAGGTGTTCGAGGCCGCCGTCGCCCTGGCGGTGAGCGCCATTCCAGAGGGCCTGCCGGCGGTGGTCACGATCACCCTGGCCATCGGCGTGAACCGCATGGCCGCTCGCCACGCCATCATCCGCAAGCTGCCGGCCGTGGAAGCCCTGGGCAGCGCCACGGTGGTGTGCTCCGACAAGACCGGCACCCTCACCGAGAACCAGATGACCGTGCAGGTGGTGGTGGCCGGTGGGGTCAGCTACCGGGTGAGCGGCACCGGCTACAGCCCCCATGGCGACCTGCTCGACGGCGACGGAGCCGTGGTGGATCCCCTGCCGCCGGCGCTGGAGCAGGTGCTGCGCTGCGGCGTGCTCTGCAACGAGTCCCGCCTCAGGCAGCAGCACGGCGCCTGGACCATGGAAGGGGACCCCACCGAGGCGGCCCTGCTGGCGGCGGCCGAGAAGGGCGGTCTCACCCAGGCCGGGCTGGAGCCGGTCTTCCCCCGGCTCGATGCGATTCCCTTCGCCTCCGACTACCAGTACATGGCCACCCTCCACGACGGGCCGGAGCGGCTGCTGCAGGTGAAGGGATCGGTAGAGGCGCTGCTGCCGCGCTGCAGCGGCATGCTTGCCGCCGATGGCGCCGTGGTGCCCCTCGATGCCGAGGCCGTTCTTCATCGGGTGGATGATCTGGGCGGGGAGGGCCTGCGGCTGATCGCCTTTGCCTCCCGGGTGCTGCCCCACCACCGCCACGCCCTCGACCACGGCGATCTGGACGCTGATCTGGTGTTTCTGGGTCTGCAGGGCATGCTCGATCCGCCGCGGCCGGAGGCGATCCGTGCCGTGGAGGCCTGCCAGCGCGCCGGTATCTCGGTGCGCATGATCACCGGCGATCACGCCGCCACCGCCGCCGCCATCGCCGGCCGCATGGGCATCGGCGCTCTCGGGGCTGAGGGGCTGCGGGCCTTCACCGGTCAGGAGCTCGGCGCCATGGATGCCGCCGCCTTTGCCTCGGCGGCCCGCGACGGGCATGTGTTCGCACGGGTGGCGCCGGCCCAGAAGCTGAAGCTGGTGGAAGCCCTGCAGGCCGGCGGCGCGGTGGTGGCGATGACGGGCGATGGCGTCAACGACGCTCCGGCCCTGCGCCAGGCCGACATCGGCATCGCCATGGGCCGGGGCGGCACCGAGGTGGCCCGCGAGGCCGCCGACATGCTGCTAACCGACGACAACTTCGCCTCGATCGAGGCGGCGGTGGAGGAGGGGCGCACGGTGTACCGCAACCTGCGCAAGGCGATCGCCTTCCTGCTGCCGGTGAACGGCGGCGAGTCGATGACGATCCTGATCAGTGCGCTGTTGGCCCGCGATCTGCCGATCCTGGCCCTCCAGGTGCTGTGGCTCAACATGATCAACTCGATCACGATGACGGTGCCGCTCGCCTTCGAGCCCAAGGCGGCCGACACGATGGCGCGGCCGCCGCGGGACCCCGGCGAGCCCCTGATCACGCCGCGCCTGCTGCGCCGGATCCTGGTGGTGTCGCTGTACAACTGGCTGCTGATCTTCGGGGTGTTCGAGTGGGCGCGCGGCGGTGGCGGCAGCCTGGAGCTGGCCCGCACCGCTGCCATCCAGGCCCTGGTGGCGGCCCGCATCGTCTACCTGCTGAGCGTGAGCCAGCTGGGGCGCACCCTGGCGTGGCGCCTGCGGGCTCCCTCCATCCGCCTGGCCCGCGCTCCCCAGCTGCTCCTCGGCGTGGGCGTGGCTGTGCTGCTGCAGGTGGTGTTCAGCCAGTGGGGGCCGATGAACACCCTGTTCAGCACCGAGCCGATCGGCGCTCCGGAACTGGCGATGTGCGGCCTGGCGATGGTGGCGATGCTGCCGGTGGCCTGGCTGGCCCACCGCCTCGACCCCGATGCCTAACCGCTCAGCAGCTGGCGCAGTCCGGCCTCATCCAGCACCGCGACCCCCAGGCTCTCGGCCTTGCTGAGCTTGCTGCCGGCCTCCTCGCCGGCCACCACGTAGCAGGTTTTCTTGCTCACTGACCCCGTCACCTTGCCGCCGGCCGCCTCGATCAGGTCCTGGGCCTCGCGGCGGCTCAGGGTCGGCAGGGTGCCGGTGAGCACGAAGGTCTTGCCTGTCAGTGTTCCCTCCGGCTGTTCCGCTCCACGCCCTTCCCCGTCAGGCTGCGGCTCGGCCGCCAGGCTGAACCCCTGGGCCGCCAGCGCCGCCAGCAGATCCCGGTTGGCCGGCGTATGGAACCACTGCTGCAGGCTCTGGGCGATCTCCGCGCCGATGCCGAACACCGCGGTGATGCGCTCCGGGGTCTCGGCGGCGGCGGCGGCGAGGTTGTCGGCGCTGGGGAAGGCCCGGGCGAGCGCCTTGGCATTCACTTCCCCCACGTGGTGGATGCCGAGCCCGTAGAGCTGGCGGTGCCAGGGCTGCTGCTTCGAGGCGGCCAGGGCCGCCACCAGGTTGGCGGCCGACTTCTCCCCCATCCGCTCCAGGCTGGCCAGCAGGGCCGCATCGAGCCGGTAGAGATCGGTGATGGCCCGCACCAGGCCGCGATCCACCAGCTGCTCGATCAGCTTGCTGCCCAGGCCGTCCACATCCAGCGCCGCTTTGCTCACCCAGTGGCGCAGGGAACCGCGCAGGATGGCCGGACAGCTGCTGTTGACGCAGCGGGTGGCGGCCTCGCCGGACTCGCGCACCAGCTCCGAGCCGCATTCCGGGCAGCGGCTGGGCAGCTCCAGTGGCCGGGCCCCGGCCGGCCGCAGCTCCGGCAGCACCCGCACCACCTCCGGGATGATCTCGCCGGCCTTGCGCACCACGATCGTGTCGCCGCTGTGCAGGTCGAGTTCCGCCAGCCGGTCGGCGTTGTGGAGGGTGGCGCGGCTCACCGTGGTGCCGGCCAGGGGCACCGGCTCGAACTCCGCCACCGGCGTCACCACGCCGGTGCGGCCCACCTGGGCCACCAGGCGCAGCAGCCGGCTGGGGGCCTCCTCGGCGGCGTATTTCAGCGCGATCGCCCAGCGCGGGGCCTTCTGGGTGAAGCCGGCGTCGGCCTGCAGGCGCAGGTCGTTGAGCTTCATCACCACCCCGTCGGTGGCGTAGGGGAGCTGCCGGCGCGCCTCCTCCCAGCGGCCGAAGAACGCCTCCACCGCTGCCAGATCCCCCAGCAGCTCGGCATTGGGGTTCACCTTGAAGCCCGCGGCCCGCAGCCACTGCAGGCTGCCCCACTGGTCACCGGGCCGCGGCGGATCCCCCCCGCCCGGTTGCCAGTCCTCAGGCAGATGCAGCGTGTAGGCGAAGAAATCCAGATGGCGGGCGGCCACCACCTTCGGGTCGAGCTGGCGCAGGGTGCCGGCACAGGCGTTGCGGGGGTTGGCGAACGGGGGCTCGCCCCGCTCGGTCCGCTCGGCATTGATGGCCGCGAAGGTGGCATCGGGGATCAGGGCCTCGCCGCGCACCTCCAGCCAGGCGGGAGGCTGCGCCAGCGGCAGCCGCAGCGGCACGCTCTGGATCGTGCGCACGTTGGCCGTGATCTCCTCGCCCCGCTCCCCGTCGCCGCGGGTGGCGGCCCGGATCAGCACGCCCTCCCGGTAGCTGAGCGCCAGGGCGTTGCCGTCGATCTTGAGCTCCCCCACCATGGCCAGGGCCGGGCGGGGAGCCTCGCCCTCAGGCAGGCGGTCGAGCACCTTCAGCAGCCGGGTGTACCAGGCCTCGAGCTCCTCGATCGAGAAGGCGTTGTCGAGGCTCAGCAGGGGGATGCGGTGCTCCACGCTCGTGAAGCCCTCCGCCGGGGTCCCCCCCACCCGCTGGGTGGGACTGTCGAGCGTGATCAGCTCGGGGTGGGCCGCCTCGAGGTCCGCCAGCTCCCGGTAGAGCCGGTCGTAGACCGCGTCCTCCATGACGGGGGCATCGAGCACGTAGTAGGCGTGGGCGGCCCGGGCGAGCAGGGGGCGGAGTTCGGCGACCCGGGCCCGCGGGTCACCGGCGTCGGGGGAGGCGGAGGTCACGGGCGGCCAGGGGGGCGCAGCTCAGCTGGCCACGGTCTTGATCCGGTCGATGCGCCACTGCTCGTCCACCTTCACGAAGGTGAAGTCGAGCGGCAGCTCCTCCTTGGCGTCGGTGAGCAGCTTCACGGTGAGGATGAGCTGCCCCTCCTGGAGCCGCGGCCGGCCGGACTTGAGGTTGCGGTAGCGGTTGAGCTTCAGGCCCGCCAGGTACTGGATGAACTGCTTGCGGTTCACATGGGTGCGGTAGTTCTTGGTGGTGAGCAGGTAGGCCCCGTCCACCTGACCGCTGGCCACCTGGGTGAAGAACTGCTTGAGCAGCGGATTGATGCCGCGGGCGCTCAGCACCAGCTTCACCGCCGTGATCGTCCAGTAGAGGAGCAGGGCCCCGGCACCGGCCAGCAGGGCCTTGGTGCCGATCTCGCGGGTCAGACCCCAGTCCATAGGCCGCTGAACCTGTGTTGAATGGCCCCAGAGTCTGACTGACCAGGCCCCCCGGCGTGCCCCTCGAGCCCCTGCTGCCCCTCTTCCACCGCCTCAACCGCGAGCATTTCGAGGGCAGCCTTGCCCCCGGTGGCGCTCCCCTGGTGGATCTGCGCTGGAGTGACGGCCGGATGCGGCGCACCGCCGGGCTCTACCGCCGGGGGCGCCACGCCGATGGTCGCCCCCTCTGCGAGATCGTGCTCTCGCGCCCCCTGCTGGAGCCGCTGCCCCAGCAGGCCCTGCTCAGCACCCTCTGCCACGAGATGATCCACGCCTGGACCGACCGGGTGCTGCGGGTCGAGGAGGTGCACGGCCCCTGCTTCCGCGGCCGCATGGCGGCCATCAACGCCGCCCAGGCCGAGTTCACCGTGAGCCTGCGGCACCGCTACCCCCTTCCCGGCGGCGGCACCCCGACCCACCGCTGGCTGGCCCGCTGCCCCCGCTGCGGCATCACCGCCCCCTACCGCCGGCGGGTGCGCGGCCTGGCCTGCCGCGTCTGTTGTGAACGCCACCACGGCGGCAGCTGGCATCCCAGTTGTCTGCTGGAGTTCCTGGAGGCCGCCTAGGGTCACTCCGACCGCAGCCACCCCGTGGGCGTTTTCCTCTGGACTCTGGAATTCGGTGGGGTGGCGATCGCCCTGGTGGGCCTGGGCCGGGAGCGCTGGCTGGCGACCCGGCGCCGCTGACCGCAGCTCGGTAGCGTTGAGTTCCTGAAGGCGCCCGATGCGCGACTCCTGGTCCGACCCTGAGTTCCCCCCTCGCGGGCCGGCTCCCCGCGGGCCGATGGGCCGGGATTCCGGCCGCCCTGGCGGCGATCGCCTGGAGCAGGGGCTGGACAGGCTGGTCTCGGCAGGGCGTCAGCTGGTCGATGGGGTTTCCGGGGCTCGCCCGGGCTCGCGTCCGCCAGCGCGGGGCACCGGCCGTGGAGCCGCCCCACTGCCGCGCCTCAACGAGCTGGGCCGTTGGGTCGAGAACAAGCTCGACTGGATTCTCGAGGACGACGACGACTGGCGTGAGCCCTGGCAGGAGGTCGGGCGGGAGCGCTCGGGACCGGGGGATCCCCGTCCCGAGCCAGCCACTGCGCCGCCAGCGGCCTCGCCTGCGCCCGTCTTCCGAGCGAAGGATGGCCGCCGGCGCCTGGAGGCCATCTCCCGCCGGCCGCCTGCGGGCACGCCTGCCGGCATCTCAGCCGCCCCTGGCCGGCCCCTGCCGCCGGAGCCCGTCGCCGCTCCGGATCCGGTCGCCGCTCCTCCGGATCCGGTCGCTGCAGAGGACCCCTGGCCCGATCCGCAGAGCTTCAGCCTGCCCCGCTGGCAACGCCCGGCGGCGGCTGGTCCGCTGTCCTCGCCCCCGCCCGATGCCCCGTCCAGGCCCGATAGCCGTGGGGCACGGCCCATGCCCCGTTCGAGCCGCCGCCGCTCTCCCTGATTAGCGTTGGACCACCCGAACGTGGTCCATGAGCAGCCTGGTGGTGGTCGGTTTCCCGAAGGTGGAGGAAGCCGAGGAGGTGCGGCGCGAGCTGGTCGACATCCAGCGCGAGCAGCTGATCGCCCTGGAGGATGCCGTCGTGGTGGAGCACGATGCGGAAGGACAGGTGCATCTGCGCCAGGCCCTCAACCTCACCGCCGCCGGGGCTCTCGGCGGCGGCTTCTGGGGGACCCTGGTGGGCCTGCTCTTTCTCAACCCCCTGCTGGGTGCGGCGGTGGGGGCCGGTGTCGGTGCCGCCTCGGGTTCCCTCTCCGACATCGGCATCAACGACGGCTTCATGCGGGAACTCGGCGAGACGCTGCCCCAGGGATCTGCCGCCCTCTGCCTGCTGGTTCGCGAGGCAACCCCCGACCGTGTGATCGAGCGTCTGCGCGCCCACGCCCCCCACGCCAGGCTGCTGCGCACCAACCTGAGCCACACCGACGAGGATCAGCTGAGGGAACTGCTGGATCGGGCCCGCAAGCAGGCAGAAGCACTCCGCCTGGGCTGAGCCCGGCGCAGCGGCACCTGGAAGCCGGTGCCGCGCTCGCGCAGCTCCTGGTTCACCGGACGCACCAGCTCACGCGGGAGCTCCACGGCCATCTCGGCCGCCGAGGTGCTGATCGCCGGCGAACCGTGCACCAGGGCTTCGAGCAGATCGGCCCAGAGCTGGACCAGCCTGTTCTGGCCCATCGGACGGAGGCCTTCCGCCTCCAGCACCCTGCCGCAGCCCTGGCGGCTCCACAGGGCATTGCGGTGCTGGCCGTGGGGGTGGGGCTGCAGGGCCAGCTCGTCGTGGAGGGCCGCGGCTGTGGGGGCGCCGTTGGGTTGCCGCAGGCCCGCATGGGCCAGCAGGCGGCCGCACAGCACGGCTGAGATGCCGTAGAGCCGGCCCAGGTCGGTGAGATTCAGCCAGTCGGCCTGGGCCGTGGGATCGGGGCCAGCGGAGCTGGGGAACTGGGGCACCATGACGCCACCGCGAGAGGTCCCAATGATCCGGACACCATGCAGTGCGTCAATCTGTCAATTGGCGCTCGTATCAACCTGTTACCAAGTTTGCAAACCGATAGGACGGTGGCCATCGCGATCGGTCGCCGGTCCCAGCCAGGTCTCCAGCCGGGGGGAGAAGACCTCGCGGATCACGGTCAGCGGCTGGCCCCCCCGGAAGAAGCGGTAGTGGCGGCTCCAGAAGGGGCCCGGCCGGCCGAAGCGATCCGCCAACCAGGGGGCATCGACCCTGGCCAGGCCATCCACCTCGCGGAACAGCTCGGCCCGCTTGGCGGTCAGGCTGCGCCAGATCGGCTGATCGCGCCGCTGCAGATGTTCCTCGGCCAGCGCCTGGTTCCACCAGCTCTCGGCCCAGGCCAGGGTCTGGTCGCCGCAGCGCAGCCAGACCTGGCGTCGCAGCAGCGGCGAGGCCAGCTCTTCCACTTCGGCCGGTGGATTGGCCCCGTCGTCGTCGGCCCGCCGCTGGGGCGCCATCGCGATGAGCTCGATCTCCACCGGCAGTCCGGTCAGCGACTCGAGATGCCGGGTCGGACTGCCGTCGCCCAGCAGCAGCAGCCGCCAGGGACCGCTGAGCGAGGGGCACACGGAGTCGTGCAGGGTGCCGCCCACCAGGGCCGTTTGCCACAGCAACGTGGGCGATGGGGCGGGGGCTGCCACCGGCATCCAGGTTCGCCAACGGGGCCTGCCTACCCTAGAAATCGCACCGGGTGGCCGCGGCCATGACAGAGGCTGGCCCCGAAGCCGCGATCCCGGCGCCGGGGTTGCCGCCGGTGGTCGTGACCAACCTCCACCGCCGCTACACCGGTGTGTCAGCGACGGTGCGGGCCCTGGTGCCGCTGCAACGCCGGTTTCGCGCCATCGGGCTGCTCGACGGGGGCCACCTCGGTCTCCCTCCCGGCATGGCGGTCGGGGATCTGCTGCGCCAGGGCTGGAGCCGGCCCCGGCCCTGGCGCTGGCGGGTCTGGCATGCGCGTCGGGATCTGGAGATCGTGCTGGGTCTGCTGCTGCGATCCGTGCTGCGCCAGCCGTGGCGGGTGCTGTTCACCTCGGCTGCGCCCAAGCCTCCCGGCGTCGGGCTGCGCTGGCTGATCGGCCGCTGCGATGCCGTGATCGCCACCTCAGGCCGTTCCGCGAGCTTTCTGCCACCCGGACGGGTCACCGCCACCATTCACCATGGCGTCGACACGGCGTACTACACGCCGGGGGATCGCTGGGAGAGCGACCTGCCGGTGGTTTCCGCCGACGGCTCGGGGGGGGCGTACCTGATCGGCTGTTTCGGCCGCATCCGGCCGAGCAAGGGCTGCGACTTGCTGGTGGAGGCCCTGATTGCGCTGCTGCCGAGCCGGCCGCTGTTCTCGGCCATCTTCACGGGTCTGGCACGGCCTTCGGAGCGCGCCTACCTGGACGGGATGCTGGCCCGCATCCGCGCCGCGGGGCTGGAGCACCGCATTCGCTTCCTGGGCGATCTCGATCGCGACACGGTGCGTGGTTGCTACCGCCGCACCCTGCTGTGCGTGGCGGCGTCCCGGCGGGAGGGATTCGGGCTCACCCCCCTGGAGGCCATGGCCTGTGGCTGTGCGGTGCTCACGTCAGGGGCCGGCGTCTGGCCGGAGCTGATCGATGGGGCGGTGGGACGACGCTTCGCTACCGGCAGCCTGGAGTCCCTGACCCATGAGCTGGCCCTGCTGACCGCGGAGCCGGCGGAACTGGTGGCGATGGGACGCCGTGCCCGCCAGCGGGTGCTGGAGCGCCACTCCCTCGCGCGGGAAGCGGCCGCGATCGACGCTGTCTATGCCGGGTTGCTCGGATCCGGGTTGCTCGGATCGGCTCCCGCCCTGCCTGGCTGAGCAGCCCGGTTGGGTCGGAATCCTGCTCAGCTGCCGCTGCTGATGCTCACGCGGCGCTGTTCGCCGCCCCGCTCGATCACAGCCGCATCCCCGCTGGCCGAGCGGAGCCGCCAGCCGCTGCTGCCGATCGATTCGCCCACGGCGGCGCTGGTGGAGGAATTGCCGATCTGGAAGATTGCGGCACCGCCGTGACCCGGTGCCTGCACCACCCCCACGAGTTGGGGTGCTGGGCCCCCGCCCCCACCCGACCCCGATGCCCCGGCCGGGCTGCTGGAGCCGCTGTAGGACCGGCTGGAGCCGCTGGCGGCGGGGGCCGGACTGCCCACCCTGCTGCTCATCGGCACCTTCAGCACGTTGGCGGCGGGTGCTCCGCTGGCTGGAAGGGTGGCCAGTTCCTCCATCCAGGGTTCGGCCGGCGGTGGGGGCGGCAGAGAGGGATCCTCAGCCGTGGCGGCCAGATCTGGCTGGGGCTGCACCGCTGCGCTGGCCTCCGCCGTGGCCGGCCCCATCGAGCGGAGTCGCTCGATCAGCAGCATGTTGCGTTCCTGCCGAATGGCCTGCTGGCTCTGGTTCCAGACGCCCAGGGCCATCAGGCCGATGCCGGCCATCACGGTCACGGTGAGACTGACACTGGCCAGCACCAGGGTGGGCTGGTGGCGGGCCGATGGAGCGGCTGCGGGCCTGCGTGGGAGCGGCTTCTGCCGTGGAGGGGAGCCCGGGGCGGGCGCCGGCGAAGGGGCGACGGCAGTGGCTGGGACGGCCGAGGTGGCGACGGCCGAGGTGGCGACGGCAGTGGCGGGGCGGCTGATCTCGTCGGCTGTCGCCGGGGTGTCGCAGATCTCGACCTCGATGGCGGCCTCCGGCGAGAACACCCGGTTGAGCACCTGCTCCGCCCGCAGTTCCCAGTAGGCCTTGGAGGTGGGAATGCCACGAACCGGCGTCACAGGCCCATCCCCAACGAAGTGGGGCACAAGGTACTCCGATTTCGTCGGGCTGACGAGGGGGCGACGGTTGGCATCTCCGCTCCAGGCTGGTGGTTCTCAGGCGGCCCGTGCGCCGAAGGGCCTCATGGCGCGAGCTCCGGTGCCCTCCAGCAGCCGATCCAGAAAGGTGCCGGAGTGCAGAAGTCCCTCGTAGAAGTGAACACCGAGGAAGGTCTGGGAGCCATCGGGCTGGGACCAGCAGGTGGCGACCGGGATCCGCATCTCGGCGATGCCGATCGCGGGGCGCAGCACCAGCTCGAAGCGACTGCCGCGCAGGAACTCCACGGCGCTGTGGGTCAGCAGGCAGGCGCCCGCGCGGCTCAGATCCCACAGCACCCCATGGTGCTGGGGGTCACCGCCGGCCCAGAGCTCGGTGGTGATGCCTCCCGCCGTCAGGGGGATGATCCGCCGCGGGATGGTCCGTTGGCAGATGCCGGAAGCCGTCGATGGAACGGGCAGCGCCTGACCGGCGGAACGGAATCCCATGGTTATCCCTGCATTGGCGCCTTCTTATCAGTGCTAGACCAACCTGTCCAGGCTGCGCAAATCGCCGGGAGGGCTCCAGCCTGTAGCTGCTGCTACCGGGTGTTCCCAGGGCCCAGGTGCCGTCAGGCCCTAGCCGACCAGCATCATCTTTGCAAAAGTCATCTTCGCAAAAGTCATCGTTACAACAATCATCGTTGCAGGCGTCATCCCAGCAGAGCCTGGGCGTGGTGCTCGAGATGGTCGTCGATGAAGCTGGCGATGCAGAAGTAGCTGTGGTCGTAACCCTCCTGCAGGCGCAGGGTCAGCGGCTGACCGGCGGCGGCGGCGGCGGCGGCCAGCGCCTGGGGATGCAGCTGGGTGTCGAGGAAGGGATCCGCCGTGCCCTGGTCCACCAGGATCGGCAGGGGGGCGCCGCCGGCCTCCGCGCTCCCCCAGGCCAGCCGCCCCGCCGCCAGCAGGCCGGTGGCATCCCATTGCTGCCAGCCCTCGTCCTCCGGACCGAGCAGATGGCCCAGGGCCTTCTGTCCCCAGGGGCAGCGGCTGGGGCTGGCGATCGGGGCGAAGGCGGAGACGGCCCGGTAACGCCCGGGGTGCCGCAGGGCGGCCACCAGGGCCCCGTGACCCCCCATCGAGTGACCACTGATGCTGCGGCGTCCGTTCAGGGGCAGGGCCGCCTCCACGCAGCGGGGCAGCTCTTCCACCACGTAGCTGTGCATGCGGTAGTGGCTGGCCCAGGGGGCCGCGCCGGCATCCACGTAGAACCCGGCGCCGTGTCCGAAATCCCAGCTGCCTTCGGGGTCGTCCGGCACCGCCGCCCCCCGCGGACTGGTGTCCGGCATCACCAGCGCCAGGCCCAGCTCCGCGGCCCGTCGCTGGGCGCCGGCCTTCTGGCTGAAGTTCTCATCCGTGCAGGTCAGGCCGGACAGCCAGTACAGGGCTGGAACCACTTCACCGTCCAGGGCTGCCGGCGGCAGGAACACCCCGAACACCATGCTGCAGCCCAGCTCCCGCGCCTGGTGGCGGTAGCGGCGCTGGGATCCGCCGAAACAGCGGCTGTCGCTGAGCAGTTCGAGCTGGGACACGGATCAGGACCGGTTCAGAAGTGGATCACGCTGCGGATGCTGCTCCCCTCGTGCATCAGTTCGAAGGCCCGGTTGATGTCCTCCAGGCCCATCGTGTGGGTGATGAAGGTCTCCAGCGGGATCTCTCCCCGCTGGGCCTTCTCCACATACAGCGGCAGTTCCGTGCGCCCCCGCACCCCCCCGAAGGCCGACCCGCGCCAGACCCGCCCGGTCACCAGCTGGAAGGGGCGGGTGCTGATCTCCTGGCCGGCCCCGGCCACCCCGATGATCGTGGATTCACCCCAGCCCTTGTGGCAGGCCTCCAGGGCCGCCCGCATCACATCGACGTTGCCGATGCACTCGAAGGAATAGTCCACGCCGCCATCGGTCAGATCGATCAGCACCTGCTGGATCGGCGCGTCGTGGTCGCGGGGGTTGATGCACTCCGTGGCGCCCAGCTGGCGGGCGATGGCGAACTTGGCCGGATTCAGGTCGATGCCGATGATCCGCGACGCCCCGGCCATCACCGCGCCGATCACCACCGCCAGGCCGATGCCCCCCAGGCCGAAGACGGCCACCGTGCTGCCGGGCTCCACCTTGGCGGTGTTGAGCACGGCACCGATGCCGGTCGTCACCCCGCAGCCCAGCAGGCACACCTGCTCCAAAGGCGCTTCCTTGCTGATCTTCGCCACCGCGATCTCCGGCAGCACGGTGTACTCCGAGAAGGTGGAGGTGCCCATGTAGTGGTGCAGCATCCGGCCGTCCCTGGAGAAGCGGCTGGTGCCATCGGGCATCACCCCCCGCCCCTGGGTGGCGCGGATCGCCTGGCAGAGGTTGGTCTTGCCCGACAGGCAGAACGTGCAGCGACGGCACTCCGGCGTGTACAGGGGAATCACGTGGTCGCCCACGGCCACCGAGCTGACGCCCTCGCCCACGGCCTCCACGATGGCGCCGCCCTCGTGGCCCAGGATCGCCGGAAACAACCCCTCCGGGTCGGCCCCCGAGAGGGTGTAAGCGTCGGTGTGGCAGACCCCGGTGGCCACAACCCTGAGCAGCACCTCACCCGCCTGGGGTGGGGCCACATCCACCTCCGTGACCTCCAGGGGCTGGCCGGGGCCCCAGGCCACGGCGGCTCGGCTGCGGATCATCCCTTCGGCGCGGTTCCCGCCATCCTGACGCTCACCCGGCCGTCCCCACCGCGGGCAGCGGCCGCCGCCGCTTCTGCAGTTCGAGCCAGAGCATCAGCGCCGTGATGTCGGCGGGGCTCACGCCGGGCACCCGGGAGGCCTGGCCCAGGGTGTGGGGTTGGACCGCCGTGAGCTTCTCGCGGGCTTCGCGGGAGAGCGTGCCGATGGCGGCGTAGTCCAGGCCTGGCGGGAGGGGCCGCTGCGCCTGTTTCCTCACCTGATCGACCTGCTGCTGCTGACGGGCCAGGTAGCCGCTGTACTTGATGTCGATCTCGGCCGCTTCGCGCACGTCTCTCGGCAGGGCGGGGTCCGCCAGACCGTGGGCCACCAGATCGTCGCTGTGGAAGCCCGGCCGGCGCAGCAGCTCGGCCAGGGTGATCGAGCCCTTGATGGCGGCCTGGGTCGCCGCCACGATGGCGCTGGCGGCGGCGTCGCTGGCCTTGAGACGCACGGTCTCCAGGCGGCGTTTTTCGGCGTCGATGGCCTCCTGCTTGCGGCTGAAGATCTCCCAGCGGCGCGGCTCGATCAGGCCCAGTTCGTGGCCCAGGGGCGTGAGCCGGCGGTCGGCGTTGTCACCCCGCAGCACCAGGCGGTATTCGCTGCGGCTGGTGAGCACCCGGTAGGGCTCGCGTAGATCCTTGGTGACCAGATCGTCGATCAGCGTGCCGATGTAGCTGCCCTCACGGGGGAAGTGCACCGGCGCCTCGCCCCGGACCTGTCGGGCTGCATTGAGCCCCGCCACGAGCCCCTGGGCGGCCGCCTCCTCGTAGCCCGTGGTGCCGTTGAGCTGGCCGGCGCTGAACAGTCCCGCGATCCGTTTCGTCTCCAGCGAGGGCTTCAGCTGGGTCGCCGGCAGGTAGTCGTAGTCCACGGCGTAGGCCGGCCGCAGCATCACGCAGTGCTCCAGGCCCGGCAGGGTGCGCAGCAGTTCGAGCTGCAGCCGCTCCGGCAGGCCCGTGGAAAAGCCCTGCACGTAGATCTCCGGGGTGTCGCGACCCTCCGGTTCCAGGAAGATCTGGTGGCTCTCCTTGTCGGCGAAGCGCACGATCTTGTCTTCGATCGAAGGGCAGTAGCGGGGCCCTTTGCTGTCGATGAAGCCGCCGTAGATCGGCGTGAGGTGGAGGTTGTCGCGGATCAGCTGGTGGGTGGCCGCGGTGGTGCGGGTGATGTGGCAGCTCATCGGTTCGCTGCTCACCCAGGCCGCCGGATCGAAGGAGAAGTAGCGCCCTTCGGCGTCGCTGGGCTGCTCCTCCAGCCGGTCGAGCGCGAGGCTGCGCCGATCCACCCTGGCGGGAGTGCCGGTCTTGAGCCGGTCGGTCTGGAACCCGAGGCCCTCCAGGGCCTCGGTGAGCCCGACGGCGGCCTGTTCGCCGGCGCGGCCGGCGCTCATCGACTGGTTGCCCACCCAGATCCGGCCCCCCAGGAAGGTGCCGGTGGTGAGGATGACGGCCCGGGCGGCATAGAGGCTGCCGAAATAGGTGCGAACCCCGGTGATCCGGCCGGCCGGACCCTGGCCTGGTTCCCAGCCGGCGCCGCCGCCATCGGTCTCACCCTCCACCTCCAGACCGGTCACCATCGCCTCGCGCAGGGCCAGGTTCGGGGTGTGCTGCAGCAGCTGGAGCATCTGCCGGGCGTATAGCCGCTTGTCGGTCTGGGCGCGCAGGGCCCACACGGCCGGGCCGCGGCTGGCGTTGAGCACCCGCTTCTGCAGGGCCGTGGCATCCGCCAGCCGGCCGATCACGCCGCCGAGCGCATCCACCTCATGCACCAGTTGGCTCTTCGCCGGGCCACCGACGGCCGGGTTGCAGGGCTGCCAGGCGATGCGGTCGAGGTTGAGCGTGAACAGGGCCGTGCTCAGGCCCAGCCGGGCCGCGGTGATCGCCGCCTCGCATCCGGCGTGACCACCTCCCACGACGATGACATCGAACGTTTCGGTTGCGCCGCCGCTGCCCGGGTCGGCGGCAGGAGTTGACCAGGCCATCCGCAGATCCTATTCAGGCTGCTTCGCGCCGATCCAGGCATAGCGGATCGTGTAGGCCTCTGGCGTCCCCCACCCCCAGAGCGGTGGCGCGGACACCGGCTGCAGCTCCCCGGCCCGGAGGGTCCGGCCGAAGCGGGTCTGCAGCAGCGTCGTGAGTTCCTCCGCCCGGTGGTTGGGGTCGACCAGCACCAGCACCCGGGCGTCCTGGCCGGTGTGGCGCCCATCGCCCGCCGCGATCGTCACTTTGGGGGTCAGCACCGGCGTCGCCTCGAACACCTGGCGGGCGTTCCCCCCCAGGAAGGTACCGCTGGCCACGATCCAGTCGGGGCGGCCCTGCTCCCGCTGCACTTGCGCCAGCAGCGGCAGCAGGGGCGCGGTGCGGCTGTCGTTGCGGCCGGTGAGCCCCGCCAGGACCGTGCGGCCCGGCAGCAGCAGGGATGTGGCGGTGGCGGCCACCACGGCGGCCGCCACCAGGGCGCGCTGGCGGCGCCGATCCAGCGCTCCGGCCAGCACCGCCACACTCACCGGCGCGTAGAAGAGGAGGGGCTGATACCAGCGGTCCTTGATGCGGCTGGCCCCCGTTGCCAGCACGAAGGCCAGCAGCACCGCCGCCAGGCAGAGGGGCAGGCGCAGCAACAGCCGGGCACGCTGCGATCGCCCCCCGCCGATGGCCGCCGATGGCTGCTCCTCCCCGGCGGAGGAACTTCGCCACAGCACGGCCACGGCGGCGAGCCAGAACGGGCTCAGGAAGGCCAGGGCGGCGGCGGCGGCGCTGAGCAGGCCCCTGGGCCGGCTGGCGAGCCCCCCCTCCAGTTCCAGTTTCTCCAGGCCCCCCAGGGACAGCGGGGCATGGTCCACCACCCACTGGAGGTGCGGGAGCACCAGCGCCGCCGGGATGGCCAGGCTCAGGATCAGCCGGGGCCTCAGCAGCACCCGGCGGAAGGACGGCAGGCTGAGGGCTGCCAGCACCAGGCTGGCGAGGAAGAGGCCGTAGCTGTATTTGCTGAGCAGGCCGGCCGCAGCCAGCAGGCCGAGCCCGGCGTAGCCGGTCGCGGTGGGTTGCCGTTGCAGCCGCAGCAGCTGCAGCAGGGTCAGGGCCGCCACGCTGGTGGCCAGCACCGAGTGGGTGAGATCCCGCTGCGACTCCCAGATGAGCTGGGGAATCAGGGCCAGGCCGCTGACGGCGATCAGCTGCTGCCGAGCGCTGAACGCCAGCTCCCGTCCGACCCCCAGCAGGGCGGCCACCAGCAGGCTGAGCAGCCCCACCTTCAGGCCCAGCAGGGGCCACAGCGCCGGCCCCGTGACCAGGAACACCAGCTTGACCAGATAGGTGTAAAGCGGGGGCTGGGGCCCGTAGCCCAGCTGCCAGCTCTGGCTCAGCAGCAGTTGTTCCGCCTGATCGCGATCCGCCGTTCCCGACACCAGACCCTGGCTGATGGCATTGAGCAGCAACCAGGCGGTGCAGATCAGCCATAGCCGCCGTTCACCCCCTCCCTCGCGGCCCGTGCGGGGCTCAGTCCTTCCAGGCATCGCCGATCCAGCGAACGGGCATCACGAAGTGACGCAGCTGCTCCCAGGGGTGGGGGCTGGCCAGGGCGGCGGCGATGTGGCGGCGGCGCCCCCGGTAGGGCGGGCTGTCCGCTTCCCAGCGACCCGCCACCACCTCCGCCGGATTCGGCCCTCCCGGGAAGGTCACGATGCGGGCCCGGCGGGGCTGCGGTGCCGGCCGCAGATACCGCAGCGGCAGGGGCCCCAGGCAGTGGAGGCGGAAGTGGCGATTCCAGCCCCGGGGCCAGAACTGCAGGTCACTTCCCACGCAGTGGGTGACGTAGTGCTGCTCGTACTGGAAGCGGTCGGCGATGGCCTGGGGATCGGCCTGGAACCGCTCCAGGATCTCCGGCCGGGAGCCGATCAGGAAGCGGAAGACAGAGGTCTGGCCGAGGCCGCTGAGGGGCTTGGACCAGTTCCGCTCCAGGATCACCGCATCCCGGGCCCCCAGCGTGAAGTAGCCATCGAGGGAGCCGATGATCACCGAGTCCAGATCCACGAACAGGGCCGGACCCGACAGGCCGTGCAGATCCCGGTTCCAGAGACTGAGCTTGCGCCACTTGCCGCGGGAGCGCTGGGGGAGCTCGCAGTTCAGCGGCGGCAGCGGCAGGCACTCGATCTCGGGGCGGATGCCGTCGGTGTCGTCGGTGAAACAGATCACCCGAAACGGGCAGCTGAGATGGCGGGCGACCATCCCGTGGAGCCGGTTCACATAGTCGGGGCCGTACTTCCGCCCCCATTTCATGGACAAAACCTGCCTGACCTCACCCTCCGCGCCCGCTGCCTGGCTGCCCAACCCCAACTGTCACTGGTGTGGGCGAAAGCCTAGGGCGACCTCAGGCCGCCAGGTTTCGGAAGCGCGTGAACTGGGGCTCGAACAACAGTTTCACGGTGCCGACCGGGCCGTTGCGGTGCTTGGTCACGATCACCTCGGTGATGCCCCGGTCCGGAGTCTCGGGGTTGTAGTACTCGTCGCGGTAGATCATCAGCACCAGGTCGGCATCCTGCTCGATCGATCCCGATTCCCGCAGATCACTGAGCATCGGCCGCTTGTTGGTGCGCGATTCCACCCCCCGGCTGAGCTGGGAGAGGGCCATCACCGGCACGTTGAGTTCGCGGGCCATGCCTTTGAGGCCGCGGGTGATCCGGGAGAGCTCCTGCACCCGGTTGTCAGGGGTGGACCCCTCCATCAGCTGCAGGTAGTCGATCACGACCAGTCCGAGTTCCTTGCCGGTTTCGGCCATCAGCCGCCGGCAGAGTGAGCGCATCTCCAGCACGCCGGCGTTCGGTTTGTCATCGATGAAGAGCGGAAGCTGGCCAAGGCTGTTGATCCCCTGCCCCAGCAGCGGCCATTCCTCCTGCTGCAGCCGGCCCGTGCGCAGGCGGCCGCTCTCGATGCCCACCTCCATCGACAGCAGGCGGTAGGTGAGCTGCTCCTTGCTCATCTCCAGGGAGAACACGCACACCGGCAGCTGGTGCAGCTGGGCCACGTTCTTGGCGATGTTGAGCACGATCGAGGTCTTGCCCATGGCCGGCCGGCCGGCCACGATGATCAGGTCACTGCGCTGCAGTCCCTGGGTGATGGCGTCCAGGTCGTAGAAGTTGACCGGGATCCCCGCCACCGAGGTGCCGAGCGAGCGGCTCTCGATCTCGTTGAAGGTGCTGGTGAGAATCTCGGCGGTGGGGGTGAGCCCGACGGAGGGCTTCTCCTGGCTGATGGCGAAGATCTGCTGCTCGGCCTCATCGAGCACCTGCTCCATGGGCTTGCTCTGGTCGAAGCCCAGCCGGATCACCTCGTTGCCGGAGCGGATCAGCTGGCGGCGCAGGAACTTGTCCATCACCAGGCGGGCCACCTGGTCGATCGAGGCCGTCGAGATCGTGCGCTCCACCAGCTCCACCAGCCGGCCGCTCCCCCCCACCTTCTCGAGGGCCCCGGTGTCCGCCAGCCAGGCGGTCATGGCGGTGAGGTCGGTGGGCTTGCCCTGGCTGTGCAGCATCAGGGCCGTGCGGTAGATCTCGCGGTGGGCTCCGAGGTAGAAGGCCTCCGGCTGCAGCAGGTCGGCCACTCGGCTGATGGCATCCGGGTCCAGCAGGATGCCGCCCAGCACGGCCTCCTCGGCCTCCAGGTTCTGGGGGGGGACGGAGTCGGGCAGCGCTTCGAAGCTGGCCTCCTCCCGGGGCCTGCTGCGTCGGGAGGCTGGGCGGGGGGGGTCGCCCTCAGGATCCAGGTTCGTCAGAGGAATGCTCACCATCGCTCCAGGTTCGCTTGGGTGCAGGCAGGATCCCGGGCGGGGCTGACGGAGGGGACCGCCATTCTGCAGCCATCGCCTCCGTCGTCGGGTTCCGGCGGCCGGGGTGGGTGGGGCGGGGTCCCAAGCAAACGCCCCGGGGCCGGAGAACCGGCGACCGGGGCGTGGGCCAGGGTGGCTTGAGGGGGAGGCGAGCAGGCCGGGACAGCCGCCCTGGCCCTGGGTCAGTGGCTCAACTTCAGTGGCTCAACTTCAGTGGCTGACCACTTCGAGGTTGATCTCGGCCACCACCTCGGGGTGGAGCTTGACCTGCACCTTGTAGGTGCCGGTGCGGTGGATCTCGGGCACGGTGATGTCGCGGCGGTCCACATCTTTCTTGGTGGCGGCCTCGATGGCTTCGGCCACATCACCGTTGGTCACGGTGCCGAACAGCACATCGTCACCGCCGGTCTGCTTCTTGACCGTGAAGCGGCCGATCGTGGCCAGGGCGGTGCGGAGGGCCTCGGCCTCAGCCCGGAGGGCGGCCTGGCGCTCGGCTTCCTTGGCCCGGCGGGCCTCCACCTGCCGCAGCACGGCCGGGGTGAGAGGCACCGCCTTGCCGGTGGGCAGCAGGAAGTTCCGGGCATAGCCCGGAGCCACCTCCACCAGGTCCCCATCCTTCCCCAGGCTGAGGACGTCTTCGCTGAGAACGACTTGTACGCGCTTGGCCATGGGGAATTTACGGGTGTCTGATCACGTGCCGATCGGCCACTCTACGGGACCAGGTGGGGCCTGGTTCAGCGACTCCGCCGGGAGCCCCGGGCGGCGCCGGCGGGGACGCGGACCTGGGTGGCCAGCCCGAGCCGGCGCATCAGGCGGATGTGCTGCCAGGTGAGGTCGATCTGGCGGCCGAAACCCTGGCGTGCCGAATGGGGGAAGGCGTGGTGGTTGTTGTGCCAGCCCTCACCGAAGGTGAGCGCCGCCACCCAGGGGTTGTTGCGGGAATGGTCGCCACTGTCATGGGCGCTGCGTCCCCAGCAGTGGGTCGCCGAATTGACCAGCCAGGTGCAGTGGTAGACCACCACGAGACGGAGCGGAATGCCCCAGAGCACCAGGGCCCAGCCGCCGGCGCCGGTGACGGTGCCGATCCAGAAGAGCAGCCCGGCCAGGGGCAGCTGCAGCACCAGGAACCAGTTGTTCAGCCAGCGGTAGTAGGGATCCTTGGCCAGATCCCCGGTCAGCCTCGGGACCGCGCCCATGGCCGGGATGGTCTGGAACATCCAGCCCATGTGGCTCCACCAGAAGCCCTTGAGGCTGCTGTGGTGGTCGAGCTCCGTGTCGGAGAACTTGTGGTGGTGGCGGTGCAGGCCCACCCAGTCGATCGGACCGTGCTGGCAGCTGAGGGCGCCGCAGGTGGCGAAGAAGCGCTCCAGCCAGGTGGGAACGCGGAAGGAGCGATGGCTGAGCAGCCGGTGGTACCCGGTCGTCACCCCCAGGCACGCCGTGACCCAGTAGAGGACGAGGAAGCTGGCCACCGCCGGCAGGCTCCAGAAACGGGGCAGCAGCGCCACGGCGGCGAGCACGTGGATCGCCACCATGAAGCCCACCGTGCCCCAG
Source organism: Aphanothece stagnina RSMan2012 (assembly GCF_046764815.1). Lineage (NCBI taxonomy): Bacteria > Bacillati > Cyanobacteriota > Cyanophyceae > Chroococcales > Aphanothecaceae > Aphanothece > Aphanothece stagnina. Next base: position 84,714 of record NZ_JBKOUC010000003.1, read on the forward strand.
CGGGTGCCCCGCTTGATCTGGGGGTGGGGTTCGCCGGCCCGGGGCTGGTGCAGCGCAGCGGCGCGGCGGATGCCGTTGGCGCCCCTGTTGATGGTGGCGGGCTGGCGTGTGTTGCGGGCCGTGAGGCGCGCCCCCGCCTGGGTGGGGTATGTGGCGGTCATAACGGACCGGCTCCTGATCAATCGGTACGATAGTAGCAATACGAATTCAGATCGCAAGGCATCTTCGTGGGTTATCGGGATGATCTCGCGACGGGGCGGGTGGCGTTTGCCCACCTGATCCGCGTCTGGCACGGCCGCAACGGCTGGAGCCATCGGGTGCTGCCGGCGCTGGCGGAGGCCCTTGATCTCGGCCGGGTGCACAACTCCCAGCTCTCGATGCTCCGCAACGGCAAGCTGGCCTCGCCGGGCCCGGAGGTGTTCCTGGCCCTGGGCCGCATCAACCAGCTGCTGGCCACCGAGGTGCTGGGGGGCGCGCTGTCGCCGGCGCTCCGGGAGCGGCTGTCCGGCCATCCCGAGCTGATCGCCGATCTCGAGGCCTCGGCCCTGCCGGTGCAGGACCAGGGGGAGCCCGTGCTCGGTCCCGGCGAGTTGCTCGAAGTGTTCGTGGGGCTGCGCCAGCCCCCCCCCCGCCTTCGATCTGCGCATCGCCGAAGCCGAATCCCGGGCCCTCAGCGCGGCCCTGGCCGATCTGCTCACCGCGGGGCGCCCCTGGCGGCTCTGCCGGGATCAGGTGCTGGCGGCCTATCCGGTGGCCAAGCGCCAGCGCCGGGAGCGTTTCGCCGAAGTGATGGCGGGGCAGCGCGACTACGCGGCCACCGAACTGGACAACGAGCTCCCGGATCTCCGCCGCACCCTGGCGGCCCTCGGCGGCCTCGACGAGCAGCGGCTCGGACCCGACCAGTTCCTCGAACTGCTGCGCCGCCGCGCCCGGGAGCTCGGCGCGCTGGTGGAGCCCCCGGCCCGCGATGCCCTCAGCGAGGCGATCCGCGCCGAGCTCGGCGGACTCTGGGACGGCTGAGCGCCAAACCTGCCTGGGGCACCTCGCGCTCCGTTCGACCTCGCGCTCCGTTCGGCAGCCGGTGCTCAGGGGCGGTAGCGGGCCACCCGCACCCTTCGGGCCAGCCCCAGGACCTGCAGCAGCCGGATGTGCAGCCAGGTGATGTCGATCTCGAACCAGCGCAGACCGTGGCGGGCGGAATGGGGAAAGGCGTGATGGTTGTTGTGCCAGCCCTCGCCGAAGCTCAGGATCGCCACCCACCAGCAGTTGCGGGAGAGGTCGGGGCTGTCGAAGTTTCTGTAGCCCAGGGCATGGGTGGCCGAGTTCACCAGCCAGGTCACGTGATACACCAGCACCAGGCGCAGGGGGATGCCCCAGAGCACCAGCCCCAGCCCGCCGCCATGCACCCCCGCCCACTCCCCGTAGCCGTAGAGGGCGGCGGCCAGGGGCAGTTGCACCAACAGGAACCAGCGGTCCAGCCAGCGGTAGAAGGGATCGCGCTGCAGGTCGCCGGTCAGCCGCTCCACGTGGCGCAGGGCCGGAATCTCGTGCAGCATCCAGTCGCTGTGCGCCCACCACAGTCCCCGCGCCGCGTCGTGGTGGTCATTGGGCTGGTCTGAGTACTTGTGGTGATGCCGGTGCAGGCCCACCCATTCGATCGGCCCGCTCTGGCAGGCCAGGGCGCCCATCAGCACCAGACCCCGCTCGACCCACGCAGGGGCCTGGAAGCTGCGATGGGCCGCGAGGCGGTGCAGCCCCAGGGTCACCCCGAGAACGGTCGTCCAGTAGAGCGCCCCCAGCACGACCAGGGCCTGCCAGCTCCAGAACCGGGGCAGCAGCGCTGCCACGGCTCCCACATGCATCGCCAGCATGAAGCCGGTCGTGCCGGCCTTGAACCGTCGCTGACGCGGTGGCAGGGGGGCGCGCGGTGCCGCCAGGGCGGCCCGCACACGGTCTTCCTGGCGCCCGCCGGGCCGCTCCACCCGCACGATCTCTGGCTGGACGTCCGGTCCGAGGGCAGGGTCGCCGGCCAGAGGGCGGCTGGATTCGGAGCGGAGCACCAAGGGGATGGGGGGGGACAGGGAGGGTCGGCGCTGGGGCGAGGGCATCACGGCCCAGCGGCCAGGGGGGCGACCCCGAGGCCGCGGAAATCTAGACGGGCAACATGGCCCTACCCGGCCCGACCCGATGCCGACCTCCGACTGGGCCGCCGCACGGCTGGCCGCCGCCGCCGACCGCATCGCCCCGCTGGCCGAGCGCCACACCGCCGCGGTGCAGCCCCGGCTGGAGCGGGTGCTGGCCGCCTTCGCGGCCGAGCGGGTCGGGGTGCACCACTTCGCCTCGGTGAGTGGCTACGGCCATGGGGATCAGGGCCGCGACGTGCTCGACCGGGTCTTCGCCCGGGTGCTGCAGGCCGAGGCCGCGGCGGTTCGGCTCCAGTTCGTCAGCGGCACCCATGCCATCGCCGCCGCCCTGTTCGGGGTGCTTCGCCCCGGTGATCGTCTGCTGGCCCTCACCGGCCGTCCCTACGACACCCTTGAGGAGGTGATCGGCCTGCGGGGCAGCGGCCAGGGCTCCCTGGCCGACTTCGGCATCGCCTACGACGAGCTCGACCTCACCCCCCAGGGCCGGGTGGACCGCCAGGGGCTGGAGACCGCCCTGGCCACGCCCACCCGGATGGTGCTGATCCAGCGCAGCTGTGGCTACAGCTGGCGTCCCTCCCTGTCTGTGGACGAGATCGGTGAGCTGGTGGATCGGGTCAAGCGGCGGCAGCCGGGTTGTCTGGTGTTCGTGGACAACTGCTACGGCGAACTCGTGCAGTCCGCCGAACCCACGGCCGTGGGGGCCGACCTGATCGCCGGTTCGCTGATCAAGAATCTGGGCGGGACGATCGCCCCCACCGGGGGCTATGTGGCGGGGCGCCGGGAGCTGGTAGAGCGGGCCTGCTGCCGCCTCACGGCTCCCGGCATCGGCAGCGAGGGCGGCACCAGCTTCGATCTGAACCGCCTGCTGTTCCAGGGACTGTTCCTGGCGCCCCAGATGGTGGCGGAGGCCCTGATCTGCAGCGAGCTGGTGGCGCAGGTCTTTGATGACTTCGGCTTTCGGACCCATCCCGCCCCCGGTTCCGAGCGCAGTGACGTGATCCAGGCGGTGCGGCTGGGTTCAGCCAGCTTGCTCAAGCTTCTCTGCCGGGCGTTCCAGGCCGCCTCGCCGGTGGGGTCCTACCTGGATCCCGTGCCGGCCCCGATGCCGGGTTACGCCAGTGAGCTGGTGATGGCGGGAGGCACCTTCATCGATGGCAGTACCAGCGAGTTCAGTGCCGATGCCCCTCTGCGGGAACCGTATGTGCTCTACACGCAGGGGGGGACCCATCGGGCCCATGCCCGGCTGGCGCTGGAGCGGGCCCTGACGGCTCTCGCCGAATCCGGACACCGTCCTCCAGACTGATCCGCACCTTCCGCCCCACCGCTCGCGATGGCGCTCTCCTTCCCCAGCGACTGCCGGTATGCGGACAGCCACGAATACGTCCGTGCCGAGGGGGGGCGGGCACGCCTCGGGCTCAGCGCCTTCGCCATCGATCAGCTCGGGGACATCGTCTTCGTGGAGCTGCCCGAGGTGGGCACGGAGCTCAGCCAGGGGCAGAGCTGCGGCAGCATCGAATCGGTGAAGGCCGTGGAGGATCTGCTGGCTCCCATCTCCGGCGTGGTCGAAGCCCGCAACGAGGCCGTGATCGCCAGCCCCGAGGAACTGCAGAACGACCCCTACGGCGAGGGCTGGCTGCTGCTGGTCAGGCCTGCGGATCCCACCCAGATCGACGGCCTGATGGACGCGGACGTCTATGCCGCCAAGGTCCAGGGTCACTGAGGGTGGAGCACACACAGCCGATGGACAACGCCATGCCCAGCGGTTCCTCCCGCCCGACCTTCGTGGAGCGCCACCTCGGCCCCGGCCGCGAGGAGCAGACCGCCATGCTCGAGGAGCTGGGCCTCGCCAGCCTGGAGGAGCTGGCCGGGCAGGTGGTCCCAGCCGACATCCTGCTCAGCCCCGAAGCTGCCGCCGAGGGCCTCCCCTCCCCGTGTGACGAGGCCACGGCCCTGGCCGAACTGGCCGGGATCGCCACTGAGAACACGGTGGTGCGCAGCCTGATCGGCCAGGGGTATTACGGCACCGCCACCCCGGCCCTGATCCAGCGCCACGTCTTCGAGAATCCCGCCTGGTACACCGCCTACACCCCCTACCAGGCCGAGATCGCCCAGGGGCGTCTCGAGGCCCTGCTCAACTTCCAGACCCTGATCAGCGAGCTCACCGGCCTGCCGATCGCCAATGCCTCCCTGCTGGATGAGGCGACGGCCGCGGCCGAGGCCATGGCCCTGGCCCGGGCGGTCTGCAAGCGGTCCGGCGCCCGTCGGTTCCTGGTGGATCGGCAGGTGTTCCCCCAGACCCTGGCGGTGTTGCGCACCCGGGCCGAGCCGCTGGGGATCCTGATCGACTGCATCGATCCCAGGGCCCTGGCGGCCCAGGGCGACGCCCTGCCCGAGGACGCCTTCGGTCTGCTGCTCCAGCTGCCTGGGCAGGACGGCGGTCTCTGGAACCCGGCCTCCCTATTGGGCGCGGCGGCGGCCGTCGGGGTGGTGACGGCGGTGGTGATCGATCCCCTCGCCCAGGTGCTGCTGGCACCGGTGGGGGAGCTGGGCGCCGACATCGCCGTCGGCAGTGCCCAGCGCTTCGGGGTGCCCATGGGGTTCGGAGGCCCCCACGCGGCCTTCTTCGCCACCCGCGAGGTCCACAAGCGCCAGATCCCCGGACGCCTCGTGGGCCGTTCCCTCGATGCGGAGGGCCATCCCGCCCTGCGTCTCGCCCTGCAGACCCGTGAGCAGCACATCCGCCGCGACAAGGCCACCAGCAACATCTGCACGGCCCAGGTGCTGCTGGCCGTGATGGCCGGCTTCTACGCGGTCCACCACGGTCCGACCGGGCTGACGGCCATCGCCGAACGGGTCGCCGCCCTGCGCCATGGTCTGATGGCCGGCCTGGAGGCCCTCGGGCTCTCGCCGGACCCCGGCCCGGGGTTCGACACCCTGCTGGTGCGGACCCCCACCGCCGACGACCTGGTGCAGGCCGCCTGCCGCGGGGGCTTCAATCTCCGCCGCCTGGATGGCGCCTTCGGCATCAGCCTCGATGAGCTGAGTGATCCGGAGGAACTGGCGCGCCTGCTCCGCTGTCTGGCCCCGGATGGGGAGGCCGCGCAGCGCGCCGTGGAGTGCTGCTCCCTGGCCCTCGCGGCAGGCGACTGGCGCCAGCCGTGGGAGCTCCTTCCCCAGCGGCAGCGCCCCTGGCTGCGGCAGTCCGTGTTCCATCACCACCGCAGCGAGACCGAACTCCTGCGCTACATCCAGCGCCTGGCGGCCCGGGACCTCTCCCTGGTGCACGGGATGATCCCCCTGGGCAGCTGCACGATGAAGCTCAACGCGGCCGCTGAGCTCGGCCCGGTCAGCTGGCCCGCTTTCGCCCAGCTCCACCCGTTCGCCCCTGCCGACCAGTCCCGGGGCTACCGGCGGCTGGCGGCTGATCTCGAGCGCTGGCTGGCGGCCATCACCGGTTTCGCCGGCGTGTCGCTCCAGCCCAACGCCGGCTCCCAGGGGGAGTACGCCGGGCTGCTGGCGATCCGCGCCTGGCACCGCAGCCGGGGCGACCAGCACCGGGATGTCTGTCTCATCCCCACAAGCGCCCACGGCACCAATCCCGCCAGTGCGGTGATGGCCGGCATGCGGGTCGTGGCCGTGGCCTGCGATGGCCAGGGCAACGTGGATCTGGCCGACCTGGAGGCGAAGGCCGATCTCCATGCCGAGCGGCTCGCGGCCCTGATGGTCACCTACCCCTCCACCCATGGGGTGTTCGAGCCGGCCATCCGGCGCATCTGTCAGCTGGTCCATGGCCGCGGCGGCCAGGTGTATCTCGACGGCGCCAACCTCAACGCCCAGGTCGGCCTCTGCAAACCGGGGCTCTACGGCGCCGACGTCTGCCATCTGAACCTTCACAAGACCTTCTGCATCCCCCATGGGGGCGGAGGCCCCGGGGTCGGCCCGATCGCGGTGGCCGCACACCTGGTGCCCTTCCTGCCCGGGGATCCGGCCAGCCCCGAACCTGCTCCCCATGGGGCCGGCCCGGTGGCGGCGGCTCCCCTGGGCAGCGCCTCGATCCTGCCGATCAGCTGGATGTACATCCGCATGATGGGGGGGCCGGGCCTGCGCACCGCCAGCCAGGTGGCCCTGCTCAGTGCCAACCTGATCGCCCACCGGCTGGACCCCCACTTCCCCGTGCTCTACCGCGGCGCCGCCGGCCGGGTCGCCCACGAGTGCATTCTGGATCTGCGGCCCCTCAAGCGGAGCTGTGGTCTGGAGGTGGATGACCTGGCCAAGCGGCTCATGGACTACGGATTCCATGCCCCCACCGTGAGCTGGCCGGTGGCGGGCACCGTGATGGTGGAGCCCACCGAAAGTGAGTCCCTGCGGGAGATCGACCGCTTCTGCACCGCCATGGTGGCCATCCGGGCCGAGGCGGCCGCCATCGAGGCAGGACGGGCCGACCCCGTGGACAACCCGCTCAAACGGGCTCCCCATACCCTGGCCGCCGTCACCGCCGATGGCTGGGACCGGCCCTACAGCCGTCAGGAGGCGGCCTTCCCGGCCGGTGAGGAGCAACGGGCCACGAAGTTCTGGCCCGCCGTCGCCCGGATCGACAACGCCTATGGCGACAGGAATCTCGCCTGCACCTGTCCGTCGGTTGAGGAACTGGCCCAATCCGCGTCGATCGCTACTGCCGCTTGAGCCCGCGTGGTACACACTGGCGGGGCAGGGTTCCTCAAGCCACAGACTTTCTTTGGTTTATTGACCTTGTTTTTCGCGGACAATCTGCTGCAACTGCGCTGTCAGGCGCCGGTTCGGCACCAGCTCCCTCTCGGGGGCTGATCATCCCGGCCATTCATTTCGTGGGGACCATGGACGGCAACGGAGACACAGGCAGCACCGGCAGCTCTGGCGGCCGGGCCCTCGGCAGGGTGGAAGGCACCAACGTGGTGCGGGTGCCCTTTGGGGTGCGTCGGGCACGGCGCACACGCCCTGCCCGCCCGGACCACTGGGCCACCCTGGTCCTTCCCTTCCAGGCCGGTGTGGACCCGACCCCACCGCCCCAGGCGGCCTGAGTCCGGGGCCCTGGCCCGACCCTCGTCATTGGCGCGATCAGTCAGTAGCGGGATCAGTCAGTAGCGCGATCAGTAGGCGGCGCCGCTGCGTCGCTGGTGGACCGCCGTGGTGCCGACGGGATCCAGCACACCCCCGTGGATCACCTCGGCGTAGAGCAACCAGTGGTCGCCGCATTCCATCCGTTGGCGCACGCAGGCTTCCATCCAGGCGAGGGCTTCCGGCAGTACAGGCTGGCCCCCGGGCGTTTCCTCCAGGTTCAGGCCCGCGAAGCGATCGGCGCCCGGGCTGAAGGGTTTGAGGAACTGCTTCATCGGTCCGTTCTCCCGCCCTTCCGCAAGCACGTTGAGCGCGAAGTGGTCGCCGATGTGAAGCAGTCCTTCCACCGCCCGGTCCTTGGCCACGGCCACGGTGAGGCCGGGTGGATGGAAGCTGGCCTGGCTCACCCAGCTGGCCACCATCGCCCCCCCCAGACGGGTGTCGCCGGACGACTTCACGGCCGTGAGCACGGACAGGGAGCCCACCACCCGGCCCAGCGCCTGGATGGCGGGATTGGTACGGCTGTCCTGCAGACCTCCGGCACTGCGGCGCTCCTGGCGTTTTCTGGCGCCCAGCAGTTCCCGGCCCAGGGCGGTGCCGGTTTCCTCGATCGTCTTGAGGGTGACGGGATCGGGGCTGAACTTGACCTTGATCGGCTCGAAGGCGAAACGGAAGCCCCCGTCACGCAGCTTGTTCTCCAGGAGCTCGAGCGCTTCGCCGCTCCAACCGAAGCTGCCGAACACGCCCACCGGCTTGCTGCGGTCGCCCTCGGCGAGCACGGTGCCCAGGGCCGCCACGATCGGCGTGGGGGCGTGACCGCCCAGGGTGGGTGAGCCGATCAGCAGGGCATCGGCGGAGCGGATCACGGCCTGGAGCTGCTCGGGCTCGCTGAACTCACAGTTGAGGCTCTCCACCCGCACCCCCGTCCTGGAGACGCCCTGGGCCAGGGCATCGGCGATGGTGGCGGTGTTGCCGTAGGCGCTGGCGTAGAGCAGGGCCACGGAGAGCCGGGATCGGTTCTGGCCCTCCCCCCAGCGCCGGTAGTCGGCCAGGAGGCTGCGCCAGCTCTCGGCGATGGCCGGGCCGTGGAAGGGGGCGATCGTGCGGATCGGCAGTGCGTCGATCCGGTCGAGAACGGTTTCCACCTGGCGGGCCATCGGGGCCATCAGGCAGTCGTAGAACCAGCGCCGGTCTTCCTCGGTGCTGCTGCGGTTCGCTTCGGCGAACGAGTCCTGGCAGATGTGGGCGGAGAAGAACTTGCTGCTCATCAGCAGGCCGGTGCTTTCCTCGAACGCCATCAGCGCGCCGGGCCAACGGGGTGTGGGAGCGGGAATCAGCCGCAGCTGCAGCCCACCGGCCAGCGGCCGGCTCGCTTCCTGCTTCACCACGTCGATCGGCGGCAGCGGCGGCAGCGGTTCCGGCTCCGGCGCGCCGGCAGGGGCGGGACGCCGCTGATCCCAGAGCTCGCGCACCAGCTTCGCCCCCGCATTGGAGGCCACCAGGGCCAGGCTCGGCCAGCGGGCCGCCATCGCCCGCAGCAGTTCCACCCGGTTGGGGTTCACCACACCCACCACCACCTTCAGCGGTGCCTCGCTGGGCACCAGCTCCGCCAGGGCGGCAAAGAAGGGTTCGGCGTAGGTCATGCCGGGTGGGTGGATGAGCACCGGCGGCACGGCGTGGCCACCGGCGCTGCTGCCCGACTCGAACAGGAAGCTGTTCGCCGTGGTGCCCCGTTCCAGGCCGTACTCCACCTCGAAGCGCGAGCGGCGTGGGCTCAGCCCCCGCAGGCACAGCAGCCCGGGCTCAAGACGGATCATCAGCACCCGACGCTCCGACGCTGGGGCTGCGGCAACGGGAGATCCGCTGATCGAGGTCTTCATCAGTAGTGGTTGCCCACCTTGCGGTGGTGCACGGCGGTGGTGGCTTCAGTGTCGGCCACATTGCCCTCCTCCACCTCGGCATAGATGAGCCAGTGGTCGGGCCCCTCCATCCGCTGGGCCACGCGGCAGCCGAGGAAAGCCAGGGCATCCCCGAGCACGGGGCCGCCCGAGGCGGCGCCCTCCACGGTGGTCACACCGGCGAAGCGGTCCGCCCCCGGGGGGAAGCGCTTGAGGAAATGGCGCAGCACCTGCTGGTGGTTGTCCTCCCGCAGGATGTTGAGCACGAAGCGATCGCCCACCTGCATCAGGGCCTCGATGGCCCGGTCCTTGGCCACGGCCACGGTGATGCCGGGGGGCTCGAAGCTGGCCTGGCTCACCCAGCTGGCCACCATGGCCCCACTGCGGCTGCCTCCGTCGCTGTCCTGCTGCCTGGCGGTCACCACGTAGAGGCCCCCGCTGAGGCGACCCAGGGCCTTGTCCAGGTCACCGTCGAGGGCCTTCATCGCCGCGATCGTCTTCGCCTTGGTGAGCAGCTGGCCCAGGTCGGTGCCGGCTTCTTCGCAGCGCTGGTAGTCATCCGCCAGGGGCATCTCACGGATGCGCAGAGGATCGAAGGCGCTCTTCTGGCCCAGGCTGCGCAGCTGGGAGGCCACGGTGTCGATCGGCTCGTCGTTGCCGCCGAAGGCGTCGAAGCAGGCCACCCACTGCTTGGGCTTGAGCGCCGCCAGCAGCGTGCCGATCGAGGCCTGGAGCTCTGCCTCCGGCTCAGCGGGCCAGGTGGGGACCACCACGGCGCTGGCCTCACTGATCAGGGCCGTGAGTTCCTGGGCGTCGGTGGCGCGCAGATCGACCAGCTGCACCTGGGCACCGGCCTTGCCGATGCCGCGAGCGATGGCCTGGCTGAGCCGGTCGCAGAAGCCGTACTGGCTCACGTAGCAGACGGCCGCGTAGGCCTCCCCGGCGCTCCGGTCGCTGCTCCAGTCGCGGTAGTCGTTCACCCAGAGGCTGAGGTGATGGCGCAGCAGGGGGCCATGCCCCACGGCGATCGTGGTGATCTCCGGCAGGGCCTCCATGCGTTTGATGGCCTGCAGCACGCTGCGGGCATTCGGCCCCATCAGGCAGTCGTAATAGAAGCGGAAGTCCGGCGCGATCGCGCCGGGGTCCACATCGAACAGATGCTCGGAGCAGTAATGCAGTCCGAAGGCATCGCAGGTGTAGAGGATGCCGGTGCCGTGGTCGAAGGAAAAGATCGTGTCGGGCCAGTGCAGGTTGGGGGCGCTGAGGAAGGAGAAGCGGTGCCCCAACCCGCTCTCGGGATTGGTGCCGAGATCGAGCTCGTCGCCACTTTTCACGGCCCGGCTGCGAAAGGGGCGGTGCACCTGGTTCTCCAGGAACTGAATCGCCACCTTTGAGCCCACGATCAGGATCTCGGGGTTGCGGTCGATCAGATGGCCGATCAGTCCGGAATGGTCGGGTTCGGTGTGCGAGACGATCAGGAAGTCGATCGCGGCCGGATCGATCTGCTCCTCCAGCAGGGGTAGCCAGGTGTCCGCAAACTTGAGGTGGCTGGTGTCGATCAGAGCCGTCTGGGCGCCCCGCACCAGGAAGGCGTTGTAGGTGGTGCCGTTGCGCAGGCCGAACTCGATGTCGAAGCGGCTGCGATCCCAGTCGAGTGAGCGGATGGTGGTGGTGTCGGCGGCGATGGCCTCGCACTGCAGGCTGAGGCGCGGCGCGGCTCCGGAGGTGGCTCCGGTGGCGGCGCCGGACGTCGTGGCGGACGTGGAGGTGGCAGCTGCCATGGACACCCGGTGGAACGACCTGAACTGTAAGGACGCTGCCTGGAGAGCTGACCCGTGTGGCCTTACCCCCGGATGTGGCCGGGTGTGCTCGCAGCTGTTGTCACAGTCACAGGCAGAGGCAGGGTCACAGGCACGGGCACGGTCACAGCCAGTGCCAGTCGCTGAACCGGGCCGCCTGTCCGAAGGGCTGGCCCGCGGCGTCCCACAGCGTCCAGAGCCGCGCCGCCCGGATCTGGAAACGTCGACCCTGGCTGTCGACCCGAACGCCGCTGTAGCCGGAGAGGGCTGTGGCGGTCTGAGCGCTGCGCAGGGCCTGCCGGCGGCGGGAGCGCTCGTGGGGCTCGGCGGTCACTTGGGAGGGCAGGCCCACCATCGCGGCCCAGCGACGCTGCCAGAGCATGAGAGCCGCCCGGTTGGCATAGATCAGCCGGGGTCCGGGATCGACATCGGGATCGGCGCCGTCGTGGGCCAGCACACAGAACGGACTGATGAACAGGGCCTGGACCCGCTGGCTCGGGCTGGCATCGACCGGCAACCCAGCCAGCAGGGGGGCGCCGTAGGCCAGCTGATGGGAAGCCAGGATCCGTTCGGCGACGCCCACGGCCGTCGCCGTCAGCCAGGGCGCGTCGACCAAGCCGGTGATTTCGGCGGCTCCCCCTGCGGCGGCTCCCCCCTCAGCCGCCGTCACGGCCGTTGCCCATGGCCCTGGCCATGGCCAGGGCGGCCAGGCGCTGGCTGTGGGCCTTGAGGTTCTCCAGGAACCGGTGGTTGGCTTCCGGGAAGCGGGGTTCTTCCGCCAGGGGAAGGGGGCCTGCGGCATCGAGGCCCGTGTCCCCTTCGAGGGCCGGCGTGATCACCACCAGATCGGGATCGAGGGCCGCGCCGTAGCGCCACCAGCGGTTGGGGTCCTTGATGGCGGGATGGACCGGGTGGGGGCTGCCGGGATCGGGCAGCTTGCCGCGCCCGCTGGCCCGGGCCTGCTTGGCGAGCACTTTCTGCCGCCGCTTGGCCAGGTCCGCCAGCAGCTGGGCGCGGGTGCGTCCGCGCAGCTGGAAGAGCACGAAGGGGTCTTCGCTGAAGCGCTCCCCCATCAGGTAGAAAACGGCACTCACGTGCTTGCAGGGATTGATCTTGTCGGGGCAGGTGCACTCGCTGCGCACTTCCTGCAGCTTGAAGGGGAAGAGGCGCTTGCCGCTCGCCGCAAAGGCCCGCTCGATGTCCTGGGGCATGACACCGGCCAGCAACTGGGCCGACCAGCGGGCCTTCTGGCTGAGGGCCTCCAGCACGTAACCCCAGTCGTCGTCGTTGAGCACGTCGAGCCAGAGCTTCACCTTGTAGGGGTCAGCTTCCCGGCCCTGCACCCGGGCATGGACGCGCCGCCCTTCGAAGCGGATGGAGGTCACATTGCCGGAACGGGCGTAGTCCCAGGCGCGCTCGAGCCGCTTCTTGAAGCGGTAGGTGTTGATCAGCTCCATCCACTGCTCCACCCACCAGGGCTGCTGGCCCAGGCCCTCGTCGCCGAGCTGGGTGGTGATGGGGCTGACGGTCATGCCAAAAGTATGCCGACCCCCGGTCCCGTTGGACCAGCGGGGTGATCGCGGGCGATCAGGGCAACCCGGCGGCAGGGGGTCGCTGGCTGGGATCTCCCGTTGAAAGGCCGCTCGCAGGCCCGCGGCATGGGTGCCAGCGGGGGGTGTCCGCTCCGCCTGCTTGGGGCATCGTCCTGGGGCAAGGATGGGACCGCGCAGATTCCGGGTGGGGCAGAACAGCTAGAATTGCCCTCCATGGTTTGGATCTCGGCCGAAGCAGGTCAGCTCCCCGTTGATCGCCTGTTGGCTCTGCATCGTCGGCCCACGAAAACACTCAGAGGAAGTGATGAAATCAACCCACTTTGGCCATGGATGGATGAAGCAATCAGGTCGAACCATCGGCTTGCTTGCTGTTCCCTTGTCCTTTCTGTTGGCACTTCCTCCGGTCCTGGCGGACCTCAGGAGCCAGTTCCCCGGACGGCGGATCGGTGGGGGCACCCGAGGCGAGTGCTCGGCCCGGCTGTTGGCCCATGTCGTGCCCATGTCCAGTGTGTTTGCCCCCGATGGAGGTGGAAAGCTGGGGGTGCTCGTGGGCCCGGGGGCCGCTGATACCACGTTGGTCATGGAATTCACCCCCTACCAGGCCAAGTCGGCCACACCACGCTCGGAGCGCAGGCTTCCACTCCGTGGAGCAGGTCTCTATCTGGTTTCCGTTCCTGAGATCAGCCAACCACTGAAGTGGGAGTCCTATTACAAATGTGGCTCCAATGCGGCCAAGATTCCCGGAGGTGACGAGCTGGGAACCTTCAGTTTTGTCGGCCAGGACTCGCCACCGGCCGTGAGCCTGCTGGTGGCGGAAGGCACCGCCGAGGATCAGAAATTCATGCGGAGCCTTCAGGCGTATGCCAAAAGTTGCAATCAGGCCATAGCGTCTTCAGAGATCATGTCCCTGTTGGCCATTGATTCCAAGGCCACCATCGACGAGATCCCCCAGAGACTGAGTGTGTTTTGTGATTAACTTTCCGTCAAGGCGGACGGGGTGGATTCGTTTGGATTTTGTTCGGGCTGCGCACGCGAGCTGAGCAGTTCCCAGATCTGGATGGGCTGATTTCTTCCCTTGAGGTGCATGCAGCCCCATTCTTTCCAGTTCAGATGGGTCTGGCTGCTTTCAACGAGATGACGGGTATCGGCTGAAACCAAGATTCTGCAAACCCCTTCGTGCCTCTGCTTTTCAATGCTCTCGAGCCTGGACGCACAGTTCACGGCATCGCCAAGGATGCAGTACTCCAAACGCTCCGTCCCCCCCATGGAGCCGGCTACAACGGGACCCGTATGAATGCCAATACGAAGTCGCATTGGCGGCTTTCCTTCTGTCGCAAGAATCGAATTCAGCTTCTCAAGGTGGTCGGCGATTTCTAGAGCGACTTTGACCGCAAAACAGGCATCCTCGCGCTCTCCATGGCTCACTGGAGCCCCAAAAGCTGCCAGAAATCCGTCACCAGTAAACTTGTTGACGATGCCTCCAGAATGAACGATTGATGAGATGCATTGGCGCATCCCTCGATTGATCCAGTCAAGCAAGTCGTTTGGGCGCATCCCTTCAGAGACTGTGGTGAAGTCTGCAATATCTGAAAACATCACTGTTACGATCAGCTGGCGGCCTTCGAACCTTCCTTCACTTAGAAGGTTGTCGCGATTTTCCCATAATTTCTGTGCCACCTCCGGAGATGTTGCCTGCCCAAGCAGGCGCTCAATCTGTTGGCGATGCTGCTGGCTCAATGTACCGCGTTGAATCCATGCCACAGTGCCCATCACCAGGAATGATATGGCAGGAAGCGTGATCCCAAGCCAGTAATTTAACAAGTAGAGGGCCCCAAAGCCTGCCAAGACAAAGAGCGAAGTTCCAAGGAAGACATAGATGACACTCTTTCGAATGGCCAGGAATGAATTGCCAAGATAGATCCCTAGCAGGATGGCCACTATTTCTAAGCCGGAGTTCATCCATGGGGATGCAGTCCGGATCAGCCGGGATTCCTGTCCTTGTGTGCGATCCAGCAGTGAGGCCAGGCGATGGGCGTGAATCTCGACTCCGGGAACCTGGAATTGGCTGGTACTGAGCAAAAATCGTGTCTGAGAAACCGGAAAGAGGTCGCGCAGGGATGGAGCGGTTGTGCCAATCAGGATGATTCGGTTCTTGATCTGGGTGGCTGGAACCTTGCCTGTGAGCAGATCCTGCAGGCTCCAGAGTGGAAACGATCCAAGCCTTCGGTAGGGAAGCATTTGTTGCATACCACCCGCGTCGGCATTGCGGTAACCGCCGGATGCAGGCTGCAACCACTGGGCGTGGGACGTGTCGGCTTCCAGCTGGTCACGCAGGGCCGTGGATCCTGTGGCCACCTCCAGCAGGCGCATGGGGAAGGAGACCATGCGTGGGTCAGTTTGGCCGGCCACATGGACCAAATCGCGCCGTAACGTTGCATCCGGATCAATCAGCAGGTCGTTGTAGGCCTGTCTGTCCGGTGGGGTTCCAGGGATGGCAGGAATCTGCTCAGCCTCATTGAAGATCGATACAAGCTTGGGGCTTTCCTTGTAAAGGTCGTTCAGGCATTGGCGGTTGGCCCCAACACCTTGATCACGGTAGAGATCAAGCCCAATGGCCACACTACCGTCAGCAAGGAGCTTCTTGATTCCTTCGCAAAGGTAGCGATCATCGACCGGCCAGCCATACTGCTTCAGGTCTGATTCTGAAATCCCAATGATTGCTATGGGGTCACTCTCTCCACTGCTCGATCGACGGATCGATGCAACAAAGTCATAAAGCAGGAGATCGATAGACTCTGTAATGCTGCTCTGACCAAGGAGCACCAAGACAGCCGCGGCCCCTCCATAGAAGAGACTGTATCGAGCACCAGCCGTAAGACGCCGCAACCAGGCAGGGCGAAACTTGGGAGCCATGGAGAACCACACGAGAATTCATCAGTTAGTTGGCGCAGTTCTATCTAGGCACTGCGCCGGTGAGCAACCGGTTGTGGACCTGCTCCCAAGGACTCACTCCATCGTTGCAAGCCGTGAGCCTGGAGGCAACGCAACGGCGGCCAAGAACATCAACGTGAGGGTCGGACCATTCCTTGAGACACTGCGCAGGAGTCGTAAGGTGGTTGAACACACACCAAGGAGGCTCATCTGGGCTAAGGGGTGTCCTCTTGATATCCGTTAGGCTCAGGTCAGCTCTCTTGGTCCCTGCGCAGCCATCAATGCAAGACCGCACAACTGACTTCGTTCATCCGGACACGAGGCGGGCAGAGAACTATGAACGACTGATCCGTTTGGCAGGGGAAATCGGAAGAGAGCCGGATCTGGATAGCCTACTTTACAAGATTCTCGAAAAGAGCAGGCCCTGGATTGGCGCCGAGGCATGCTCCATATTCTTGGAAGATAAAAAGACTGGTGAGTTATGCATTAATTCAGCCTATGGCGAAAGCGCTCCGCAGCTCAATGAAATAAGAATTCCTGCCGGTGTCGGGATCGTTGGCAAAGCCATGGAGACCAAATCAATCATACGCGTGGATGATGTCTCGAAAGATCCTCGCTTCTATTCCAAGGTTGATAAAACAACGGGCTGGGTCACGAAGGCCTTGATCGCTGCTCCTCTGCTGGATGGAAACAATTGCATCGGGGTGATCGAATTTCTCAACCCAATCGATCGCCCCAGCTTTGATGAAGAAGACGAAGAAGAAGTGGAGTACTTTGCATCGCTGGTTTCAGCATCCCTCGTCCGAATTCAATCCAATGCGGCAGCCATCGAGCGTGCCCAGGTGCAACGTGACCTGGATCTGGCGCGGGACATGCAGATAGGTATCCTGCCGACCAGGTTCCCAACCCAGGCAGAATTTGCCAATCTTGATCTTTATGCTGCGCTTGATCCAGCCACGGAAGTAAGTGGTGATTTATACGACTTCTTCCCATCCGGAGATGGAAGGCTGTTCTTTCTTGTAGGAGATGTTGCAGGCAAGGGCGTTGCGGCGGGCTTGTTCATGGCGATTGCGCGAACCTTGATCAGATCGACAGCGCGCCAATACAAAGATCCGGTTGAGATCCTGAGCCAGGTGAATGCGCAGCTTTATCCGGAGAATGCGGCCATGCTTTTTGTGACGATCATACTTGGCGTCTACAATCCTGATACTGGAGAGGTCGTCTATGCCCAAGGCGGCCACAACCCAGCGCTATACATTAAAGAGACAGGGTCATGTTGTTATGAAGATCATGGTGGACAGCCACTGGGTGTGTTCAAAGACGCAAGCTTTGTGATGGCCTCTCGGCATTTGGGCAGGGGTGAGACATTCTTCATTTATACAGATGGCATAACAGAGGCCATGAATGAAGACCACGCCCAATACGGAGAAGATCGTCTAAAGGAGACGATCCAGTCCTCAAAATCTCAGTCAGCCAAAGAACTGGTCAACGATGTACTTGCGAATGTTCGAGGCTATGTTGGTGCCGCCGAGCAGTCTGACGACATCACTGTCTTGGCGCTTCGCAGAACTTGAATGGGCTCATGCGTCTGTAAAGCCTTCGCTGATCTCAATGATTCGTCCATCAGGGTCGCGGATCCAGACTGTCTTCCAGCCAGGGATATAGTCATCAAAACTAAGGGGTCCTAAGGTAATGTCAACACCTTGGATGGTCTTCAGCTTTGCATCTACATCGTCGACCTTAAAGGCCAGATGGCGAAAGCCTGGAGCGGTCGGTCCGTCCATGCTGGCCTGAGGCGAGGGCGCTGGGCCATCAGCCTGAAAAAGTTCAAGATAGAAGGCACTGTCGGCCATCTTGATAAAGATGATCTCTCGACCATCCGGTAAGGTGACACTCCTCGTACGTCTGAATCCAAAGTTCTCGGCATACCAAGCTTCTGTCGCGGCTTGGTCAATGCAATTGATGGCAAGCTGTGAAATAATCTGAAGCATTTTCTTTTAAGCTGTCAGTGACAGTGAAGTGCTGGAGAATCCTGAGGCTCTGATGGCCTCAGCCGATTGTTGACGCGAGTTTACGCGACGCTTCCATCGGGATACTGGGTCATCCCAGCGAAGTGAATCTTGATCTTGCCCGACTCATCAAGAACCCAGCTATCTGCAAAGCGCATATGGGCTTCTCCATCGGGAATCTTTAGAGTAATTGCCTCGACAATCATCAGAGTTGTTGGATCTTGAGTCTCAGCCCAAAAAGCAATGTCCGTTTCGAGTCCTTCGATGCCTAGGATCCCCTCAAAATGGGTCTTTAATTCTGTGTGGCCACGGAAGTACTTGGGCACTTTCTCAAAGCTGGATATGAGCAGGGCATCCTCAGAGTATTGGTTGAGAAGACCGTGAATATCCTTGGCTAGAATGAGGCGAATATGCTCTCTATAGAGATCGCCTAATGGGGTCGAGGGGACATTCTTCATGGCAGAATCCGTTAGAAAGGCGAGTCTTTTGATGAAATGATGCGTTCGAGAAGTGACTAGATGACGTGGCTACAGTTTGCAAGAGCCTTCTTCATAGTTCATCCCATTCACAATATATTTGGAAACCTGAAGACCCTTGTCGCTGCGGACCAGCTCCCACGTCTGATCGGCATCCATCATCAGTCTTGTGCTTCTGGCTGCTGGTGGCTTCCAAACACTTGCCTTCCAGTTGACCACGACATGGGCTGTGCAAGTCGAGTCTGTTTGCGAGATGATATCTGCAACTTTCAAAGTATGTATCTCATCGAAGAAGATATCAATGACTGTTGAGTACCAGCCTGCGTAGCCTTCAAAGCCACTGACAGTGGCCTCCGGAAATACCAGCTCAACATCAGAAGTCAACAATGGTCGATAGGATTCCAGCGGGGCGTGGATATCGAGGAGCTGGTACCAGGCACTGGCAAAGGCCCAGATCTCTGGATGGGTGAATGTGCTCATGGGAGTTGTGTTGGGGGTTTTGAAATGGAAACTGTTACCAATTCAGAGGCTAGATGGCTTGTGCTTTACTGTCCACAGTGGACGCCGATGAGTTCTGGGTGCACGTCTCCATCAAGCACAAGGTTGATCAGGTAGGGCTCTGTGCTGTGGATCATGCGGTCAATCGCCGCCTCAACCTGAGAAGGCTTCCAGACTCTCTCACCCTTGACACCCATCGATTCGGCTAGTTGCTCAAAGGATATTTCGGGTGCAGAAAGGTCAAAGCATAGCGGATAGTCGTGTTCAGCTATACCTTGCGCTTGCCAATACTGCTTGATATTGGCCTGGAGAAGTCTGTACGAACGATTTTGGCAAATCACGAACTTGGCGGCAATCCCATGGCGTGCCGCTGTCCAAAGGCATTGGATGGTGTACATACTTCCGCCATCGCCCGATATTCCGATGACTTGCTTGTCTGGATGGGCCAGTTTGATGCCAATGGCTCCAGGCAACCCCGTGCCGAGAGAGCCTCCCCGGGTCCAAAGCTTTTGGCCTGGACGCTGAGCAGGCAAATGCGTTGTTATGGGGGGGGAATTGGTAAGGGCTTCGTCAAACAGAATTGCGGTTGCGTCTAGCTTGCTTGCTAGCTGTTGGAAAAAGAAGCCTGAAGGCATGAATGTGGTCTTGTTGTCATAGGCATCATCGGGAATAGATGGATCCAGATCGTAAATCGTGCTGGTTTGGTTGGTGGCCTGCTGCTTTCTTACTTCATTGGCCTTTTGACGAACAGTGGCTTGGCTTGAGGAACGGTCGTCCCCAAGCTCATGCAGCGAGGCATTCAGCTGCCTGAGGAGCCCCTTGGGATCACCCACTATGGAAAGGTCTACACGATGATTCTTGGCAATGTTGTTGGGATTGGAATCCAAATGATAGACTTTGCAGCCCGGGGTGAATATATCCCCAAGGTTCGGGAATACTTCAGGAAGTAGAAAGCAGCCAACTGCTAAGCACCAATCGGCTGCTTTTGTAATTGGCAGACTATTCTCGCCAAACATGTGCCCGGTGCCTCCGAAGAAGAGAGGATGGTCTTCAGGGAAGTTCACCTCTCCTCCATCAGCCTGATACACCCTGGACCCGCTGGCCTCCGCCAACGCGAGAAGCTCCTCGTGGGCCCCGCTCCAGGCAACCCCATCACCGACAAGGATGATCGGATTCTCCGCCTGTTGCAGCGTCCTGACGATTTCGGCAACATCCCTGCTGTCAGCAGCCTGGGCGATCGAGGGGATGTGGGCAGGATAGATATCCTCAACCACTTCAGCATCCAGGACATCCTGAGGCAGACATAGATAGACAGGGCCGCATGGTGGGGTTGCAGCAACCTTGATGGCCCGACGCACCATCCGCAAGAGGCTGGAGGGATGGCTGACCATGGCCGACCACTTGGTCACCGGCTCAGCCATGGCAACAAGATCGCCGGCCATCTGGGCGTCCATGGCTTGATAGCGAATGCCAGCGTCTCCACCAATCACCACGAGGGGGGCCTGCCCCCTCATGGCTTGGTAGAGGTTGCCGATGGCATTCCCAAGGCCAGGTGTCGAATGGATCTGAACCAACGCAGGTTTGAAGCGTGCTCTTGCATAGCCATCGGCACAAAGAACTGCGATGGACTCCTGCAGGGTGAGGATGTATTTAAGCTCAGGAACAGCCGAGAGTGCATCCAAGAACCCTTGTTCTACAGTGCCCGGATTCCCAAACATGTAGCAGAGGTCATTGGCTACAAACTGCCGCAGAATGGCTTCATGGCCGCGCATGGGATGTCTCCTACCAGCCGTAACGAGTCAACCCTTGCTCAAGCGCCTTAACCATTAATTCTCCAACCAGTGTGGAATCCTGGGTGGAGCGGCCAGTCAGGAACGGATAGTCCAAGATTGTGGAAATCGTGTGTCCGACTCCACCGTGAAACTGACCATCAGGCCCGACAGCATCTCGCAGGATATATTCCAGTGGATAGAAAGGAGGGCCAAAATTTGCCGAAGTATTCATTGGCTGGTCATCGTAGCCATACATTTGAGCGAAGCCAGTGCCATCTTTGTAGTCATATTCACGAGCATGCCCTGTCACATGCTTTCCAGCAATAATGCTCTTGCGATCAGTCCAGTCGCGCGCAAAGGCTAGGCAGGTCACGCAATAGCATTCGGCAGCGATCAGTTTGTTTCGGTCTAAATATCCAAGGATGAGATTGTGTAGGCGCTCATTATTGACCATGTCAACCATTGGGCCGCTCCCTCCAGGCATGAGAAGAGCATCATAGGGATCAACAAAACGCGTCCAAAACTCTTCCCGAGTTTGATAAAACTTCTCTAAGTCATGCCCGAAGTTGCTGCTGTTGAAGTAGGGCATCAAGGGCAACTCCTTCTCAAGGCTGATCGGAGCATCAAGAAGAGAGGAGTCCTCAACCTCCTTGGTTCTCTTGGCAAAATGTGGACTGGTGACGCACTTCCCGAGTGGAGGATCCATATAGGTCTCGTCCATGCTTGGAGGCAAGGCCGGTGGCTTGCGTCCCCGGGGGGTCATGAAGTCAAAGCTATATCCGGCTTGCTTGAGTACATCATAGGGACCGACAAGTTCTTCCCCCCAATATCCCCACTCGGAAAGGACGACAAGGATCTTCTTAGGCATGGGACTCGGGATAGTAATCGAGAGAAGACCATTCACTCAGGCGCGAGACTACAATCCTTGAAAACGGAGAAGGCCTGATGCGATCTCTGCAGTTAGGAGGCGCCAAGGAATGGTTATAGCAAATCTAGGCCGGGATCCAGAGGAGGAGAACTGTCTATAGGAGAAAAGCGGAATCTCATACATATCTCTTAAGGTCGCCCCAGCCTGTGTATCTCCTGATACGACGGTGGGTTTATAGCACTACGTTGACAGAATAGGCACCTGTGTTCATATCCACAACAAACCGATGCCAGCCGGTCCGGGAAGGTTTGAAACTGATGGGCGGTGGATTTCCATGGGAGGTCAGGTGACCATGCTTCTTTAGTTGCTCAAGGGAGGAATCCATGGGCGATGGATTGTTGGGTTCAGACAGTGATGCTCCATATCCATCCAGCTCATAGTCGGCGAATACAAGATGCCAGTCCGAAAGATTGGCTACAAACTTGAATTGATATTCTGAATCAGCATCAAGAAAGATGTAGCGTTCAAAGCGTTCGCCGCCGATTTTCTGCATTCTGTTCTCAGCTTCCTTTGGTGACCAGGCAATCAGTGGTTCGGCAAAACTTCCTACGATGGACAAGGAATCAAGGCCATCAATGCGGTGGAGGCACTGGTTCCCATCAACGCAATGAAGTGAAAAGCGATCGGTATTGAGATCATAGACAAACTGGATTCGGGCATCACGCTGAACCTGAAAGCAGATGTTGGCTTCATTGGGCTTGCCGTGCCATGCCACGCCTTGGATTCCTTGCTCAGAAATATCCCCGATCCAGCAACCGAGTCCCATCGTGTCGAGGAACAGCTCATGGGCGAGACCAAAGTTGATCACATGATCCCCTGCCTTCACATCCAGGGTCAGTTCATAGATGCCATTCTTTCCCTTTGACTCCTGCATGAATGTGGCTTGATTGGTCGGGTCAAACGGAGCACTGTTATGCACGGATCCGAGTAGCTGAACCGAGTCAACCCGATTCAATACTCTGACTTCCGCTCCCCCTTGCAGTGGTTCTACGGTTAACTTCATTCCATCTTCCACGGCCTTTAACCAGAACCGGTATGTTCCATCTTCTGAGACCGCTACTGTTGCTGCAGAGTGAAGGCAGCGTCCGTGACTGCTGCCGAATCCACTGCCTTGGATCAAATCAATCGTCTGATCAGCGTCTGTCTGATCAGCGTCTGGAATTCTCTCCCACATCAGTGCCTTCGAGATCCTTGCATGAGCACTGCTGGGTCGGTTTATCGCGCTGAATCCCTGGTCCTCATCATGATTTCTTGAAATTAAAAACTGATAGACTCCATCTGAACGAAAGTCAATACCTCCATTCTTGCGAAGCTCAACGTCAATGAACCACGAGCCCGATGCGTGGGGCTCGAAACTGCGCGACGGACGACACTCATCAAACTTGCCAAACATGTCTTCCCCATCCCAGACAAACCCATTCAGCTGGAATGATGAGGCCTCATTGACCTGAGCAAATTCCGATACCTGACCCCCGATTATCTTTAGACACGGACTTCTCGTATCGACGGATAACCGATACTCACAGGGCTTGTTGACTTGGAGCGTGATATTCCGTCCAGCTTCACCCCAAGCTGACTCAACGAGTCTGATCAACCCATGGGATATATCCTCATCGGCAGCCTTCTTGAAGACTCTGCTCGGGTTGTGGTTGCCAACAAACCGGAAATTATAGATACCATTGCCATGTCGGCCCCCGCGTGGATGCAGAAAGAAGGTCTGCCACCATTCACCACGATGCCCATCCCAGATCATGTCGTTGGCTTGACAGAAGGGGTTCCAGCGATTCCGATGCGAGTGAACCGTTCCTAGAATCGACAGGCTTTCAACACTTTCACAGTCAAGATGACTTGAGCTATGAACGGGAAACGACAGCACGAGCATTATAAGTAACCTAAGCCCCAAGTCTTTGGGGGCATTTGGAATGGTTTGGCAGACGGACGCTAATTCTTCAGATTTTTGCTACGAACTATTTCACGTTGTGGCGGATCTGTCTGACCGGTTCCGTGGCTGAAGCTCATCCACTCCTGCAATCCTGCGGTTTCTGCGCGCCCTGGCCGTCGCTCAGCCTCTGTGTGATCGGGGTCCCGTGCTTCCCGCGCTTTCAGAGGGATACTCCGCCTCGGGTCTGGAGGCTTCAGTGGGAGGGAGTGGGAGGGCGCGGATCGGGACGTTCATCCTTCTGCTGCCAAGGAGAGGTCTGATGCCAAGGCGAGGTCTGACAGCTCCAGTGTGGTCCCTAACAGTGATCCAAAGAGTGGGATCGCAGACATACTCTTCAGCCCGGATCTCATTCTTACCCTTTGTGTCAGGATGCCCCACTTGTGGCCCCTGCTGTAGCGCATAACAGCACCAAGGGTCACAATGGTGGTCAAGCCATGCTGATCCTTTCCCTAGCCTCCGACAGCTGCGACCGCTGTGTAGCTCAGCTGCTAGCTACAGCTTGAACTCCTTTTGACATTCATCAGCATCGCGGGACCGAAGCAAGGTGGTGGGTCCAGGTGACCCTGCCTAGCCCCATGGTGAACATTCCATCGTTGCCCAGCCAGTCCAACCTCTCCCCTTCAGCAAGCCAACGGCCATGAATTCATTAGACTTTACATTCTCAGATCTTATCTCAGGCTATGTCATGGCCTACGACCCTGTGGGTCGAACCATTGATCTGAACACCTCCGATGGCAGGCCGTATCGGGCCCTGCTCACCGCCAATACCTATGCCCGCCAAACGCAGAACATCAGTGAGGGATGGATCGATTGCGGAGGACAGCTTGAGCAGCTGTTGGCCAAAGGCAGAATCGTCTTCCTGTATGGAACATATTTCCCAGAGCGGGAGGTCAGCTTTGAAGTTAACTATATCGTCTTTGCCGGATCAGACGGAGATTCATATCGCTATGCCGACCAAGGTTGGTGGATTGACCAGGTGGACTCAATTGCATCGTCATATCTCAAGTGGCAATTCGACTATCCTAGCCAAGAGATAGACTATGCCAACTATCGTACGCTGATCAATCTTACCGGTGCAAAAGCAACGGGGGATTATCTGCAAGAGACGGATACCATTTCCCGGATGGTGTATGGCATGGCGTCAGCCTACATGCTGACCGGCAAGGATGAATTCCTGGAGGCGGCAGAAAAGGGTACTGAGTATCTACGCGACAAAATGCGGTTTGTTGACTCTGACACTGGTTTGATCTATTGGTATCATGGCATGAAGGTGGGCAGCGGAGGCCAGGAGCAAAAGCTTTTGGTTTCTGAGTTTGGAGATGACTATGACTGTATCCCGGCCTATGAGCAAATCTATGCTTTAGCCGGTCCCATCCAAACCTATCGCCTTACTGGTGACCCAAGGATCCTGGAGGATGCAGAAAAGACAGTTGAACTCTTTCATACCTATTATCGTGATAACGAGAAGGGAGGATATTACTCACATGTCCATGCTGTAACCCTCAGCCCCCACGAGGAGTCTTTGGGGAGAAACAAGGCCAAGAAGAACTGGAATTCAGTCGGAGACCACGCTCCCGCCTATCTCATCAATCTGTGGCTAGCCACACAGCAGCAACAATACCTCGACATGCTCGAGGAGACATTCGATACGATTACTGAGCACTTTCCAGATTACGATTCTAGTCCATTCGTCCAGGAGAAGTTCTTTGATGACTGGTCCAAGGATCAAGAGTGGGGTTGGCAGCAAAACCGTGCTGTAGTTGGCCACAACTTGAAAATCGCATGGAACCTCATGCGTTTTCAGGGTGTGTTACCCAAACAAGAGTATTTGGACTTGGCCACCAAGATTGCTGAGTTGATGCCTCAGCATGGCTATGATAAGCAGCGGTTTGGTTGGTACGATGTTGTAGAGCGTGTTAAACAGCCTGGGCAGCAGTTTCATCGCTTTGCATGGCACGACCGTAAGGCTTGGTGGCAGCAAGAGCAGGGAATCCTTGCTTATCTTATCCTTCAAGGACATATACCCACGGAAGAAAGCTATAAGAAGTATGCCGATGAGTCGTCAGCCTTTTATAATGCCTTCTTCCTTGATCAAAATGACGGCGCTGTTTATTTCAATGTTCTCGCCAATGGGGTGCCCTATTTGCTTGGTACAGAGCGCTTCAAAGGTAGTCACTCCATGAGTGCCTACCACTCTACTGAGCTCTGTTTCCTTTCCACGGTCTATATTGATCTACTGATTGAGAAGCGGCCTCTTGACCTTTACTTCAAGCCCCACCCCAACGGGTACTTGAACAGACGGCTCTTTGTCTCACCTGACATCCTGCCACCCAAAAGTGTCGTTATCTCAGCCTGTGAGATCGATGGACAACCATATCATGACTTTGATGCGGACCAGCTGTTTGTGACTCTGCCATCCACTAATCAGCGCATCAAAGTAAAAGTTACGCTTACCCCCTGTTCTTGAGAACTTACAAGCCGCTGCCATGAGCCTGAAACTTAGCGAGACAACAGCCAATGGCTGGCAAGTCATTGGTGTTGCCGGATCAGTTGACTCAAAGACTGTGAATGAACTTCGAGACTTTCTTGATGAGCATGTTAAGGGAGGCAATCCAGTTGTGCTGGATCTTGCTGAAGTTCCCTTCATGTCCAGTGCCGGATTGAGAACTCTCCTCACGCTTCACCGTCAGACTCAGGAGCTAGGCGTTTCCTTGGCACTTGTTGGCTTGCGCCAGGAAATTGCCGATACGATGAAAGTCACGGGTTTTTTCCAATACTTTACTGTCTTTAGCTCCTTGTCTGATCTTCCACCTCAATAGGTTTAAGTATATGCTAGATCGTATTGATCTTCTCCCAACAGACCAGATTTCGGGTTACAAGGTCAGACCTGGTAAGCCTTTGCCTTTTGGCGTTTCGCATGTTCCAAATGGCCTTAACTTTTCCCTGTATACGAGTGCTGGAATTGCTTGCACACTCGTTTTGTTTAGAAGGGGAGAGCCAGCGCCATTTGCCGAGATTGAATTTCCGCCGGAATACCGAATTGGGGATGTATTCTGCATCGTTGTATTTGACTTAGACTACGAAGATCTGGAATACGGCTTCAGAGTTGATGGTCCTTTCAATCCTGCCAATGGTGACAGGTTTGATCGAACCAAAATCCTGATGGATCCCTATGCCCGTCTCATCTCAGGAAGAGATGTCTGGGGCAAACAGCCCGACTGGGGGAATGAGATCTATCCTTATCGAGCGAGAGTCTCTTTCGATGACTTTGACTGGGAAGGCGATCGCCCTTTGGAGCTTCCACACCAAGATCTCGTGATTTATGAAGCCCACGTCCGTGGCTTTACCAAGTCATCATCTTCTAGTGTTGAGCATCCCGGGACCTATGCAGGGCTTGTCGAAAAGATTCCTTATTTGAAGAGTTTGGGTATCAATGCAATTGAGCTGATGCCCGTCTTCGAGTTCGATGAGTTTGAGAACTCCCGAGTTCATCCCGACTCGGGAGAGCAACTATTCAACTACTGGGGCTACAGCACCTTAGGCTTCTTTGCTCCCAAGGCCGCCTTCGCTGCTACTGGCATGTATGGGATGCAGGTCGATGAGTTTAAGCAGTGTGTGAAGCAGCTGCATGCAGCTGGGATTGAGGTCATCTTGGATGTTGTATTTAATCATACTGCCGAAGGTAATGAACAAGGCCCTACGCTCTGCTTTAAGGGGCTAGATAATAAGATCTATTATATGCTCACTCCTGAGGGCTATTACTTTAACTTCAGCGGAACAGGCAATACGCTTAATTGCAACAATCCAATTGTTCGTGCCCTGGTTCTGGATTGCCTGCGCTATTGGGCATCCGAGTATCATATCGATGGCTTCCGTTTCGATCTTGCCTCGATTCTTGGTCGTGACCCTTGGGGAGCCCCGCTTGCCAATCCTCCCCTTCTCGAGTCACTGGCGTTTGATCCGATTCTCTCTTCCTGCAAGCTGATAGCCGAAGCTTGGGATGCTGGTGGGCTTTACCAGGTGGGCACCTTTCCCGCTTTTGGCCGCTGGGCTGAGTGGAACGGAAAGTACCGAGACTGTGTTCGACGCTTTCTGAAGGGTGACCACGGCATGGTTGGTGACTTTGCACAGCGAATTCAGGGTTCTCCGGATTTGTACCTAGCGAGTGGGCGTGCACCGGCAACTTCCATCAATTTTGTGACTTGCCATGACGGCTTCACCCTGGCCGATCTTGTTTCCTTCAATGACAAGCACAACTTTGCCAATGGAGAAGGAAATCAAGATGGCGGCAATGATAACCACAGCTGGAACTGTGGCGCAGAGGGTTGGACCGATAACCCCTCCATCCTTGCCTTACGCACCCGGCAGATGATGAATGCGTTTGCCCTGCTGCTGACCTCGAGGGGGGTGCCGATGTTCGTCATGGGTGATGAGTTCGGTCGTTCCCAGCAGGGCAACAACAATGCCTACTGTATCGATTCTCCCCTGTCCTGGATTGACTGGTCTCTTCTGCAGTCCAACAGTGCATTGCACGACTATGTCTCCTCCTTGATTGCGTTCCGTCACGCCCATCCCTCATTGCGCGTCAATTCTTTTGCCAGTTCCATGACTCTCGACGGGGTGCCATCATCCAGCTTTCACGGCACCCTCCCCTGGTCTCCCGATTGGTCAGATGGCTCTTGCCAGATTGCTTGGATGTTCAGTTCCGACGTACCCCGGAATTCGACTGAACCCTCAGGAGCTGACACCGTCTATGTGATTGCCAACATGGCCCACTACGCCAGTTGGTTCGAACTCCCGCAGATTGCCTCAGGGAAATCTTGGCGGATCTGCTTTAATACGGCAGATCCCGCGGGTCCGACCTTCCCTGACCAACCACCTTTGCAGTCTCAGGGATTACTCGTCGGTGAGCGTTCGGTCGTCGTCTTTTCACTCTGATTCCTGATCATGCCCCTCTCTATCAATGTCGATCCCCAGGTTACCCATGTATCCCTTCATCTTGAAGGTGAGGTTGACTCAAAGTCCGCGCCAGAGCTCCTGGATGCCTTGACAAAGATTGGTCTTGCGGAGCTTGCCGAGCTGCGTATCCATGCCATGCAGCTCACCTTCATGAGCAGTGCAGGTCTTCGTGCGCTTGTCTTCGCCAAGCAGAAAATGCCGCATACATCGCGCTTGATCTTCATCGGAGGCAGTGATGAGATCAAAGAGGTCATTGAACGTACTGGCCTGGGTAGTGCTGTGCTGATGGTTGACACAGATTCGGAGCTCGACTGAACTCCATGAACAACGATCTGGGCCCTTCCTCTTCCCAGCCGTCCCTAGAGCTCCCTGCCACTATGGACAGCTGGGACCAGCTGATGGCCTTTGCTCGACTTCATGCTGAGGCAGCAATCACCGACTCCTCTCGCGTCTACAAGCTGATGTTGGCTGTTGAGGAGCTTCTTTCCAACATCATGCGTTCCGCCTCAGGCGTTGGGGGGGGATCGCATCCCGATGACGATTCCCTTTGCCCAGTCATCCGGATTTCCTTCAGACGTGGGGCGAGCACTGCTTCGCCACCTCTTGAGATGTTGACCATCTCCATTGAAGATTCCTGCCCAGCCTTTGATCCTCACCTTGAATCCATTCCAGCCTCAATTGCTGATTCACCCATTGAGACGAGACAGATTGGTGGGCTGGGGTTGTTCTTAGTCAAATCATCCGTTGATCAGGTTGACTATCAGTTCAAGGACGGTCGCAACCAATATCTTCTTTCGATGGTTTGTGATTCATGAACTGCTGTTAAGCCCTTACCAAGGTACGCCAAGGAGTTCAATGCCACTCCAAAAGAATGGATGCTCTAGCCCTTTGGCAACCCTTTGCTGCTGCTCTGTAGTTAAATCCGTCAGTAGCACGCTACCATCTGCGGCAAAAATCTTGTCGGCATCCCTGTGTAGTGTGCCCTCAATAAGTGCCTTTCTCGTGGCTTGCATCGCTTCTGCTTTCGGTAATCCAGCGTTCAGATAGCGATAAAACTGAAGGAAGAAGGCTGACGTTGCAACATCATCGACGTACCACAGGGATCCAATGGCACTGCGTGCACCAGCTTGAAGGGCCAGCCCGGCAAAGCCAAGTTCACTGTCCTGGTCACCCAGGGCTGTTCTGCAGGCACTCAGTGCGAAAAGTTCAATGGGATCGTCTTTTCGGCGTTGCCGTAAATCGGCGAAGCTGTTGAGAGAGATGCTCCCTGTACCAGCGTAAATCCTGGCTTTGTCTGGTCCACCTGGCAGGAACTCGGCATGGGTGGCTACATGCACATATTGGTACTTGTCTTGAACAGCTTGATCTAAGAGCAGTTTGGGCGTGAACTCCTGGTTGAGGAAGCGTTCAACGCCTCCTCGATTT
The DNA here is from genome assembly GCF_046764815.1 of Aphanothece stagnina RSMan2012. Classification (NCBI taxonomy): domain Bacteria; kingdom Bacillati; phylum Cyanobacteriota; class Cyanophyceae; order Chroococcales; family Aphanothecaceae; genus Aphanothece; species Aphanothece stagnina. The sequence goes on from NZ_JBKOUC010000003.1 coordinate 114,142, forward strand.
TCAAGACCATTCAGCTCCTGCGTGACCAAGGGAAGAGGCGCCAGATCCGTGAACTTGGACGCCCCGGCTGCCATCATCCTTCCCCTCTTCTGACTTGGTGGCGCCAGAGATGTAAGCTGCAGTGATGGTGTGATGGAGAAAGCAAATCTTTCCCCCATATATTGTTTGCCATCGTGAAGCGCGGCGAAAGGAACGGCCTGTAGGCCCCTTTCCGCCGCGATCACCAGTGTCGTTATCTTTTGACGCTCTAATTCTTCGGCCAGAGGCCCCAGCATCACGCTAAAGAGACGCCTTGTCGGTGAGGCGGGATCCTCTGCGTTCAGGTCTTCCTGACGTGCTAACTGACGGTAGAATAGTTTAAGATCTTCTTGTAGTTCACCCTTCCGAACGGCCACTCTCCTGCCGAAGGGCTCTCCTGTCTGTGTGACCAGAACGAGATCAAGAAATGCATCCTGACTCTTCTCCTCGGATGTTGGCTCGCCACCTTGCTGTTGACCTCCAGGCTCGTTGGCTGGGGCACTGAAGCTGAGCGACAGGATGGCTGGGTTGTAGTCGGATGCCCTGAAGCCTGTCTCCGCTCCTTCGGAAGGCTGAAGCTCCCTGGCGCCGGCAGGCCATGGCTGCACGAGTGCAATGAGGGCCAAGCTGGAGACCACCACAGATCTTCGGTGACTTCTATCCCGCCGCCTGGCTTCGTGGCCCTTGTTCTTGTCCTGACGTCTCAACCAGCTCACGGTTGCTGCCCCCCACGAATCGCCCGTGTCGCCTGGCGCAGAGCTTCCTGCAAGGTCTTGGTATCAATGGCATCCGGTGCCCCGGGGGGAGGTTCCACCTCATTCACGGTGTTCTGGGTGTCCTGGGTCCTTGTGTTGTCGCCGATCTGGATGGCCTTCAGGGCCTGCTCGGGAGTCATGGTTTCGATCAGCAATTCCGCGGGAAGCCCTTCACCGGTTTCGCCGTTGTCGGCCTCCTGGAAGAGGGTAAAGATGGGATTGGTGATGTTGTCCAACACCGCCGGTGTTCCGTTGCCATTCTGTGTATCTTGTTGCTGGTTCGTTGTGATGGCAGTGGACGGAAAGAATATCTTTTGAAATAGAACGGAATCCTCGGCCTTTGGTGTCGGCGTTGGGGTTGGCGTTGGGGTTGGCGTGGGGGTTGGCGTTGGAGTGGGAGTGGGGGTTGGCGTTGGAGTGGGAGTGGGGGTTGGAGTTGGAGTGGGAGTGGGGGTTGGAGTTGGCGTGGGAGTGGGGGTTGGAGTTGGCGTGGGAGTGGGGGTTGGAGTTGGCGTGGGAGTGGGGGTTGGAGTTGGCGTGGGAGTGGGGGTTGGCGTGGGGGTTGGCGTTGGAGTGGGAGTGGGAGTGGGGGTTGGAGTGGGTGGAGTAATGATGGTTGGAGCCTCGACGGTGTACGCCACCGAGTTGAAGGGCTGCTCTCCTAAATCGATGAAGCCCGCGGGCAGGGTGGTGTTGAGGAAACTGGAGAACTGCGGATCAAAGGCCTGCGCTACGAGGATCTGGAAGCGCTCGCTTGCGCCATAGGCAACGCTGGAGGTCACCGTCAGACTTCCGCCCAACTCAGCGATTCCATTGGGGACGACGAGGCGACTTGACGGCACACCCACGTCAACAATGAGGTTGCTCGTGTCGGCGAGGGTCAACCTATCGGTTGCAATGGACAGTTCGCCGATGGGCTCGATGCGTCCTGCATTGTTGAAGACAGTCTGGGGCGCATTTCCGTTGGAAAGCAATGAAACGAGACCACTGCCTCTTATGGTGCCGGTCGTTGTATTGGCCGCGCTCAGGTCGTTTCGTGACGAAATGATGGTGAGGGCATTTCCAATTCCGGGAAGATCGATCGTGCCTGTATTGGTGAACAGATCGGCATTGATGTCAATCTGTCCTAATGGCTCGATCAGACCTGAATTCAAAAAACTTGTCTGACCGGGATTCTGCGACCCAAGCAACGTGATTGACCCTTCCCCCCTCAGGATTCCCTGGTTCTCGACAAAGCCAAGTCCATCGGGAGGATTCAGCGTGAGGCCGGCATCCTGACCACCCAGGCTGAGGGTGCCACTGCTGATGAATTCTCCTGCCGTGACCTGGGCACCATTGCCGATGGCCAGCGTTGCTCCGGGGCTGATCTGCAATGGCAGTGCCAGACCATCGGTGGCAACCAACAAGCTGCCTGATCTCAGCTGTTTGGCCGCGGGGCCTCGGATGTTCAAGACGCCCTCGATGTTCCAATTGCCACCAGCTCCCAGTTCGACATCACCGGAGATCCAATTGACACTTGCAGGAGGCTGCGAAGAGCCCTGAGGTCTCATTTGGACAACCAACTGCCCTCCTGAACTATTTCTAATTGCTGTGCCTGGTACGTCGATATTGATGTTGTTCGTTGCCCTGAGGTCCAGGAGTGTCCCAGTGCTGTCTATCTCAGGGCTGCTTCCTGGGGATCGCACAATCGGAGCGGCAATCGTAATGTCTCCCAGATCGCCTGGAATATCTACAAAGGTCTCAATGTTGTTAATAAATACATGGATTCCATTTGTGAGGGCCGTGTTGATGAGGCTGACGTCGATGAATGAGGATGTATCGCCGTCGTCAGGGGAATAGACGACTCCGATCTCGCTGGGGCTTTCAATTGCATTGATCAATCCACCATCTGCGGGCACGTCCTGTGCAATGGTGATGTCCACGGGATCGATCAGCCAGCTGCCCGGCTGACCCGCAGGCGCTGATGCATCCGGCGTCTGCGTGACCTGCAGTCTTCCCCCGGACGTTTCGATGAACCCCCCATCGCCTCCAGCCGGGCCTCCGCGTGCCGAGAGATGGCCCTCCACGAGTGTCACGTCGTTGGAGAAGGTGATCACCTTGCCGCCGTCGCCTTGACGCAGCGCGTCGGCGCGAAGCTGGCTGGCACCATCCAGCCACAGCGTGCGGGCATTGGGCACTGCCGGGTTGGCACCTTGCTGATCGCCGCCCACCAGGATCTCCCCGCCCCCGGTGGCGCCACTGGCCTCGACCTGGCTGGATCTCAAGGCCACATCCCCCCCGGTGATTCTGGCCTGGCCGCCACGCCCACGGTCCGTGGAGACATCGATCAGGGCGTCGTTCAGGATCACCCTCTCCCCGCGAATCCCGGCCTTCCCGCCGGGGACAGCCAGGCTGGCCTGCTCAACCAGGAGATGGCCCCCCTGGGCGTCCAGCAGCAGCTCCTCTTTGATCGTGAGCAGGCCCCCCGAGAGCGTGAGGTCCCCGTTGCGCTCCAGGCCCAGTCGGGCCAGTTCCATGGCATCGCTCCGCAGGGATCCCCAGGACGCCTGAATCGATCCGTTGAGCCTGGAGGCCTCTGCCGCGGTAGTGGAGAGGGCCTCGAAGTAGTTCTGCCCCACCTTGATCCCTGTGGCGGTGCCAAGGGTGAGCCGCTCCACATTGCGGAATCCCCCCTTGGCACCCACCTGAATGCCACCAGGCGAGAGGATGTAGAGCCCTGCGGGCTTGTCGAGGATCACCGGCACGTCGATGAAACTGCCGCGTCCACTGATCACTCCCATCAGAACATTCTGATGATTGGAGGTGTCGATCGACACGCCCTTGATCTTGCCCCTGGCATCAAAACTCGAGAACCGGTGAAACAGGTTTCGGCCTGATGATGTTCCTCCGCTGACGGCACACAGACCCGAGCTGCAACTGCCACCGCGGACACCATTCACCGCGCTACCCAGGCTTCGGGAGCCGGTTGTGGCTCGAATCTCTCCGGCCTGGCCTCCCGGGGCGTTGAGAAGCAGGGCGATCGCTCCGGCGCTGCCCAAGCCCAGGACGGTGCGCATCCCCCACAGGACCCTGTCGGGTCCGGCCGATCTGTGGTCCGAAGGGTAAGGATCGGCCAGAACTGGCACGGGACGATGCTCCTTCGTGATCCAGGAAGGATAGGCCGCACCTTGAAGCCTGCAGCTGTTGGTGAGGCATGTGATGTGGCACAGGCCTTCCGTTCAGAAATCAGCACCCCACTAGTGTTCACAGCTGCATCCCCCATGCTTCTGCCGGGTGGTCCCCGGGGCGGATGACCACTGCATGCTGAACCTGCTGCTCGCCCAACTGGTTGCCCCGCCTCTGCAGCAGGGACCTGTCCGCCTCCCCGCCCAGGAACGACAGCCGCTGCCCAGGGAGGTTTCGCCCGCCGTGCCGATCGAGCTTCCGGCCGCCGCCCCGACGGAGGCTCCGCCGGCCGAGACCCCCGGCTCAGCTGAGCCCGGTGCTCCGCCGTTGTTCCCAGCCCCTCGTCTGGAGGGCACGAGCCCTTACCCATCAAGCGCGATCGAGGCCATCCTTAAGCCTTGTCGCCAGGTCGCCGATCCAGGCGAGCGCGTCCAGGCCTGTGCCGCAGCCCTCACGGCTCGTTTGGTGCTGGACGGCTACATCAACACCCGGGTCTATGTGCGTTCGACCGCCGATGGCGGCGAACTCGAGATCGTCGAAGGCCGTCTGGTGGAGGTACGCGTCGTGTCGGAGGACCCCTGGCTGCAGCGCCGTGTCCAACGTCTGCTGGCGCCCCTGCGGGGCGAGGTGCTCCGGGTTCCCAGGATCGAGCGTGAACTGCAGCTGCTGCAGCAGCTGCCCGTTGTCGGGGGCGTGCGCGCCAGTCTCTCCAGGCTCGGGTCCGATCCTTCCCAGGGCACTCTGGCCGTCACGGTCGAGCGGGCCCGGCAGCCTCTTCAGGGCGAGTTCAGCCTGCGCAACGACGGTTCGAACGGGTCAGGGGAGGCCCGTCTCCTGGGCACCCTGTTGAAACCTTCGCTGTTCAAGGATGGCGACATCCTCCTCCTGAATGGTGAGGTCAACACCACTGACGAGCCTGAATTCGGCTCGGCCATTGGCTCCCTCAGCTACACCCTGCCTCTGGGAGAGCAGTTCAACGTCACCGGGGCCTTTGGATACAGCCGCAGAAATCTGGTCGAGCTGGAGGATCCCCTCGATGAGTTCTCCACGGATCAGTACCAGGGGCTGGGCCAACTGGAATGGGTCTTCCATGAATCCCTCAGCCAGCGGTGGAGCTTCACCCTGGGCTACACCGCCTCACGGGGGGAGAGTCTTCTCGATGGTGACCCCTTGCCCCAGGAGGTCCCCGAGACCCTGAGGGAGCCCAGGAACGGCTATCTCCGGCTTGGCCTCAACGGCAGCGGCTTCGGCCGTCGCTTCGGCTGGAGTGGCACCACCTACCTGCTCCAGGGGATCAGTCCCGCGACCCCGGCCGATCAGCGGCGCGAGCTGGCCGAGATCGACATCCGCCCCGGACAGGCCACGGCCTGGGGAGCCCTGGTGGCAGCCAGCTGGGCCCTGGCCCCGGGGTGGCAGCTGAGTGCCAGTGCCGGTGGCCAGGTGGCCTTTCAACCGCTCACCGATCCGATGCGCTTCACGCTGGGCTCCGATGTGGGACTGCGGGGCCTGCCGGCCCAGTTCGTCAGCGGCGACAGCGGCTGGCTGGGAACCCTCGAGCTTGGCTGGACCTTCTGGCAGAACCCGCACCATGCCCTGCAGCTGGTGCCGTTCATCGGCGCCGGGGGGGTCTACACCACGCTGCCCGCCGACACGATCAGCGACACGGTCGGATCCGGTGGACTGCTGGTGCGCTGGCAGGCTGCCAGCGCCTGGCTGGTCGAAGTGGGCTGGGTTGACCAGTTCGCCACCCAGGACAACCGTGGCCCCTGGTCGGACTGGGCTCTTGGCCAGGGTTTCTACGGGCGCGTGCAGTATCGCTTCTGAGTCACCGCAGCTAGGTTGCCTGGGTCGTGGCGAACCGCCACCGTCCTGATCCCGACACCCAATGCAGGCCAACCCTTCTGAGCTCGCCAATCCGCTTGATCCGACCGATCCGTACGCCCGCGAGCATCAGATCTTCCCCTGCCTGAGTGATGAGCAGATCGCGCGATGCAGGCGCTTCGGCACTCAGGAGAGCCTGCCTCCGGGCACCGTTCTGTTTGAACGGGGACAGCACAGTGTGGACTTCTTCATTGTGCTCAAGGGCTGCATTGAGATCTACGAGCATCGGCACACGGGGCCCAATGTGATCACCGTTCACAGGGAGCGGAACTTCACAGGTGAGCTGGACCTCTTCAACCATCGCAAGATCCTGGTCTCCGGCCGCATGGGTGAGGAGCCTGGCGAGGTGATCCGCGTTCATCCCCAGGATTTCCGGCGCATGATCACGGCGGAGCCGGATGTGGGGGAGATCATCACGCGAGCCTTCATTCTCCGCCGCACGGCCTTCATCTCCCATGAACAGGGGGGCGTCACCCTGGTGGATCGGGAGAAAAGTGGTGACGGTGTACGGATCGAGCGCTTCCTGCGCCGCAATGGCTACCCCATCAGTCTGATGGATCCTTCCTGTTCAGACTATGCCTCGGTCGTGGATCGCTATGGCCTGCAGGAAGCCCAGATGCCTGCGGTGGTCATCCACCTCAATGAGGAGATCCTCTACAGACCCTCCAACCATGAGCTGGCCCTGGCGCTTGGCCTGGTGGAGGATTTCGATTGTGGTCATGTCTATGAAGTGGCCATCGTTGGAGGTGGTCCTGCCGGTCTCTCCGCTGCGGTCTACGCGGCCTCTGAAGGCTTGCGCACCATTCTTCTCGAGGGGGAAGCTCCGGGCGGGCAGGCCAGCACCAGCTCAAAGATCGAAAACTATCTCGGCTTCCCCACGGGGATCTCAGGCCAGGCCCTGGCTGGCCGAGCCCAGGTCCAGGCGATGAAGTTCGGTGCGACCATCGCCCTGCCGATCGAGGTCACAGGCCTGGACTGCAGCCGCAGTCCGTTCGCGCTGACCTTGCGTCGCGGTGAGGCCCGGCAGCAGACCTTGCGCGCCAAGACCGTGGTGATTGCCACCGGGGCCACTTACCGCACCCTGGATGTTCCCAATGGACGTGATTATGACAACCGTGGTATCTACTACGCGGCAACGGCGATGGAAGGGGAGCTGTGCCGCCATCAGGACGCCATTGTTGTGGGTGGAGGTAATTCGGCGGGGCAGGCGACCGTTTTCCTCTCCTCCCATGCCCGGCATGTTCACCTGTTGATTCGGCGTGAGAGCCTGGTTGACACCATGTCGAATTATCTGATCGAGCGCATTCTTTCCTCCGATCGCATCACCCTCCATCCCTTCACGGAAATCGTTGGCCTGGATGGCGATGGCCACCTGGAGGAGGTGACCTGGCAGAACCTGCAGACCGCAGAACGGGAAACCCTGCCGATTCGTCACGTCTTTCTGATGATCGGTGCCAAGCCCAACACCGCATGGCTGGACCACGGGCTGTCCATGGACGACAAGGGCTTCATCCGCACGGGTCTGGATGTGGTCCGGGATGGCTCCTGGACCGACTCCCACCGCCAGCCGATGATGCTCGAGACGAGCCAGCCCGGCATCTTCGCCGTGGGTGACGTGCAATCCGGTTCCACCAAACGGGTGGCCTCGGCGGTCGGTCAGGGGGCGATGTCGGTCAGCCATGTCCATGCCGTGCTCGCGGAGCTGGCCGCCCGGGCATGAGACTTCTGGCGGCCAGCGCCAGCACCACCGCATTGAGCAGGTGCCAGAACAGGTGGGTGCCGACCGGTTGCCAGGGACACACCCACTGATCGATGGTGCGCAGCACCAGGGACAGGCCGAAGGTGCCCGCCGCCATCAGCAGCCAGGGGCTGCCCCGTCGCCGTCGGTCGTGCCAGCCGATCGCCAGCAGCACCAGCAGCGTGGGCCCGTAGGCCAGCGAGCCGTTGAGCACCTCGCCGGCGCCGCGGCTGGCGAGGGTGGCGATCAGGAACCCGGCGGTCAGCCCCAGGGCCGGGCCGGGCGGGAGTTTCGCGCGCTGCCGCAGGTAGATCCAGAGAAAGGTGAGCTGGAACAGGAGAATCGGGATGACGTCCGCCAGCAGGGCCCAGGGCGTGGCCAGGGTGTGGAACAGCGTGCTGCCCACCCCGATCGCCACCACGAGCACCACCAGGGTGCCGAGTTGCCGGCCCATGCCCCCCATCAGCCGCCGGGCCGAGGCCCGGATCCAGCAGGCCGCCAGCAGGAACGCGCCGTTGCTGAGGGCATTCATCGGCTCGGCCAGCAGCCCGGGCCCCAGCCGCTCGCAGTAGAGATCAAGGGTCACGTCGGCCCGGCGGGGTCCGGTCGCCGGTCACTCAGTGCCATGGGTCAGTCCTCGAGGCTGACGAGGTCCTTGAGCTGGCCCACGTCCAGACCCCCGAGCCAGTCTTCGCCGGAGCCCACGATCTCCTCGGCCAGCCGGGACTTCTCCCGGATCATCCGGTCGATCTTCTCCTCCACCGAGCCGCTGGTGATGAACTTGTGCACCAGCACCCGGTTCTGCTGTCCGATCCGGTAGGCCCGGTCGGTCGCCTGGTTCTCCACCGCAGGGTTCCACCAGCGGTCGATGTGGAACACATGGCTGGCCCGGGTGAGGTTGAGGCCCACACCGCCGGCCTTGAGCGACAGCAGAAACAGCTGGGGGCCCCGGGGGTCCTCCTGAAACCGGTCGACCATCGCCTGGCGCTCGGTCTTGCTCGTGCTGCCGTACAGGAACGGGACTTCCTGGCGCCACTTGCGCGCCAGGTGGGCCTGGAGCAGCAGACCCCATTCGGCGAACTGGGTGAACAGCAGGGCCCTGTCGCCCGCCTCGATCACCTCTTCGAGGATCTCCTCGAGCCGCTGCACCTTCGCGCTGCGGGCGGTGAAGCCACTGGCGGCAGCGTCGCTGAGGGCCACGTCGGCACTTTCCCGGAGTGCCAGAGCCGGATGGTTGCAGATCTGCTTGAGCTTGGTGAGCAGCGCCAGCACCTGGCCGTGCTTCTGGCCCAGCGGGGCCCGGGCGATGGCCTCGAGGCTCTCGTCCACCGTGCGGGTGTAGAGCTTCCTCTGTTCAGGGGCCAGACCCACCCATTCACTCAGCTCCACCTTCTCGGGCAGGTCGGAGATGATCGACCGGTCGGTCTTCAGACGGCGCAGCAGGAAGGGGCCCACCCGGGCCTTCAGGTCGCGCAGGGACGCCATGTCCCCATAGCGCTCGATCGGCAGCCGGTAGCGCTGGTGGAAGAAGGTTTCATCACCCAGCACCTTGGGATTGAGGAAGTCCATCAGGGCCCACAGTTCGCTGACCCGGTTCTCCACCGGCGTGCCGGTGAGCGCGATCCGGAACCGGCTGTCGCGGCCGACCTGCGCTGGCCTGGCCAGGTCGCGTGCGGCCATGGACTGTTTGGCGTTGGGGTTCTTGATCGCCTGGGCCTCGTCGATCACCACCCCCTGCCAGTCGATGCTCTCGAGCAGTTCGCTGTCGCGCTGCAGCAGTCCGTAGCTGGTGAGCACCAGATCGACGCCCTTGAGGGCCTTGGTCAGGGCGGCTTCGGTGGTGGGTCGGCGGGGGCCGTAGTGCTCCCTCACCGTCAGCTCCGGCGTGAAGGCCGCCGCCTCCCGTTTCCAGTTGGTGAGCACCGAGGTGGGGGCCACCAGCAACACCGGTCGCTTGAGTTCCTCTTCGGCCTTGAGATGCTGGAGGAAGGCCAGCAACTGGATCGTCTTGCCCAGGCCCATGTCGTCGGCCAGGCAGGCACCCTGGTCGAAGCGGTGCAGGAAGGCCAGCCAGCCCAGGCCCCGTTCCTGGTAGGGCCTGAGCTGGCCCGCGAAGCCCGGCGGGGCCGGCAGGGGATCCGGGGCCTTCTGCTGGTGGTACTGCTCCAGCACGGCCTGCAGCCGCGGACCGCCCGTGAAGGCATGGACCGGAAGGCGGTGGAACGTGTCCCCGGCGGTGGCCGTGAGCCGCAGGGCGTCATCGAGACTCAGGCCGAGCTTGGCGGCGCAGAAGCGTTCGGCGTTGCGCAGATCGTTGGGCCGGAGCTCGATCCATGCCCCCTTGTGCTGGACCAGGGGGCTGCGCTTGGCCTCGAGCCGCTCCAGGTCGCGCAGGCTCAGGGTGACCCCGCCGATCATGAATTCCCAGGTCCACTCGAGGCTCTCGCCGAGGGTGAATCCCCGCGAACGGGCCGGCAGTTCCGCCGTGATGGCCAGGCCGAGGCGGCTGGCCAGTCCGCCGGAGAGGCTGGCGGGCAGGATCACGCCCACGCCCACGTCCCGCAGCTGGCTGGCCGCCGTGCGCACGAGCACAAAGGCTTCGGCGGGGGTGAGTTGCATCCCCTCCGGCGTGGCGGAATCGAGCCCCCGGGCGATCGGTTCGAACACGGTGATGGCCCGGCCCAGGCCCTCGAGCAGCAGTTCGCTGGGCTGGGCGACGGCCACCTCTCCGAGCTGGAGCCCCCGATCGCCGCTGGCCCAGGCGACCGCGGCCGGGACCTTCAGGCTGGGATCGGCCTCGGCCTGCAGGCTGAGCTTCATCTCCCACAGATCTTCGCCCTCCGCTGGCGTGAACAGCTCCAGGCAGGCCCGCGCCGGAGCGACCTTCCCGGCCACCCCTTCCCGCCAGTGGTGGGTGGCGATGGTGAGGCGTTCCAGCTCCTCCTCATCGAGGTTCAGGGTCCCATCGCCCTTGCCCAGCGCCTTCTGCCAGGCGGTGAGCAGCGGGTCGAGGGCGTCGTTGTCCGGTTTGAAGTCGACCCGCAGCTGCCCGTCGAGCAGGGCTTCCAGCAGGCTGGCCACCCGCAGGCGGCCACTGCCGGGACGGCGGCAGGCCAGGGCCGGATCGCCCATGGGCCCGGCGGCCAGGGCACAGGTGGCCACCTGGGGGAGGCCGATGGCGAGCTCTTCCAGCCGGCGGCGGTCGTCCTCACGGTTGAGCAGGGGGAGCCAGCGGGCCTTGCCGTCCTCGATCTGCGGGAGCCAGCGTCCCCGTGCGATCAGGCTGAGGGCCCAGCGCTGCAGGTGGGTCCACCAGCGCAGCTCATCGGCCATTTCGGGATGGTCGCCCGCCAGGGGGAGGAGGCTGAGCCATTCGGCGGCTCCGGCGGGATCGAGGGCCCAGCCCGAGACCTGCCAGGGCCACCACTCCAGCTGCTTGGGAATCGGTTCACCGGCCTGCAGGGGCAGGCCGCTCCAGGGGGCAGGCCCGGACTTGCGCCCCCGCGCGGCCTGGCGACGGCTCGGCAGGGTGAGGGTGGCCCGCGCCGGTCGCAGTGCCTCGGACCAGAGGTCGTTGTCGTCGAGCCACTGGGCCAGGGTGTCCTCGTCCAGGGCCAGGGGATGCTCCGGAGCCTCGTGGCCGGGCACGGTCGGCGTGGCCACGCGCCAGGTGTCCGCCCAGAGAAACAGCCGCCCACCGGCACCCTCCGGGGGAAACAGCCAGGTGGCGTGCAGCAGGCTCATGGGGCGGACAGGACCGCGACGGGGGATGGAGCGGTGGCCTCTAGGACCGGTTCAGCGGCGGAAAACGCCTTGCCAGGTGCTGCCCTCCGTGCAGCAGCACGGCTGCGCCGATCAGCGGCAGCCAGGCCCGCCCGAGCCCCATCATCACAGCCGGCGCAACCGCCAGCAGGCCCGACGCCAGGGGCTGATCCCCGGGCCAGGGGGCCAGGGGCGGAAGCCCCAGGCTGTGGATCCCGCACACGGCTCCCACCAGTCCGGCCTGCAGGTGGTTGTCGTCAGGATCGACCCGCTGGAGGTGGAAGGCCAGCAGTCCGTACAGCACCCCACAGCCTCCGGCCCGCAGGGCCGGCTCCAGCCCCAGGGGAAGGCCCAGCAGCAGCGCGGCGACCCCGGCCCCGAGGGCCCAGGCGATCGACCGCAAGCGCAGCTGGGCCCGGTAGCCGGGAGCCGGCACGGTGGGCTTCGGGGCAGACGGCGCGCTCAAGGAGGGGCGACGGGGAGAGGGCGGCAGGTGCGGGGAGCGGGGGGAGGTCCGGAGCCTGCACCGACCCGGTGCTGGGCGATCATGCCCTGCTGAGGGCTGAACTGGTTGACCATGGCCGCCACGACCGCGCGCACGTCCCATCGCGAGCGCTCCCATCCGCGTTCCGGTGCCGACATCCGGGCGGCGTTCCTCGACTTCTATCAACAGCGGGGTCACCGGCCCATGCCGAGCGCCTCGCTGGTGCCCGACGACCCCACGGTGCTGCTCACCATCGCCGGCATGCTGCCCTTCAAGCCGGTGTTCCTCGGCCAGGCGGAGCGGCCGGCGCCGCGGGCCACCAGCAGCCAGAAGTGCATCCGCACCAACGACATCGAGAACGTGGGACGCACGGCGCGTCACCACACCTTCTTCGAGATGCTGGGGAACTTCTCCTTCGGCGACTACTTCAAGGAGCAGGCGATCCAGTGGGCCTGGGAGCTGAGCACCGAGGTGTACGGCCTCTCGCCACAGAACCTGGTGGTGAGCGTCTTCCGGGAGGACGACGAAGCCGAGGCGATTTGGCGGGATCGGGTGGGGGTGAACCCGAAGCGGATCATCCGCATGGACGAGGCCGACAACTTCTGGGCCTCCGGCCCCACCGGCCCCTGCGGCCCCTGCTCGGAGATCTACTACGACTTCAAGCCCGAACTGGGGGATGACGGCATCGATCTGGAGGACGACAGCCGGTTCATCGAGTTCTACAACCTGGTGTTCATGCAGTACAACCGCGACGCGGAGGGCACCCTCACGCCGCTGGCGAACCGCAACATCGACACGGGCATGGGCCTCGAGCGCATGGCCCAGATCCTGCAGGGCGTGGCCAACAACTACGAAACCGATCTGATCTATCCCTTGATCGAAACGGCGGCCGCTCTGGCGGGGGTGGACTATCGCCTGCTGGACGAGAAGGGGCAAACGTCGCTCAAGGTGATCGGTGACCACAGCCGCGCCATCACCCAGCTGATCGGCGACGGCGTGACGGCCAGCAACCTCGGCCGCGGCTACATCCTGCGGCGGCTGCTGCGCCGTGTGGTGCGCCACGGCCGGCTGCTGGGCATCGACAGGCCCTTCCTGAAGGCGATGGGGGAGGCCTCGATCGCCCTGATGCGCCAGGCCTATCCCCAGCTCGACGAGCGCCGCGCCGTGATCCTGGCCGAGCTGGAGCGGGAGGAGGGCCGCTTCCTCGAAACCCTGGAGCGGGGCGAGAAGCTGCTGGCCGAGGTGCTGGCCACCAGCCCGAAGCAGATCAGTGGCGCCCAGGCCTTCGAGCTCTACGACACCTACGGTTTCCCCCTCGAACTCACCCAGGAGATCGCCGAGGAACACGGCCTCACGGTGGATCTGGAGGGCTTTGAGGCCGCCATGGAGGCCCAGCGCCAGCGGGCCAAGGCCGCGGCCGTGAGCATCGACCTCACCGTGCAGGGTGCCATCGATCAGGTGGCCGGGTCCCTGGAGGCCACCACTTTCCGGGGCTATGAGGCCCTGGAGCACCCCAGCTGCGTGCTGGCCCTGGTGGTGAACGGTGAGCCGGCGGAGCGCGCCGGGGCCGGCGATGCGGTGCAGGTGGTGCTGGACAGCACGCCCTTCTACGGCGAAGGCGGTGGCCAGGTGGGCGACCGGGGCGTGCTGCTCGGCGGCGGCGACCAGACGGCGGTGGATGCCGGGGTGATCGTGAGCATCGAGGCGGTGAGCCGCAACCGCAGCGTGTTCGTGCACAGCGGTCGGGTCGAGCGGGGCATGCTGGCCGTGGGGGATCTGGTGACGGCCCGGGTGGATGCCGCCTGCCGCCGCCGCGCCCAGGCGAACCACACCGCCACCCACCTGCTGCAGGCGGCCCTCAAGCAGGTGGTGGACCCGGGCATCGGCCAGGCCGGCTCGCTGGTGGATTTCGATCGCCTCCGCTTCGACTTCCACTGCCCCCGCGCGGTGACGCCGGAGGAGCTCCAGCGGATCGAGGCCCTGATCAATGGCTGGATCAGCGAGGCCCACCCTCTGGTGGTGGAGGAGATGGCGATCGAGCAGGCCAGGGCCGCCGGTGCCGTGGCGATGTTCGGCGAGAAGTACGCCGATGTGGTGCGGGTGGTGGATGTGCCGGGCGTGTCGATGGAGCTCTGCGGCGGCACCCATGTGACCAACACCGCCGAGATCGGGGTGTTCAAGATCGTGGCCGAGAGCGGCGTGGCCGCCGGCATCCGTCGCATCGAGGCGGTGGCCGGTCCCGCGGTGCTCGGCTACCTCAACGAGCGCGATGCGGTGGTGAAGCAGCTCGGCGAGCGCTTCAAGGCCCAGCCCGCCGAGATCGTCGAGCGGGTGGTGGGGTTGCAGGAGGAGCTCAAGGCCAGCCAGAAGGCCCTGGCGGCGGTCCGCCAGGAGCTGGCCCTGGCCCGCTCCGCAGCCCTGGTCGGTGGGGCGGAGGCCCTCGGCGCGGCCCCCGGCGGTCAGCCGTTCCAGCTGCTGGTGGCCCGTCTCGACGGGGTGGAGGGCGCCGGTCTGCAGACGGCAGCCCAGGGGCTGGCGGACCAGCTCGGCGATGGCGCCGCCGTGGTGCTGGGCGGCCTGCCGGACCCGGCCGATCGGGGCAAGGTGATCCTGGTGGCGGCCTTCGGCCAGGCGGTGATCGCCGCCGGCCTGAAGGCGGGCCCGTTCATCGGGGGAGTGGCCAAGGCCTGCGGCGGCGGCGGCGGCGGCCGGCCCAACCTCGCCCAGGCCGGAGGCCGCGACGGGGGAGCCCTCGAGACTGCGCTGGCCGAGGCCCGCCAGACATTGCGCGCGGCCCTGGCCTGATCCTCGCCCTTGCGGACCTAGCCTCGGTGCCCTGTCGGCGGCTCGTGATGGTTCGTCTGCTTCGTGGCTCCTGCGCTTCCCTGGCGGCCGGGGTCCTCGTTGGCACCATCGGGGCCTCCGCGGCGGGGGCCGCTCCCGCCCGCTATGAGATCCAGGCCTGGACCCTCTCGGGCCTGGGCGCAGCGGCCGCGGGGGGCGGGCTCTCGGGGGCCGCGATGATGCGCCTGCTGATGGGCGGTGAACCCTCGGCGGCCCGCAGCCTGCAGCTCACCCTGCGGGCCGACGGCTCTCCACCGGCCAATCCCCAGGCTGATCACAGCATCCCGGCCGGCCTCGGCCTGGGTGCGTCGCTGTCCCTGCTCACCCCCACCGCGTCGACCGGGCCATCGCCTGGAGCCCCCGGGTCGAAGGACGCGACGCTGCCCCAGGGCCGCCTGCTGGTGTTCCGGGGCTGCGCCGAGGGGAAGCCCAGCCTGGAGCCGGAGGTGCTCGACTTCGCCAGGCTGGTGCCCGACCAGCAGGCCATCGCCCGGGCTCTGGCCCGCAGCGGCAGTCTGCCGACGAACGCCGAGTCCGGACGATCCCGTACCGGCGTGGTGGGCCACTGGCCCCATGGCGCTTCCTCCCCGGCGATCCCCACGCAGGGTTCGCTGGTCGGTTCCCACCGGGTGACCAGCAACTACGCCCCTGAGATCGCCTTCGCGGTGGACCGGAACCATGACTTTCTGCCGGCCGTCCAGCTGCGGACCAGCCCAGCCGGAGAAGCCTGGCGCCTGAGCTGGCAGCCGATCCCCACCGTCCTCGGGTACCAGGCCCTGGTGACGGGGCCTGGCCGTCAGGAGGGGGATGTGGTGATCTGGACGTCCAGTGAGCGCTCCTGGAGCGAGAGCCCGATGCTCGGTGCCTTCAGCCTGGCGAGCGAGGATGGGGCCTCCCTGGTGCGCCAGGGTGTGCTGATGGCTCCGGATCGCACCAGCTGCACCGTCTCCGCGGCCGTCATGCAGCAGATGCAGGCCGGTGTCCTGCACTTCAGTGCCTTCGGCGCCCCCCTGCTTCTGGACGCGCCCGGGGTGAATCCCGCCTGGCAGGTGCATCTCGACCGTCAGGCGATGGTCATCCAGCCGCTGGTGGAGGGGCTGCCGTCATCCCCAGGGGAGGGAGGGGCCGACTCCGGGGAGTCCGACCCTCCCGGGGGTGGGGGCGGCAGCCCCTTCAACCTGTTCCGCGGATTCTTCTGATCCGGGCGCGGGCTGGCTGATCGCGCCCGGCTCGCCCAGGCTGGGGGGATTCACCCCTCCCGCTCCCATGCGCCGTTGTCTCCCCCTGCTGCTTCCATCGCTCATCCTCTGGCTGCCCATGGCCGCCGGCGCCCAGGTCCAGCTCCAGTGCAGCGGCACCGTGGTGGATGCCCGGGGGAACGCGGAGGTCAGGCGCACGGCCAGCCGCTTCCGCTTCTCCCTGGGCCTGGAGGCGGAGGGTGCCGCGGCCGATCCAGCTCTGGAGGAGCTGCAGCGGCGCCTGGCCGCGGTGCGTACCCGCCTCAAAGCCCTCGATGTTCAGAAGCTGGAGGTGGGCTCACCCAGCACATGGCAACGGGGGCGGCGGGGCCGCCAGCCCGAGGTCACGGTGGCGAGCCTTCAGGTGAGCGGCATGCTGGCCATGCCGCAGCTGCAGGCCCTGGTGCGGCAGGTGGGTGGCTTGCCGGGGGTGCGGCTCTCGCCGGTCCAGCCTGAGGCTGAGAGCTCCGGGGATGAGGCCATTCGCCGGAGATTGCTCAGGGAGGCCTACAAGGATGCGCTGGACCAGGGCCGCGAACTGGCTGCCGTGCTTGGACGGGACAGGGTCGTCCCGCTGCAGGTTCAGGTGGAGGGTGGCATGCGACCAACCCCCCTGCGGGCCATGGCCGCTGACGAGCAGGTTCCACCCTTTGACCCGCGGGAACTGCCCCAGCCCGTTGAGCGCCTCAGCCTGCAGGTCTGGTTCTGCGCCCAGTGACACTGACCCAGCCGCCCGCCGCGCTGGCATGGCTGCGCAGTTTTCACTTGGCACGTACCATGCCATCACAAGAGCCCTAGACCCTGGCATGGCGTATGTCCGGTGTGAGAGACCTCCGGCGGGGCTCCCTGGGAGTCCTTCTGGCAGCTTCTCGTCGCAAGACCTGAGCCCGAGTGTTCTGAAGGGTGGCTGAGGTGGCAGCGCCACCATCGATCTGATGCCCGACTTTCAGAATGGTCTGAATTTATTCCTGATGCTTTGCATGGGTCACTTCGTGGCCGATTTCGGGCTTCAGAGTGATCGGATGGCCACCGAGAAATGCCCTGGCCGGGATGTGGTTCTCGGTTGGCCATGGTGGCTTGTGTCCCATGCGGCCATTCATGGTTTCTTTGTGGCCTGGATCACCGGGATCCCGCTTGTGGGAGTCGCCGAGTGGCTTGTCCACATCCTGATTGACTACGCCAAGTGTCGGCACCTGTTCAGGATCTCGGTGGATCAGGCCTTGCACATTCTCTTCAAATTGATCTGGACTCTCGTCATCCTCAGTCTTGGTCTTGGCAACCGTGGTCTCGCTGGCTGAGAGCCGCGTCCCTGAGGCTCGTGCCTGAGCTGCGACCACCGGCCGTCTGGGCCCTTCTGCGGGCGTTCGTGCAGCCGGATTTCTGGGTCGTGGAGTCGCCACGACGGGATGAAGCTGTTCACGGCGTGTCTGATTTTTCGCTCAGTCGCCTGACCCAGGGTCCGCTCGCCAACCGCCTGGCGCGTGCCCGCGGGGTCGGCAACCGTTCGGTCACGACCCCAGAACCGAGGAGAAGAGTTGCTGCATCCGTGACAGGAGTTGGTTCTGTTGGACCTTCACCATCTCCTGCTCCAGACCCTTCAACTGGCCCTGACGGTTGGTCACCAAGCGGGCCAGCTCATCCATGAGCTGCGGATTCTCCTGGAGGATGGGGCGCAGGTGCCGTTGCTGCACCTCCAGCAGCAGGCATTCATCAATGGCGCGCACCGTCGCGCTTCTGGCGCTGTCTGTGAGCAGGGACATCTCACCGAAGATGTCACCGGGATCGAGCTGAGCCACCCGCACGGCAGGGGGTGAGCCGGTTTCCTTGAGGACTTCCACGCTGCCCTGCACAACCTGATACAGCGATTCCCCCGGATCACCCTCCCGCACGATGGTTTCGTGGCTGGCAAAGCGAAGGCAATGGGCTTCGGCAGCCAGGGTGCTCTGCTCGTCCTCGTTCAGCCCACCGAAGAGAGGATTTCGGCTCAGCAGCTTCCGACGTTCCTCCCAGCTCAGCCGGGTGGGGTGCCGCTGATCCAGGGACGCCCGTTTGGGTCGCAGCTCGCGCACCGGATAGGGGACGCTGGAGCCGTTGCGTTCCAGGGCGTACCAGATCTGTTCGAGCAGGTCACTGCGGAGGTCGAGCAGGGCTGCGAGGTTGCCCGGCGGCTGGAAGGCCAGCAGCTCATAGCTGATCGCACTGTCATCAAAGGATTTGACCCGCACACTTGGGGGCGGGTCGGCCAGCACCGAGGGATGCTGGTTCAGCACCCCGAGCAACAGGGCATGGGCCTGGGATGGCGGCAGGGCGTAGTCGAGGCCGACACTGAACCGGTTGCCCATGCAGCCGAAGGTGCCGTAATTCCTCAGCACCACCTCGGTGACCTTGGCATTGGGAATGACCACCAGTGCCCCTGAGATGTCCCTCAGACAGGTGTCCCGCCAGTTCATCGAAATGACAATTCCATTGGTCTCATCGCCGAGGTCAATGAAGTCGCCGACCTTGAAGATTTCGTTGAACTGAAGCTCCAGCCCCGCAAACAGATCCTTCAGAGGCTCCTGGGCCGCCAGGCCCAGCACAGCGGTCAGCACCGCCGAGGTGGTGACGAGACCGACGAGGTCAAATTGCGCCTCTTCCTTCAGCACCACAATGGTGACCAGCATCCCCCCAGCCAGCATCAGCAGCTGGATGACCAGATCGGGGGGCTGCTTTCTCCAGCCAAAAGCTGCGGGGAGCTGCAGCAAGGTCCATAGCGACAGCCGGATGCAGACAAAACTGATCAGCAGCTCGTCGATGGCATTCAGCGGCCTCAGCTGACTGCTCGCCAGCAGCTCCCGCGGCAGAATGGCCAGGAGCAGCCAGGTCAGGATGGTTGCCCCCATCAACTGGATGGGGAGTTTGGGCAACCTCAGCTGTCTGGTGATCCTCCGAAGCAGGGGCAGCAGCGCGAGCAGCCCCAGTGCCGTCAACCAGATCTGCAGTTGCGGCATCCTGCGATGGAAGGCGCTGGGTCGGGGGTGAAACGGACCATGGGGATCCTTGGCAGGCTGCGCTTTCCGGGCACCTCGCCAATGCTCCCAACATAGATCGCGCGGCGTGCCTGGGGCGCTCGGCGCGGCCGGCCCGTCGCCAGCGGGCCCGAGCGGTCAGCTGGCCAGATTGGTCAGCTGGCCAGATAGGTCGTCTGATCCAGGCTTGCCCTCAGGTGGGCCATCAGCCGCCGGGCGTCACTGATGGCGAGGTGACCCCGACCGATGGCCTCCTCGCTGGCCAGCCGCAGGCGCTCCAACAGCTGCTTGGGGTCGTGCTCCATCACCTCGAGCACCTCGGCGTTGGTGTCACCGCGGACAACGTGATCCACCACGTAGTTGCCGCCGGTGCCCAGACGGATGTGCACAGCGTTGGTGCTGCCGAAGAGGTTGTGCAGGTTGCCCATCACTTCCTGGTAGGCACCGGCCAGGAAGAGGCCGATCCAATAGGGCTCACCACTGCGGGGGGCATGCAGTTCCAGCAGGGATTTCTCCTGGCCCGTGCCGATGAAGCGCGCGATTTTGCCATCGGAATCGCAGGTGAGGTCGGCAAAGCTGCCCAGGCCCATGGGCCGTTCATCCAGGCGCTGGATCGGCAGCACGGGGAAGAGTTGATCGATCGCCCAGGTGTCCGGGGCTGAGCGGAAGACCGAGAGGTTGGCGTAGTAGGTGCTCGCCAGGGCAGCCTGCAGGGCCAGCAGGTCTTCCGGAATCGACGTGCCCTCGGGCAGTCCGGCGAGCCGGGCGGCGATCGCCTCGGCGCAGGCCCAGGTGAGTTGTTCGGCCTGGGCGCGCTCCGGCAGGCTCAGGTAGCCGAGCCGGAAGGCGGCGAGGGCGTCGTCCTTGAACTTGAGCGCATCGTTCCAGGCCTCCTGCAGGGTGTCGCAGCTGGCATGGCCGCCCGCCGCCGGGGCGGCGTTGATCGTGGCCAGGGTCTCCCGCAGGTTGCGGACCATCAGGGGTTCCTGGGGCTGTTCGGCCGGCACGGCACCAGGAGGCCGCGCCGTGCCCAGCACGTCGAACACCAGCACGGAGAAATGGCTGGCGATCGCCCGCCCGCTCTCGCTCACCAGGGTCGGCACGGCGATCCCATGGGCGGCACAGCACTCCCGCACCGTGGCGACCACATCGTTGGCGTAGTTCTGAAGGGAATAGTTCTTGGAGGCGGCGGTGGCGGTGCGGCTGCCGTCGTAGTCGACGCCCAGGCCGCCGCCCACATCCAGCAGGCCCATGGGAGCGCCGAGCTTGGTGAGCTCCACGTAGATCTGCCCGGCTTCCTGGAGGGCGTCCTTGAGGACGGCGATGTCGTTGATCTGGCTGCCGATGTGGAAGTGGAGCAGCCGCAGTTCGCCCAGCAGGCCGGCCTGCTCCAGGGCCTGCACCGTGGCCAGCAGGTCCGGCACCGCCAGGCCGAACTTGGCCCGCTCGCCCACCGAACTGCCCCAGCGCCCCGTGCTGCGGGTGGAGAGCTTGGCCCGTACACCGATCAGGGGAGCGCCGCCCAGCTCCTGGCTGGCGGCGATGATCCGCGCCACCTCGTCGGCCTGCTCGATCACCACCACCGGCTGGCGGCCGAGTCGGCGGGCCAGGATCGCCGTCTCGATGTAGCGGCGGTCCTTGTAGCCGTTGCAGATCAGCAGGGCCTCGGGGTCATCGACCAGGGAGAGGGCGATCAGCAGTTCGGCCTTGCTGCCGGCCTCCAGGCCGAAATGCCAGCGACGGCCGCTCTCCACCAGCTGTTCCACCACGTGGCGCTGCTGGTTGCACTTCACCGGGAACACCCCCTGGTACCGCCCGGCATAGCCGTACTGGGCGATGGCCCGCTCGAAGGCGGCATGCAGGCGTTCCAGACGGTCTTCGAGGATGTCGTCGAAGCGGATCAGCAGAGGCAGGGAGAGATCCCGGCCCTGGAGTTCCTGCACCAGGTCCACCAGGTCGAGGGAGCCGCCCCGGTCGCCCCGGGGCTGCACCATCACATGGCCGCGCCCGTTGACCGAGAAATAGGGATCGCCCCAGCGGTCAAGGCCGTAGAGGCTGGCGCCGTCTTCGGCGGTCCAGGTGCTGGGGGTGGTGGTGAGCACCATGGCCCTGCACCGTGCTTGCAATGGGGAGGAATGTAGGCAGCCCGCCCGTCGGTCGCTGTCTCACCCCGGGAATGGAGCGGGCCAGCAGCTTGCCAAGCGGCAGGCCGGCCGCACACGATGGCCCGGATCCGCCGTATCGAGTTCATGGCCGCCGAACGCACCTTCATCGCCATCAAGCCGGATGGGGTTCAGCGCGGTCTGGTGGGGGAGATCCTGGGGCGCTTCGAGCGCAAGGGCTTCAAGCTGGTGGGTCTCAAGCAGCTCACCCCCAGCCGCGAGCTGGCTGAGAACCACTACGGCGTGCACCGCGAGCGTCCCTTCTTCGCCGGGCTGGTCGACTTCATCACCTCGGGTCCCGTGGTGGCGATGGTGTGGGAGGGCGACGGCGTCATCGCCAGCGCCCGCAAACTGATCGGTGCGACCAAGCCCCTCGAGGCCGAGCCCGGCACGATCCGTGGGGATCTCGCCATCAACATCGGTCGCAATGTGATTCACGGCTCCGATGCCCCGGAAACGGCGGCCTTCGAGATCGGTCTGTGGTTCCAGCCTTCCGAGCTCAGCGACTGGACTCCCTCCGACCAGGCCTGGCGCACCGAGGCCTGAGTCGCCAGGCTGGAGCGGTCAGTCACCGGGCCGATGCCGTTGTCAGGAAAAACCGTCACCGAGCCCCTGGCCAGGCTGTCTGGCCCTCGATCGCACCTGTCAAACGGACTGCTGATCCTTGGCTTGCTTGGCCTGGTTCTGGTGCCGGGGGTCCAGGCGGCCCGACCCCTGCCCCGGGTGGTTGAGGTGCCCTCCCGGCCGGCCTTCGTGCGCCCGCCCGGCCGCAGCGAACAGACCGCGGCGGTTGGCCAGCTCCTCCCCGGCAGCTCCCTGCTGCGCACCCAGCGACCGGGACGCCTCCAGGTTCTCCTGGCCCAGGGCCGCAGCTTTCGCCTCGGGGGTGACGCCGTGATGCGTCTGACGCCTTCGGGGCTGGATCTCGAACGCGGTCAGCTGATTGCCTGGGTGGAGCCCGGAGCCCAGGGCCGGGAGCCGTTGCGGGTGAGGACCCGCGTCGGCACCGCCTCGATCGAGGGCACCACCGTTTTCCTGGAGGTCGATGACACCGCTGTGACGGTGTTCAGCTGGGAGGGTCAGGTGCGGTTCAGCCCGAACCCTGCCGGCGGCGAGGGGCTGCCCGCGGTGGTGCTGCGCAGCGGTGAGCAGGTCGCCTACCGCGAGGGAGCCTGGTTGCCGCCCCGGCGCCTGGGTCGGGAGGAGGTGATGCAGCGCCGTCGCCGCAGCCTCCTGCTGAACGGCTTCTCCGCACCGATGGCCACCCTGCCTGTGATCGAGCGGGAGCTTGGCTTGCTGAATCCCCCGTGAGGCCCCTGTGGCTGCTGGGGGTGCTCCTGCCGCTGGTGGCCACCCTTCCGCCGCTGCAGCCCACACCGTTGGGTCAGGGACTGGAGGCTTCGGATGCCCAGCTGCGGGTCATCGGCTGGCGGCTGGCGGCCGCCTGGGGCCCAGGTCGCGGGGGGCCGCCGGAGCCGGTGGTGCTGGCCATCGATGCCGATTCCCTCGATCTCGCTCAGTTGCTCTCGCCGGAGGAGCGTCGCGCTTCGCCCTTGTGGCGGCAGATGGGCGCCTGGCCCTGGCCGCGGGCCCTGCAGGCCGACCTCGCGGCCTGGGTGCTGGAGCGGGGTGCCTCCCGGGTGCTGTTCAACGTCGTGTTCAGCCAGCCCAGCCGCCTCGGTCCCCAGGATGACCAGGCCTTCGTCGAACGGCTGAGCCCCTGGAAGGAGCGGGTCGTCCTGGCCGCCGCCTTCGGGGCACGGCAGTCGGAGGGCGTCGAACTCGCCCAGCTGCGCGCTCCCCTCCCGTTGCTGAATCGGGCGGCGGCGCCGCCTGCCGGCCTCACGGCACTGCTGCAGAGCCCCCAGGGCTACACCGAGGCCATCCCAGGCCGGCGCTGGCTCGCGGCGCGCTTGGCCGACTTTCTCCCGCCCTGGCCCGAACCGCTGCCCTACCGGGGCCGCGCCGGCTCCGGGCCTGTCCCCTGGTTGCCCCGCTACATCGCCTTCGCACCGCCCGCCGCCCGTCCTCCCCTGGTGCCGGCCTGGCAGTTGCCGGAGGTTCCGGACGGCTTCTGGCGGGGCCGCACCGTGCTGATCGGGGCCACGGCACCGGCCCTGGGCGACCAGATGGAAACCCCCTTCGGCGCGATGAGTGGCACCGAGGTGCAGGCGGCTGCCCTCGCCAGTGTTCTGGAAGGGACAGCCCTGGCGCCCATGGCCAGCTCCCATGGCGTGCTGCTGCTGCTGGCCTGGGCCGCCGCCGTGCTGCTGCTGCTCCGTCAGGCCTCGCAGGCCCAGGGCACCCTCCTGCGCACCCTGGGGCTGATGCTGGGGGCGTTGCTGCTCACGGCCCTGGGCTGGACGGTGCTGCAGCTCTGGCTGCCGCTCACGGGCCTGATCCTGTTGCCCCTGGGCGGGGGCAGCCTGCGGGGGATCGGCCAGTGGCGGCGCGAAAGCCGCGAGCGCGCCTACCTCCACCAGGTGCTTGCCCGGCGGGTTTCCCCCACCCTCCTGCGGGACATCCTGCGCGAGCCCGGACCGCTGGGCACCCAGGTGGGCGGGAGTCGCTGCACCTGCGTGGTGCTGTTCACCGATCTGGTGGGTTTCACGCCCCTCAGTGCCCAGCTGGACCCCCCGGCCCTGTTCGCGCTGCTGAACCGCTACTTCGAGGCGATCGCCGTGGCCGTGATCGAGGAACAGGGGCTGCTCGACAAGTTCATCGGGGATGCGCTGATGGCCGAATTCGGGGTGCCGCGCAGCCGCGGCGATCGGGCCGAAGCCCTGGCCGCCGTGCGGGCGGCTCTGGCGATGCAGGAGCGCCTGGAGGCCCTGAACCGGGAACTGGAGGCCCAGGGGCATCCGTGCCTGCGCCACGGCATCGGTCTCCATGTGGGGGAGGTGATCGCCGGCAATCTGGGGTCCTCCCAGCGCCTGGAGTTCACCGTGGTGGGCGCCGCGGTGAATGTCGCCAGCCGGCTGGAGGGGCTCACCCGCCAGTACCCGGACCATCCGATCCTGCTCAGTGGGGCCGTGCTCGAGCTGCTGCCCGCCTCGGTGCGGGCCGTCCATCTGGGCGCCCACCAGCTGAAGGGGTGGCCTGTTCCCCTGGAGGTCTACGGCCTCGAGGGGCTGGACGGGGACGGGGAAACGGCACCCTCAGCAACCGGGTGAGAATGGGCTGAGTGCCTGCCCCGGAGCTGCGATGGCGTCGTGCCTCACCTCCACCCCGCCGAAGCGGTTCGCACCGCTGCTGGCCGCCACGCTCACGGGTCCGGCTGCTGTCACCGTCATGGCGGTGGCGGCGCTGTTCGCCACGGCACCGGCCGCATGGGCCACGGAGGCCGCCACGGTGCAGGAGATCCTGGATGGCCGGGAGTTCTACATCGACGACAGGGAGGCCAGGGTCAAGCAACGGGCCACGGCGCCCGATGAGATCCGCACCCGCCGCAGCCGCGGCCAGATCCGCTTTGACAGCGGTGCGGCGGGTCGGGTAAACAGCAATTCCCAGCTCCGGCTGGGCAGCGGCTGTTTCCTGCTGAGCAAGGGGCAGATTCTGGTGTCCGGGCCCCAGAGCGGCTGCACCCGGTCGGCCCGGATGAGCGTGCGGGGGACCAATTACCTGCTCGAGGTGAAGGAGGACGACAGCACCGAGCTCTCCGTGCTCGAGGGCTCCGTCGAGGTGGAGCCCCTTCGCGATGGGGAGCCGGTGCCCGATGGGCAGGCGCCCCCCACCCGGGTCGAGGCGGGGCAACGGGTGCGGCTGTCACCGGCTGGGGTGGTGCTGACGCTGCTGAAGCTGTCGTCCGGGGATTACTCGGGCATCCTGGGGGGCCCATTGTTCGAGGGCTTCCGGGAGCCGCTGCCCGGCATGGGTTCCCTGGAGAGTTACATCCGCCGCTACGTGCCCGGCGTGGGTCTCCCGGGTCTGCCCGTCACCCCCTCGATTCCGGGATTCAGCCTGCCGCGGTTCTTCTAGGTTGCGCAGGTCGGCTCGCAGCGCTGAGGTTGCCGCCCTCGTGCGATGCGGTTTCCGCTGCGTTTGATGGCAGGTGATGACCAAAGGATGCGAACCGCTCTTCAGGTCGGCATCGTGAGGGAGACTTCGATCGGGTTGCTTCCCATGGGTCTGGCCATGCCTGGGATCCGCAAGCGCTTCGCGAAGGCAGGACACGGTGCTCCGCCGGCACCTGCCACCACGGCGCAGAACCACCGTTCGCCCTCGGCGTCCCGCCGCCTCGGGGGGGCAGGAGACCCCGGGGGAATCGCGGCGGCCCTGGGCGCCACCCTGCTGCTCACCACCACCTTCATCGCCCCGGTGCAGGCCGCCAAGCAGGAGGCCACCGTGCGGGAGATCCTCGATGGCAAGGAGTTCTTCATCGATGCCAAGCAGGCCAAGGTGAACCAGAAGGCCCGCACGCCCGATGTGATCAGCACCAAGGCCAGTCGCGGCACGGTGGCTTTTCAGAATGGTTCCACGGCACGGGTCAACCGCAACTCCCAGTTCAAGCTCCAGTCCGACTGCTTCCTGCTGACATCGGGTCAGGTGCTGATCTCCGGGCGCCAGAACACCTGCCTCAAGAGCATGAAGCTCAGCGCCCGCGGCACCAACTACATCGTTTCGGTGCTCGAGGACGGCTCCACCGAGGTGGCGGTGCTGGAGGGCCAGGTGGTGGTGGAGCCCAAGGACCCCCGCGCCCGGGAGGCCTGGAGCGATCCGCTCCGTCGCGAAGCGCTGCGGATCACCCCGGAAGGGGAGGTGGTCGACCGGCGTTGCCTGGTCTCCTCGGATTACGAGCGCATTCTCGGGGGAGACCTGTTCGAGGGATTCCAGCAGCCCCTGGCCGCCTTCGGTCAGCTGGGCAGCTTCCTGGCCGACAACGTGCCTGTGGCGGGTTCGCTGCTGAGGGTGCTCGGTCTGGGTCTGTTCTGATCCGCCAGTTTCCCCAACGCATGCTTCAACGCATGCCCCAGCGCCTGCCCCAGCGCCGCTCCGTCGTCCTGGCCGTGGTGTCCGGCCTGGTGGTGGGCGTGGTGGCCTGGATCGGGGCCGCCTCCCCGAGGGGCGTGCGCGTGCTCGAGCGCGGCCTCGAGGGCCAGATGGTCAGGCTGCGGGGGCCCAGGCCGGTTCCCCAGGCGGTGGTGCTGGTGGCCATCGATGACTCCACCCTGCAGCAGGGCGCCTGGTTTGCCGACCAGACCGACGGTCCCCATGCGATCCCCTCCTGGGCGGAGGGCATCAACACCCTCCCCTGGCCCCGGGCCCGCTATGGCGATCTGCTCGACCGCCTGGCGGAAGCCAGCCCCGCGGTGGTGGCCTTCAATCTGGTCTTCGAGGGGCCCAGCGGCCGGGGCGAAGCGGACGATGCGGCCCTGGCCGGTGCCATCGCGCGGATGCCGGGGAAGGTGGCCCTGGCCGCCGAGATGATGGAGATCCGCGACACCGGCTTCAGCGGGCTGAGCCTGGCCCCGCCGGCCGTACCCCTGCTCAGCGCCGCCGGCATGGAGGCCGTCGGCATCTCCAACACGCTGCCCGCCGGCCAGGGCGAGCCCTTCACCCATCCGGAGACCTACGGCCAGCGGGTGCTGCCGATGAGCGGCGCCTCCGCACGGGCCTCGCTGCCTCGGGTGATCCTGGAGCGTTCGGGTCGCAGCAGTCGCCAGCCCGATGCCGACCGCCAGCTGAACTTCTACGGCCCCGAAGGACGGTTCGAGCGACTGTCGGCCTGGGAGGTGCTCGATCCCGCCCGATGGCAGAACCACCCCAAGCGCAGCCTGCTGCGCGATGCCCTCGTGCTGGTCGGTCCGGTGGTGGCCCAGGGCGGGGTCGGCACCGTGACCCCCTTCGGCAGCCTCTCGGGCCTTGAGCTCCTGGCCACGGCCACGGCCAACTCCCTGCTCGGGGACGGTCTGCACAGCTGGCCGGTTTCTCCCCTGAACCGCGGCCTGGTGGCGGTGGTGCCGGTGCTGCTGGTGGCCTGTCTCGCCCTGCTGCGGGGAGCGTTGGCATGGCGTCTGTGGCTGATGGGTGGTGTGCTCGCCCTTCAGCTGGCCGTGGCCTGGGTGGCCTTCGCGCAGCGCAACACCTGGGTGCCGTTGCTGGCCCCCTCCGCTGGCCTGGTGCTGCTGGGGCTGCTCTACGGCGGTGATGCCTACATCGCCGAAGAGGGTGAGCGGCGTCGGCTCCGCCGCACCTTCGAGCGCTACGTCGCGCCGAGCGTGGTGGCGGAGATCCTCTCCGATCCGGCAGCCGCCGAGGGGATCCTGCGGGGCCGCCTCCTGCCGGTGACCGTGCTGTTCACCGATCTGAAGGGTTTCACCCAGCTCACCAACCAGCGCAGCGGCACCGGTGAGATCGAGATGCACGTGCGCCAGCTGAACCGCTACCTCGGCGAGATGGTGGACGTGATCACGGCCCATGGCGGCACCGTCGACAAGTTCATCGGGGATGCCGTGATGGCGGTGTTCGGCTCGCCGATCGGCCGCGGCACCCAGCCGGAGGCCCTGGCGGCGGTGCGCTGCGCCCTCGAGATGCGACGGGCCCTCAACAGGCTCAACCACGAGTGGACGGCGGAAGGGCTCACCCCCCTGGACAACGGCATCGGTCTGGCCTCCGGGGAGGTGATCGTGGGGCAGATCGGCAGCCCCCGACGGATGGAGTTCACGGTCATCGGCGACAAGGTCAACCTGGCCAGCCGCATGGAGGGGCTCACCCGCACGGCCGGCGCGCCGATCCTGTTCGACGAGTCCACGGCGGGGCTGGTGGGCGAGGTGGTGCCGGTGCGCGGCCTCGGCGAGCAGAACGTCAAGGGGATGGGCACCCTGCCGGTGTTCAGCCTGGAGGAGGATCTGATGCAGCTGCCCGCGGCCTGAAACGGTCCCAGCGGAAGGCCCGCAGCAGCCGGGCGGGGGTCGCGAGCGGGGCCGGGCCCTGCATCAGGCCTGCCACGAGCTCCGCGGTGATCGCGGCCAGCAGCACCCCGTTGCGGTGGTGGCCTGTGGCCAGCCAGAGGCCGGGGATCGGGCCGGCGCCGAGCAGCGGACCCTGGTCTGGGGTGCAGGGACGGAAGCCCCACCACCGCTCCATCGGCGGCCAGTCGGCCGCCGCCGGCAGGAGCTCCGCAAGGCCGGCCTCCAGCTGACGCTGCCCGGCCGGGGTCAGGCCTGCCGCGAAGCCGGCCTCGGGTTCCACCGTGGCTCCCACCACCAGCAGCCCGTCCTCCCGGGGCACGAGGTAGGTGCCCGGGCCGAACACCACCCGCTCCAGGGCCTGGCGGGGCCCCTGCAGGGAGAGCATCTGCCCCTTCACGGGCACGATCGGCAGCTGGGGCAGCAGCTGGGCGCTCCAGGCGCCCCCCGTCAGCACCGCCTGCTCGCAGCTCCGGCAGGTTTGCTCACCGTCGGCCCGGCGCAGCTGAATCCCCACCAGGGAGCCGCCGGCATCGGTCTGCAGGGCGAGCACCTCCGAGCCCTCCTCGAAACGAACCCCCCGCTCCACGCAGGCCCGCTCCAGGGCCCGCATCAGCCGTCGCCGGTTGTCGATCTGACCGTCCTGTTCAAACAGCAGAGCGGCCTGCCATCGCGGACCGATGCCTGGCACCTGGGCCTCCAGCCCGCGGCGGTCCAGGCTGGTGCCGAAGCAGGCCGTGGGGTAGGCATCCCGTTCGGCGGCCGTGGTGAACGGCACCACGATCCCGCAGTTCCGTAGACCACAGTCGAGTCCTCCGTCCGCCTCGATCCGTGCGACCCAGTCCGGGGTCCGCGCCAGGGAGAGCTGGCCCAGCTCCAGCAGCGGGCCGCTGAGGCCCTCGGCATGGGGGGCGAGCATGCCCGCCGCCACAAAGCCGGCCGCCTCCTGCCGCTGACGGCTGATCACCGCCACCTCGCGGCCCTGGCGGGCCAGGGTGTGGGCCAGGGCGAGGCCCATCAGCCCACCGCCCAGGATCAGGGTCTGCGCGTCCGTGCTCACGCTGGCTGCTCCGGGTGCTTGGGGGCCTGCCAGGCCCGGACCGGATGCATCCTGCCAATTCCGCAGCCGCGCTTCAGAGTGGAGGCGCAGTGCCGATGTCCCGGGCATGGCCCAGACCCTTTGCCCCGCCGCTGCCGCCCTCGTCCTGCTTCTGCCCCTGGCGATGGCACCGGGCGCCGGTGCCCAGGACCTGCCGGAGCGGGGGCTGGTGCGGGCGACCGTGCAGCAGATCCTCGACCGACCTGAGCTCTACATCGATGCGCGCCTGGCGAGGGTGAAGGATGTGGCCAGCGCGCCGGAGCAGTTCACCACCCGCAACACCCGGGCCCAGCTCCGGTTCAGCTCCGGGGCCGCCGGCCGTGTCAACCGCTTTTCCCTGCTGCGCCTCGACAACCGCTGCATCCTGCTGGAGCAAGGACAGCTGCTGGTGTCGGGGCGCCAGGGGAGCTGCACCGCCTCGGTCCGCGTCAGCGTGCGGGGAACCAACTACATCCTGGAGGCCTTCGAGAACGGCGATGCCGCCGTCACATCCCTGGAGGGGCGCCTGGAAGTCGTTCTCCGCCGGGACGGAGCGTCGGGGGAACAGGCTCCGATCCAGGTGGAGAGCGGTCAGCGCCTGCGGTTGCTCCTCGGTGCGGACCTCACCACGGTGATCGCCCTGACGCCGGCGGACTATCGGGCCATCCTGGAGGGTCCGCTGTTCCGAGGCTTCGATCAGCCGCTGCCCGCCCAGGGAGCCCTGGAGGACCATCTCAGGGCCAACGTGCCCGGGGTGAGCCTGCCGCGGCCCGAACCGAGGGCTGAACGCCGCCGAGCTCCCTTCTCCTTCGGGTTCGGGTTCGGCTTCGGTGGGGGCGGTCCCGAGCCTGGGGACAGCCGACCGAGCTACCCGCGTGGCGAGTCCGGACAATGAACCAGCCCCCCCGGCGCGTTCCATAGGATCGATCCACGCACAGGTGCAGGAGAGTCCAGATGGCAGGCGCGGCCCAGGCAGCAGCCGTGGAGCAACAGGGGCAGGCCGGGGGCGGAACCCCTCCCGCCGCCTGGGAGGCGGTGATCGGCCTGGAAACCCACGTGCAACTGGGCACGGCCAGCAAGATCTTCACCAACGCCTCCACCGCCTTCGGTGACGACCCCAACACCCACATCGATCCTGTCGTGTGCGGCCTTCCCGGCACCTTGCCCGTTCTGAATCAGAAGGTGCTGGAGTATGCGGTGAAGGCCGCCATGGCGTTGCACCTGAAGATCGCAGAGCACAGCAAGTTCGACCGCAAGCAGTACTTCTATCCAGATCTCCCGAAGAACTACCAGATCTCGCAGTACGACGAGCCGATCGCCGAGGACGGCTGGATCGAGGTGGAGGTGGCCGAGAAGGGCAAGGAGACCTATCTCAAGCGCATCGGCATCGAGCGCCTGCACATGGAGGAAGACGCCGGCAAGCTGGTGCACGCCGGCAGCGACCGTCTGGCGGGCTCCACCCATTCGCTGGTGGACTACAACCGCGCCGGCGTGGCCCTGGCCGAGATCGTGAGCAAGCCGGATCTGCGTACCGGCCGCGAGGCCGCCGAATACGCCTCGGAGATCCGCCGGATCATGCGCTATCTCGGCGTGAGCGACGGCAACATGCAGGAGGGCTCCCTGCGCTGCGACGTGAACATCTCCGTACGTCGCGGCCCTGAGGCTCCCTTTGGCACGAAGGTGGAGATCAAGAACATGAACTCCTTCTCCGCCATTCAGAAGGCCTGCGACTACGAGATCCAGCGGCAGATCAAGGCCTACGAAGCCGGTGAGCCGGTCGTGCAGGAAACCCGTCTCTGGGATGAGGGCAAACAGCTCACCAAGAGCATGCGCTCCAAGGAGGGCAGCAGCGACTACCGCTACTTTCCGGATCCCGATCTCGGGCCGATCGAGGTCACGGCCGAGCAGCGGGAGATCTGGCGTTCGGAGCTTCCCGAGCTGCCGGCCGCCAAGCGCCATCGCTATGCCGAGCAGCTGGGGCTGAGTGTCTACGACGCGCGGGTGCTTACCGACGAACGGCCGATGGCGGACTACTTTGAGGCTGTGGTGGCGGCAGGGGCCGACCCCAAGGTCGCGGCCAACTGGATCACCGGCGACATCGCCGCCTACGTGAACGCCAACCGGCTCGATTACGCCAGCCTGCCGTTGCGTCCCGATCAGCTGGCCGACATGATCGAGCTGATCGGGAATGGCACGATCAGCGGCAAGATCGCCAAGGAGCTTCTGCCGGAACTCCTGGAGCAGGGAGGCTCCCCCGCCGCGATCGTGGAGGCGCGCGGCTTGGGCATGATCAGCGACCCTGCGGCGATCACGGCGATCGTGGAGGAGCTGCTGGCGGCCCATCCCGCTGAAGTCGAAGCCTTCCGAGCTGGCAAGAACAAACTGCAGGGCTTCTTTGTGGGCCAGCTGATGAAGAAGACCGGTGGCAAGGCTGATCCGAAGCTCGCCAACCGCATCCTGGCCGAGAAGCTGAAGGGCTGAGCCGCGAATCCCGCGCCTCCGGTGCTCTGCTCAGCCGCTGCTTCAGGCGATGACTCCCTCTGGGTGTGTCTCCTTCAGTGGGATCCCCAGACGCAGTCAAACTTGATTCGGCCTGATGGCGGTAACAGCAGTCGGCGAGAGGTCAGATTCTCGTGTTGGAAGAATCCATCGGATCCCAGAATGACGAACTTGCAATGAAGGATTGCGCCTGCCGTTTGCTGAAATGGTACTTCCGCAATCCAGGTGTTCCGATTCACGTATTCCAGCCCGTAGGCTCGGGTCAGATCCCATTCCCCCAGTTCAGGGCAGTCTCCTGTCAGAACAAGGTGCTCGCCGGGCTTGGTATCCACGCCATTGAGCTGAAAGACGGCCACCGCGGGACCGCAGACCCTTGGCCCGGCCTGGGCCAGCACGTGCATGCTGCGGGCACCCAGATGCAATGACTCCAGCTTGCCAGCCTGGACGTTCACATCGGCTCCACTGACCCAGCAGTGATGTGGGCCCTCCGGCAGGCTGAGTCCCTCAAGGGTGATGGTGCGCTCCTCGCCTTTGTTGAACAGACAGAGCGCCCATGAGTCCCGGTAGCGACGTTCGAAGGCGTAGATGTCCTCTGAGATGTACCGCTCCTGGCATCCTCCCAGGCTCAGGGCCTGATTCGTGCGTCTGAGCTGGGACATCGCGGCCACAAGACGAAAGAGCTGGGAGTTTGTGTCAAACTGCTCCATCATGGGCCGGTTGTAGGGATCGCGACCGCCTTCCGTGTTGTTCACCAGATACTGCTCCGTGCCGTAGAAGACACAGGGCACACCGCGCAGGCAGAACAGCAGAACGGTCGCCAGCTCCAGCAACCGTTCGTCCGGACAGATCGAGAGAAACCTCGGCATGTCATGGTTGTCGATGAACGTCACCAGCTCGTTGGCTCTCTTGTAGACATGGTCATGGCTGAGCAGGTCGTTCACCAGCTGGAAGCCACCAGGCTCGGAACCGGAGAAGGCAAAGCGGATGGCATCACACAGGCCAAAGTCGAGGATGGACATGCCCGTGTCGTTGGCATAGGCGACGGTTCGTGCGTCCCAGGGTTTGCCGAATCCATACTCCCCAAACATGAAGAGATCGGCCCTGTGGGCCTTCATGTCTGAGGTGAACTCTTGCCAGAACCAGATCGGCATGTGCTTGAGCGTGTCCACGCGCAGGGCATCCACGCCGACGTCAATCCAGCTCTTGATGGCTGATTTGATAAAGTTTCGATAGTCAATATTTTTTTCATTGAAGGTGGCCAGCCCGGCCATCTCTCCGTGGATCAGCTGGAACTCGTCTTCCCAGTCCGTGATCTCTGGGTGGTGGTAATAGAAGTTGTTCTTGTCGTCATAAAAGTCGGCAATCAGTTCTCCGTCGTCATAAACTCTTCCCTTGACTCCGTTGATGTCTGGTGAGCTGTGGTTGCAGACCACGTCCAGGATCAATTTGATGCCGGCCCCGTGAAGGGCCTGCACAAGATCGGCGAGGGTGTGCGAGCGCTCCAGGGTGTTGCAGTCATCATGGCGGATGAAGCGGGGGTTGATTCTGCGGAAGTCTTTTGTCCAGTACCCATGCATGGGGGCGCGCTCGAACTGCATGTCATCCACCTGCTCAAACAGAGGCGAGAGCCAGACTGCCGTAATCCCCAGCTCCTTCAGATAGGGAACGTTCTGGATGATGCCGTCGAGGTTGCCACCCCAGTATTTGCCCCACTGGAGCCAGGTCTTGTCATAGAGCCCCTGCCGTTCCCCCCGGTCCCACAAGCCTGCCCGTTCCTCTTCATCACTGCTCCCATCGCAGAAGCGGTCCACGATGATGAAGTAGATCACCTCCTCGCGGAAGTCGAGCTCGTTGATGGCCAGTTGGCCAAGCTCTGATGTGGATGGGATGACGACCTGTCCGGTCATGCCGATGCCCTCAGCCAATGCTCACCCCCACGCTATGGGCTGGACATTTGAGGTGGTGACACCGCAAGGATTCCTACCAATCTTCCTGGTGTTTCGTGCCCACGGTGCCAACCCGGAGTCGCTCCCCCTCGGCAGCAGCGATCACGTCGGGCACGCTCTTGCGATCCATGAAGGCGAGCCGCAGGTCCCGCAGGGAAGCCTCGATCATCGGATCGGTGCGGGTCGGATCGTGGTGGGTCAGGGCCACCTGCCGTACCCCGGCCCGGCAACACAATTCCACCACGTAGTCTCCAAGGCTGTGGCCCCACCCCCGCTTCTCGGCGTAGTCGCGGGCGATGTACTGGGCATCATGGATCACCAGATCGGCTCCTTCCATGAACGCCATGTGGCGCTGATCGCGGGGGTCGATCTCCTCAACAGCGGAAGGCGTCGCCAACCCATAGGGCTCATGGTCGCAGATGTACACCACCGCCACGCCATCAGCCTCCAGGCGATAGCCGAGGGTGGGGCCGGGGTGATTCAACCACTTGGTCGATACGCTGACTCCGCCGATCTTGAACACACCTTCATCGAGGTCATGGAAATGGATCTCCGCGCCGAGTTGCTCCAGGGTGACCGGGAAGAAAGGGGCTGACATCTGAACAGCCAGCGCGTCGCGCAGGGTTCCCTCGGTTGGGGCAGGGCCGTAGATGTTCCACACCCCCCCGCGGGCATACAGCGGGGTGAAGAACGGCATCCCCTGAATGTGGTCCCAGTGCAGGTGCGTGATCAGGATGTGCCCCTGCTGCGTTGGCGACCCAGCTTCCATCAGGTGCAGGCCCAGTTGGCGGGCCCCGCTGCCGAAGTCGAGGATGAAGAGTTCACCGGCGTCGGTGCGCAGCTCCACGCAGGTGGTGTTCCCTCCGTAGCGCAGGGTCTGTGAACCCGTGGTGGGGATCGATCCCCGCGTTCCCCAGAACCGGACCCACATCTTCGATCACCCGCACCCTGGAAATCTAGGGACGCTGCCTACAAGGGCTGCCTGCAACGGCTGCCTACAGTGAGACAGCCCCGCCCTCCTGCCGTTTGGCCCTCTGCGTGATCACCGGTGCCAACCGGGGCATCGGTCTCGAACTCTGCCGTCGCCTTCAGGCCCGTGGCGATGACGTCCTGGCGGTCTGTCGCACGCCGTCCCCGGACCTGGAGGCGCTGGGCGTGGGCATCGAAGCCGGGATCGAACTGACCGATGAGGCCTGCATCACCAGCCTGCGGGACCGTTTGGATGGTCAGGCGATCGACCTCCTCATTCACAACGCCGGCATCCTGGAGTCGGACACCCTCGAAACGCTCGACTTCGCCACCATCCGCCGGCAGTTCGAGGTGAACGCCCTCGCACCGTTGCGGCTCACCCAGGCCCTGCTGGGGCATCTGCATGCTGGATCGCGCCTGATCCTGATGACCAGCCGCATGGGCTCGATCGGCGACAACGGCTCCGGGGGCAGTTACGGCTACCGGATGTCCAAGGTGGCGCTCTGCATGGCCGGAAAGTCGCTGGCCATCGATCTGCGGCCCAGGGGCATTGCCGTGGCGATCCTGCATCCCGGCCTGGTCAGCACCGGCATGACCGGCTTCACCCCCTCCGGCATCTCCCCGGCGGAAGCGGTGACGGGGCTGCTGGCCCGCATCGATGGGCTCACCCTGGAAGAGAGCGGCACCTTCTGGCACGCCAACGGGAAAGTGTTGCCCTGGTGAGCTTGCTGAGCTGGTGAGGGGTGCGCCCCCGCCGTCATGGGGCCGCTCCCTGCGGGCCTGCTCCGGGGGGAAGGCCTGGGCCGCTCCGGAGCGCCTGGGCGACGGCACTCGCCAAGGCGCCGGGGCTGGCGCGGTTGTCGATCACCAGATCCGCCAGGCTGCGCTTGCGCTCCAGGGGCCACTGGGCCGCGATGCGGGCACCGGCCTCGCTTACCTCCAGACCGTCGCGGGCGATCAGGCGCCCGAGCTGCTGCTCCGGGTCGCAGTCCACCAGCCAGACCTCGCTGCACAGCCCCTCCAGCCCGGCTTCGAACAGCAGCGGGATCATCAGCACCACCACCGGGCGATCCGCCAGCCGCTGCAGTTCAGCCTCGAACCGCTGCCGCACCAGGGGATGCACCAGCTGCTCCAGCCAGGCGCGTTCGGCCGGGTCACCGAACACGATGCGGCCGAGGGCGGCCCGGTCCACGGACTGGCTTTCCGGACCCTTGCCCTCACGCACCTCCCTGACGGACGCGCCATGGCGAGCCAGCACCGCGCGGGCCCCCGCACTGCCCGGCGCGAGGGCCTCCCGGGCGAACTGGTCGGCGTCGAGCACCGGCAGGCCCTGCTCTGCCAGCAGCCGGCCCACGCTGCTCTTGCCCGTGGCGATGCCGCCGGTGAGGCCGATGCGACGCTGCGCTCCGTGCTGCGCTCTGTCCCAGCGCGGGCTGTTGAGCCGGGGCAGCAAGGCGGGTGGACCCAGCTGCTCCAGCTGGAAGCTGGACCCATAGCTGGGGGTGGACCGCTCGGAATAGAAGCGGGTGCGGCGCGGCGGCCAGATCCTCTGGCGCAGATTCAGCAGCCGGCTTCGGCCCCACAGGCCCGCACGCAGCACCCTGGCGAGCCAGGGAGGTGCCGGCCGCCAGTCGAGGCTGGCGAGCACCTCGGGGTCGAGCACACCCCGCAGCACGGTGGCCAGGGGCTGGCGCAGCGGCTCAGGCCATTCCGCCAGCAGCATCCCCAGGGTGGCCTCGGCGACGCGGTGGTTGCTGGGGGCGCTGCGGAACAGCTTCGCCTCCACCTCCCCATTCAGGCTGAGCATCGCCTCCAGGCTGGCGGGGCGGTTCTGGATGGCCATCAGGGCACCCACGTGATCCCAGAAGCGGAACCAGGCCTGCCGCTCCTGCTGCTGGAGCGGCCGCCAGCCGTAGCGCTCCAGCCAGCGGATCGGCTCGGCCACGAAGGTCGAGAGCACATAGAGGAAATCGTGGTTGCTGATCCCGTAGGCGCCGTGGATGCGGTTCATGCGATGGATCACCGCCCGTCCCTCGGCGCTGTCCGGCCCCCAGCGCAGCAGTTCGGCCATCATCAGTCCCGTGTCGTCGTAACGCTTGCGCGGGCGTTCCGTGAACTCACCGGTCCGGGCCAGAAGGCCTGAGATCGAGGGCAGGCAGAACGTCTTGAGCAGGGCCAGCTCCAGGGCCCGGGTGGTGTCCCAGGGGAACAGGCTGCCGGCCAGCCTGCGGCAGACCGCAGCCACCTCGGCGTCCAGCGTCAGGGGGCCGGACGGTGCAGTGGGCATCAAGGGGATCAGAACAGCTGCCGCAACAGTCTGATCAGCCAGGTCGAGAGGTCCATCTCCTCACCGGACCCCTCCGCCGGGCTCCCCCACGTTGCTGGAGCATCCACTTGCCGCTCGCGGGTCTGCTGGGCCTGCCGCTCCTGATCCAGCAGCACTCCGCCGGCCCGAGCCCACTCCAGCAGCTGCCGCAACTCGCCGGCGTCCAGCCACAGCCCGTGGTCGCGGCACTGGTCCACCACCACACCGCTGCGCTGGCCCTGAAGCCGCCGGTTCATCAGCTCGCCGCAGCGGGGGCAGGGCCGGTAACGCACCGGGGCGGCCGATCGCCGGGGCGAATCCGCCAGGGTCTGCAACAGGCTGTGGTCCACATTCCAGACCCGCCCGACGGCCTGATCCAGCAACAGCTCCAGGCTGCCGAGGGGCAGGAACAGTCCCATGCAGTCCGGGCAGCGTCCCAGGCTGATCGTCCCCGCAGGGCCCAGCTGAAGGACCTCCAGCGACGTGCCGCAGTCGGGGCACTGCAGGTCCGTGCTCACCCCGCCGGCCTGCAGGTGGGCCCACCCCCGCAGGTCGAGATCCAGCCGGGTGCCGCAGTAGGCGCACACCACCCCGCGCGGCGGACGCGGGGCCCCGCAGCTGGGGCAGGTCATGGGCTGGGGGTGGGACCGTCGGGCTCCTCGGGGGCAGACGGCGGCGGCGGGGGTGGAGGTGGCGCGAGCCGCTCCCCCAGGGCGAAGCCCATCGCCAGGCCGGCGCCGGCGGCGGCTCCACCTGATGGGTTCTCAGCCGCTTTCTCCAGGGCGATGCCCTCCTGGTAGGTGCGGAAGGCGGCCAGGTCGCCGGTCAGGCCGATGGCCGTGCGCCGGTCCAGGGCCGCCTCGACCTCCGCCGGCAGGGAGAGGTTCTCGACCAGCAGGGTGGTGAGCTCCAGGCCGTAGCCGGCCCATTCGGCCTGCAGCCGCCGCTGCAGTGTCGCTGCCACCTCGTCGTAGCGGGCCGCCAGATCCAGCACCGGGTGGCTGCTCTCCCCCAG
The DNA here is from genome assembly GCF_046764815.1 of Aphanothece stagnina RSMan2012. Lineage (NCBI taxonomy): Bacteria > Bacillati > Cyanobacteriota > Cyanophyceae > Chroococcales > Aphanothecaceae > Aphanothece > Aphanothece stagnina. Next base: position 151,917 of record NZ_JBKOUC010000003.1, read on the forward strand.
CAGGTCGGCCAGGCGGCTCACGATGAGGTTGCGCAGCTGCTCGCTGATGCCCTCCAGGGGGAAACGGGGGTTGCTGCCGCTCACCTCGCGGATGAGCTGCTGCGGATCCCGGACCCTGAGGCAGTAGGTGCCGAACCCCCGCAGCCGCACCGGTCCCAGCTCGGCATCGCGCAGGATCAGGGGATGGCGCGTGCCCCACTTGAGGTCGGTGAACTGGCGGGTCGCCACGAAGTACACCTCCGCCTTGAAGGGGCTTTCGAACGCGGTGGGCAGGGCCAGCAGGGTGGTGAGGAGCGGCAGGTTGCGGGTCTCGAGTCGGTAGCGGCCGGGTGTGAAGCAATCCGCCACGCGCCCCTCGTTCACCAGCACCGCCTGCTGGCCTTCCCGGACGATCAGCTGGGCGCCCCATTTGATCGCGTTGCCCTGGCGCGGGAAGCGCCACACCAGCGTGTCGCTGCCGTCTTCGCTCCAGTCGATGACGTCGACGAATTCACCGCGGGCCCGCTGCCAGAGGTCCATCGCCCGCTCCCGCCCATGGATCGACCCTCAGGATGGCCCCGAGGTCAGGATGGGGCCAGCGGCCACGGCCCCTTGACGCATCCATGGACCCCGACCGCCGGCGGCATCACGGCCCCCGCTGGCTTCCTGGCCGCAGGCCTCACCGCCGGTCTCAAGCCCTCCGGCAATCCCGATCTCGCCCTGCTGCTGGCGCCGGAGGGCGCCGTCTGTGCCGGCGCCTTCACCATCTCGCTGGTGCGTGCCGCCTGCGTGGACCTCTGTGCCGAGCGGCTGGCGGCCAGCGGCGGCCGGGCCCGGGCGGTGCTGACCAATTCGGGGCAGGCCAATGCCTGCACGGGCGATCGGGGCCTGATCGACAGCCTGCGCGCCACCGGAGCCCTGGCCGATCGGCTGGGGCTGGCGGCCGAGGAGGTGCTGATCTGCTCCACCGGGGTGATCGGTGTGCCGATTCCGATGGACACCCTGCTGGCGGGCCTGGACCCCCTGGTGGAGGCCCTCGACCGTGAGGGGGGCGCCGCGGCGGCCCAGGCGATCCTCACCACCGATCTGGTGGACAAGCAGATCGCCCTGGAGGCGGATCTCGGCGGCCGGCAGGTGAGGCTCGGCGGCATGGCCAAGGGCTCGGGGATGATCCACCCCGCCATGGCCACCATGCTCGGCTATCTCACCTGTGATGCCGGCGTGCCGGCCGACGTGTGGCAGGGCATGGTGCGCCGGGCGGTGGAGCGCTCCTTCAACGCGATCACGGTGGACGGCGACACCAGCACCAACGACACGTTCCTGGCGTTTGCCGCCGGTGAGCCCCTGGGCCCCGAGCACTTCGACGCCCTGGAGGCCGGCCTGACGGCGGTGTCGCAGCACCTCGCCCAGGCGATCGCCCGCGATGGCGAGGGCGCCACCTGCCTGATCGAGGTGCAGGTGGACGGCAGCGCCGATGAGGCCGGCGCCCGGGCCATCGCCCGCACCATCTGCGGCTCGTCGCTGGTGAAGTGTGCCGTCCACGGCCGTGACCCCAACTGGGGTCGGATCGTGGCTGCGGCGGGTCGGGCGGGGGTCGCCTTCGATCCCGAGGCGGTGGCCCTCTGGCTGGGCGAGCACCAGCTGATGGCGGCGGGTCAGCCGCTGGCGTTCGACCGCCCGGCCGCCTCCCGGTACCTGAAGGATCGGGCCGCCGGCGCCTACCTCGGCGGCACTGGCGCCGGCGGCGACACCGTGCTGATCCGCCTGGTGGTGGGCGAGGGCCCCGGCCGGGGCCGCGCCTGGGGCTGCGACCTCTCGGATCAGTACGTGCGCATCAACGCCGACTACACGACCTAGCCTCCTGTCCATGGCCCAGTCCCGCCCTGCCCAGTCCCCCCGGCCCCTGCGCCGCAGCCGCTGGCGAGGTCCGCTCGTGGCTGGGTTCTGCTTCGGCCTGGGCTATGGGGTCACCCAGCGCTTGCTGGCGCTGCAGTTGCCCGCTCTGGTGCAGCTGCGCCAGGGTTTCGAGGTGCGGGAGTTTCCCGGCACCAGCCTGGAGAGTCTGCGTCTGCGTTTCGGCAGTGACTCCAAGGAGATCCGCGGCGATCTGGAGTTGATGGAGCTGGAGCAGCAGGCCAAACAGCGTGAGGCCAAGCGCAAGGAAGAGCAGCGCCAGCAGGAGCTGGACGAGCAGCGGCGCCAGACCCAGCTCCAGGCCGAGGAGGCCAGGTCGGCCGAGCCGGCTGAACCTGTCCAGCAGGCACCCCTCGAGCCAGCGCTTCCGGATCCGGGCCCGGAGCCTGAGGGGGCCCCTCAGGCCCCCGCACTCCCCTCGCCGGGGGAACCCTGAGCTGCAGCGGGTCATCCCCATCTGGCACAGTTCCAGCAGCAGTGAAGGCTCCATGCCGGCGCCCCAGACCCTGATGCAGGCCGCGCTGGCGCGGCTGGGAGCCCGCCTCGGCAGTGGGCTCGTGGATGCCGCGGCCAATCTGGCCCTGGCCGTTCAGGATGCGCCCGAGCGGCTTCGCCAGGAATTCGAGCTCTTCTGGGAGGAGGTGGCCGAGGAGGCGGACCGGCTGGAGCGGGATGAACGGGACCACCCGGCCCACCGGGATGGGGCGGGGGAGCCGCCCGAGTCCGTTCAGGATCAGATCGATGCCCTGCGCGCCCAGGTCGCCGGCCTGAACCGTCGACTGGACCAGCGCCCGTGATCCGGCGCCCGCTGCGCATCTGGTGGCTGGCGCTGCGGCTCGCCGTCGGTCTCTGGTGGGATGGCCAGCGCTGGTCCTACCCCGGCGGGCCCACGCCCGAACGCCGCAGCCAGCGGGCCCGGCGCCGGGCCCGCTGGCTGACCCGCGAGTTTCTGGGCCTGGGCTCGGCCTTCATCAAGCTCGGGCAGCTGCTCTCCGCCCGTCCCGATGTGCTGCCCGCCGAGCTCGTCGAGGAGCTCTCCGCCCTGCAGGATCGGGTGCCCTCCTTCTCCTTCGAGGTGGTGCAGCAGCTGCTGGAGCAGGAGCTCGGGGAACGCTGCGCCGAGATCATCGACCTGGAGGAGGTGCCGCTCGGCTCCGCCAGTCTGGCCCAGGTGCACCGGGCCAGCCTGCGCAGCGGGCGCCAGGTGGTGCTGAAGGTCCAGCGGCCTGGCCTGGAGCGGCTCTTCCGCCTGGACCTGGAGGTGCTGCAGCAGGTGGCCCGCGTTGTGCAGCGCCATCCCCGCTGGGGCCGGGGCCGTGACTGGGTGGGCATCGCCCAGGAATGCCGCAGGGTGCTGCTGCGCGAGCTCGACTTCCGCCTCGAGGCGGAGCATGCCGCCCGCTTCCGCCAGCAGTTTCTCGACGACCCCGGCATTCGGATCCCCGCGGTGGTGTGGGAGCTGAGTTCCCGGCGGGTGCTCTGTCTCGACTACGTGCCGGGCATCAAGATCACCGACCGTGAGGCGCTCGTGGCCGCGGGCATCGCCCCTGCCGCAGTGGCGGAGAAGGGGGCCGCCAGTTACCTGCAGCAGCTCGTGCGGTTCGGCTTCTTCCATGCCGATCCCCATCCCGGCAACCTCGCCGTGGCGGCCGACGGTGCCCTCATCTACTACGACTTCGGGATGATGGGGCAGCTGTCGGGGCGGCTCCGCTCCCGCCTCGGCCGCATGGTGCGGGCAGCTGCCGGCCGCGATGCCGCTGGCCTGGTGGCCGAGCTGCAGGCCGCCGGCGTGCTGGCGCCAGGCATCGATCCCGGGCCCGTGCGTCGTCTGGTGCGGGTGATGCTCAACGAGGCCCTCACCCCACCCTTCTCCGCCAATGTGCTGAACAAGCTCTCCGGGGACCTCTACGAGCTGGTCTACGGCCAGCCCTTCCGCCTGCCTCCTGAGCTGATCTTCGTGATGCGGGCCCTCTCCACCTTCGAAGGGGTGGGCAGGAGCCTCGACCCCGGCTTTAGCCTGGTCGCCATTGCCCGCCCCTACCTCCTTCCCCTGATGACCTCCAGCGGTGCCGGCGGGAACGATCTGCTCGGGGAGATCTCCCGCCAGGCTGCTCAGGTGGGCAGCCGTGCCCTCGGAATCCCGCGCCGGCTGGATGAAAGCCTGGCGCGGATCGAGCAGGGGGATCTGCAGGTGCAGATCCGTGCCGGCGAGACCGACCGTCTGCTGCGACGCCTCGCCCTGGCCCAGCAGTCCGCCGGCCAGTCCATGCTGCTGGCTGGCCTGGCCGTTGCCGCAGCCCTGCTGGCGGTGAGCACCCGCCCCACCCTGGTGGTCATCCCGCTTGTGGCGGGGCTGCCGGTCGGTCTGGGTTGGCTGAAGCTGCAGGCGCGGCTGGCCCGCGACGGCCGGTTGGATCAGCTGCCGGGGATGGCCGCGCCCCCCGCTCCGCCCAGCGGCGACTGAGCTGTAGCCACCCGCTGACCCCTATTTCCCCCGGGGGCCGCGGTCCTCGGCGCCGGCGTAGGTGGCCTGGCTCCCCAGTTCATCCTCGATGCGGAGCAGCTGGTTGTACTTGGCCACCCGCTCGCTGCGGCTGAGCGATCCGGTCTTGATCTGGCCCGCCCGGGTGGCGACGGCCAGGTCGGCAATGGTGGTGTCTTCCGTCTCGCCGCTGCGGTGGCTGATCACGCTGGTGTAACCGGCACGGCCCGCCAGGTCGATGGCCTGGAGGGTTTCGGTGAGCGAGCCGATCTGGTTCACCTTGATCAGGATCGAATTGGCCACCCCCAGGTCGATGCCCCGCTGCAGGCGGCTGGTGTTGGTCACGAACAGGTCATCACCCACCAGCTGCACGGTGCTGCCCAGCTTCTCGGTCAGCAGTGCCCAGCCGTCCCAGTCGTCCTCCGCCACGCCATCCTCGATCGAGACGATCGGGAACCGGCTGACCAGCTGGGCGAGCTGGTCCACCATCTCGGCACTGGTGTAGCTGCCGCCGTCGAAGGCGTAGCGCCCGTCGCGGTAGAACTCGGTGCTGGCCACATCCAGGGCCAGGGAGATCTGGTCGGCGGGGCGGTAACCGGCCTGCTCGATCGCCTGCACGAGGATCTCGCCGGCGGCGATGTTGCCCAGATCGGGGGCGAAGCCGCCCTCGTCTCCCACGGCGGTGCTCAGGCCCTGGTCCTTGAGCAGGCCCTTGAGGGTGTGAAACACCTCGGTGCCCATCCGCAGGGCTTCGCTGAAGCTGGCAGCCCCATGGGGGACCAGCATGAATTCCTGGAAATCCAGGCTGTTGGCAGCGTGGGCCCCGCCGTTGATCACGTTCATCAACGGCACCGGCAGCAGGCTGGCCATGGGGCCGCCCAGGTAGCGGTAGAGGGGCAGGCCCACCCCGTTGGCCGCCGCCCTGGCGGTGGCCAGGCTCACCGCCAGGATGGCGTTCGCGCCGAGGGCGCTCTTGTTGTCGGAGCCATCCAGCTCGAGCATCGCCGCATCGACGGCCGCCTGGTCGAGGGCACTGAGGCCGCAGAGGCTGGGGGCGATCTTCTCCTCGATGTTGCTCACCGCCTGGAGCACGCCCTTGCCCATGTAGCGGCTGCCGCCATCGCGGAGTTCATGGGCTTCGTGCGCGCCGGTGCTGGCACCGCTGGGAACGATGGCGCGGCCGCTGGCCCCACCTTCGAGCATCACCTCCGCCTCCACCGTGGGGGTGCCGCGGGAATCGAGCACCTCACGGGCCACCACGGTGTCGATCACGAGGTCGAGGGAGTCGATCACGGAAGCGTGCCTTGGTGTTCTCAGGGGTGGATCCTATGGGTCACCCCCTCCCCCCCATATGTGCCAACGAGCACTGGCTCGATGGTGGCTGGCCAGAATGGAGGGACGATGCCCCCGATGCCGTCTCGCCGATGCGCCTGCTCCACACCATGCTCCGGGTGGGGAACCTGGAGCGCTCCCTGGCCTTCTACACCGACGTGCTCGGCATGACGCTGCTCCGCCGCAAGGACTACCCCACGGGCCGCTTCACCCTGGCGTTCCTGGGTTACGGCGAGGAGAGCGAGAACACGGTGCTGGAACTCACCCACAACTGGGACACCGACCGCTACGAGCTCGGTGAGGGCTACGGCCACATGGCCCTTGGTGTCGAGGACATCCACGCCACCTGCCGGGCGATCGCGGCCAAGGGGGGGCGGGTGGTCCGGGAGCCCGGGCCGATGAAGCACGGCAGCACGGTGATCGCCTTCGTGGAGGATCCCGACGGTTACAAGGTGGAGCTGATCCAGCTGGGGTCCCTGACCGATGCGGCCTGATCCCGGCGCGCTGATGGCCCAACCCGGCGCCAGCCTGACCAGCGACCCCGACCGCTTCAGCGAGGACGCCTGGGAGCTGTTGCTGGCCTCCCAGGACACGGCCCGCCGCTGGCGCCATGACGTGATGGATGTGGAGCACCTGCTCCTCACCCTGCTGATGAACCGGCGCTTCGGCCGCTGGGTCGAGCGGATGCCTGTCGATCAAGACACCCTGCTCGATCGCCTGGAGGCCTTCTGCGCCGACCAGCCGACCAGCAGCGGTGATCAGCTGTTCATCGGCGACGCCCTCGAGGACCTGCTCGAGGAGGCGGACCGCCGGCGGGCGGGCTGGGGGTCCCGCTTGCTCGACGTTCCCCATCTGCTGCTCGCCCTGGTGCAGGAGCCCCGCATCGGCGCGGCCCTGCTGGCCGGCGAGGGGCTCACGGAGGACACCGTGCTGCGCCAGCTGCGGCCGCCATCCTCGGCCCGGGCGGCCCTCGGCGAGCCCCCCGAGCCCGCCGATGACTGGGTCGATGGCCGCACCCCTGGCGGTGCCGCCCGGCGGGTGGGATCCGAGCGGCTGGTCCGCTCCTCGGCCACAGCCTCGTCCACCTCCAAGCCCACCGCCACAGGCCCGGCCCCGACGGCAGCCACTGCATCGGCCCCCGCGGCATCCCCGGCCAACGGGACCGTTGCGGCAGCGGGCTCCCCACCCGCCCTTCGCCTCGAGGCCGAAGGACCCGAGCCCACGGCGCTGGAGCGTTACGGCCGGGACCTCACCGCCGCGGCCCAGGCCGGTGAGCTGGACCCGGTGATCGGGCGCGACGCCGAGATCCGCCGCCTCATCCAGGTGCTCTCCCGCCGCAGCAAGAACAATCCGGTGCTGATCGGCGAACCCGGTGTGGGCAAGACGGCGGTGGCCGAGTCCCTCGCGCAGCGGATCGTGGCCGGCGAGGTGCCCGACTCCCTGCGGGGCCAGCGGCTCGTCGCCCTGGACCTCGGGGCGCTGATCGCGGGGGCCAAGTTCCGCGGGCAGTTCGAGGAGCGCCTGCGCACGGTGCTGGCCGAGGTGCGGGATGCCGACCCTGGCGTGATCGTGTTCATCGACGAGCTGCACACCGTCGTGAGCAGCGATCGCTCCGGAGGCGATGCCGGCAGCATCCTCAAGCCGGCCCTGGCCCGCGGCGAGCTCCGCTGCATCGGTGCCACCACCCCGGAGGAGTACCGCCGCAGCATCGAGAAGGACCCGGCGCTCGACCGCCGTTTCCAGCAGGTGGTGATCCGGGAGCCCGGGCTCGAAACCAGCGTGGAGATCCTGCGCGGGCTGAAGGAGCGCTACGAGCTGCACCACGGCGTCACGATCAGCGATGGCGCCCTGGTGGCCGCGGCGCGCCTGGCCGATCGCTACATCGCCGACCGCTGCCTGCCCGATTCCGCCATCGATCTGGTGGATGAGGCGGCCGCCAACCTGCGGATGGAGGTCACCTCCAAGCCCCAACCCGTGGAGGAGGCGGAGGTGGCGCTGCGGCGCGTCGAGCTGGCCCTGCTCTCCGCCGAGACCGCGCCCGAGTCGGAGCGGATCCAGCTGCAGGAGCAGCGGCGCAGGGCCACCGAGAAGCTGCAGGCCCTGCAGCAGCGCTGGCAGGCCGAACGGGCTCGGGTGGACGAGCTGCGCGAGCTGCTGCAGCGGGACGAGGACCTGCGCCACGCCATTGCCGAGGCCGAGCGCCAGGGGGATCTGGAGGAGGCGGCCCGGCTCCAGTACGACCAGCTGCATGGCCTGCAGCAGCGCCGGGCGGCGCTGGAGGCCGAGATGCAGACCGACGCGATGCTGCGGGAGCAGGTGGAGCCGGGGGACATCGCCGATGTGGTGGCCCGCTGGACCGGCATCCCCGTGCAGCGTCTGCTGGCGGGTGAACGCCAGAAACTGCTCGAGCTCGACAGTCGCCTGGGGGAGCGGGTGATCGGCCAGCCCGAGGCGGTGGCGGCGGTGGCGGCGGCGATCCGCCGGGCCAGGGCCGGCATGCAGTCGCCGAGGCGGCCGGTCGGTTCGTTCCTCTTCCTGGGCCCCACCGGCGTGGGCAAGACGGAACTCGCCAAGGCCCTGGCGGCCGCGCTCTTCGACGAGGAGGACGCCCTGGTGCGCCTCGACATGAGCGAGTTCATGGAGCGCAACGCCGTGGCCCGGCTGGTGGGGGCTCCACCCGGTTACGTGGGCTACGAGGAGGGCGGCCAGCTCACCGAGGCGGTGCGGCGGCGTCCCTATGCGGTGGTGCTGCTGGATGAGGTGGAGAAGGCCCACCCCGAGGTGTTCAACCTGCTGCTGCAGGTGCTCGATGATGGCCGGCTCACCGATTCCCAGGGCCGCACCGTCGACTTTCGCCACACCGTGGTGATCATGACCAGCAACCTGGCCAGCCGCTCCATCCTCGAGCACGCCCGGGGGGGCCTCGACGCCCGGGAGCTGGAGAAGGCGGTGGACCAGGCGCTGGCCTCCCGCTTCCGCCCGGAGTTCCTCAACCGCATCGATGAGGTGATCCGCTTTCGTCCGCTGGCCCAGGCCGATCTGGAACGGATCGTGCGGCTCCAGCTGGCCGAGCTGGCCGGCCTGCTGGCGGAGCAGGAGCTGGAGCTGGTGGTGGAGGAGCCGGTGGTGCGGGTGCTCGCCGAGCAGGGCTATGAGCCCGAGTACGGGGCCCGCCCGCTGCGGCGGGTGCTGCGCCGTCGCATCGAGAATCCCCTGGCGACGGAGTTGCTGGAGGATCGCTACGCCGCGGCGCGGGGCGTGCGGCTCGCCCTGGCCGAGGACCCGGCGGCGCCCCTCTGCTTCGAGCCCCTGTTCGAGCCCCGGGCGGAGCCTGGTGAGAGCGTCCGGTAGGGTGGTCGTTTGCCGAGACGCGCGGATTCCCGCGTGCGCCAGCGCCCGGGGTTTCCGAAGTGGTGTCCGATCCCATCCCTGCTGAATCCAACCGCTCCGAGGACCGCTCGGAGCTGTCTTCTGGAGCCGATCCCGTGGCCGGGGGGGCTGCCCCCTCGGAGGCCCCCCCGGCTTCCGGCGGGTTCGGCGCCGCCACCCTGGGTGAGTTGCGCAAGGTGGTCTGGCCCAGCCGTCAGCAGCTGTTCAGTGAGTCGGTGGCGGTGATCCTGATGGTGGGGCTCTCGGCCGCGGCGATTGCCGCCATCGACCGCTTCTACGGCTGGGCTGCCTCCCAGATCTTCGGCTGAAGAACGTTCCACGTTCACCGATTCCCTCTCCATCTCCCTGAGCAACCCAACCCTGAGCACCGTGTCCGAGATCCTGTCCGAGAGCCAAGTCGACATCGCCGAGATCGGCGCCGAGGTGTCCACGGAGCTGTCCGGCGAAGCCGGCCAGGATCAGCCTGCGGGCGACCAGCCTGGGGAGAAGCGTCAGGTCGCCCGCTGGTATGCCGTGCAGGTGGCCTCCAGCTGTGAGAAGAAGGTGAAGGCCACGCTGGAGCAGCGGGCCGTGACCCTCGGGGTCGACAACCGCATCCTCGAGATCGAGATTCCCCAGACCCCCGGGGTGAAACTCAAGAAGGACGGCAGCCGTCAGAGCACCGAGGAGAAGGTCTTCCCCGGCTACGTGCTGGTGCGGATGGTCCTCGATGAGGACACGATGATGGCGGTGCGCAGCACCCCGAACGTGATCAACTTCGTGGGTGCCGAGGAGCGGCGTGCCACGGCCCGGGCCCGGGGCCACATCAAGCCCCGCCCCCTGAGCCGGCAGGAAGTCGACCGCATCTTCAAGCGTGCCGCCGAGAAGAAGCCCGTGGTCAAGGTCGACCTGGCGGAGGGGGATCAGATCCTCGTGACTGCGGGTCCGTTCAAGGACTTCCAGGGCGAGGTCATCGAGGTGTCCGGCGAGCGCAACAAGCTCAAGGCCCTGCTCTCCATCTTCGGCCGCGAAACACCGGTGGAACTGGAGTTCTCCCAGATCAGCAAGCAGAGCTAGGCCTTCGGCCCCGGCTCAGCGGCCGTCTCCCTGCGGAGGGCGGCCGTTCCTTCACCGCCTCCCTCAGCGGAGGTGATCCGCAGACCCGCCCAGTAGTTCGAGACGATGGCCAAGAAAGTCGTAGCCGTGATCAAGCTGGCCCTCCAGGCCGGCAAAGCCAACCCGGCGCCACCGGTGGGCCCCGCCCTCGGTCAGCACGGCGTCAACATCATGGCGTTCTGCAAGGAGTACAACGCCCGCACGCAGGACAAGGCCGGTTACGTGATCCCGGTGGAGATCTCGGTCTTCGAAGACCGCAGCTTCACCTTCATCACCAAGACCCCCCCCGCTTCCGTGCTGATCTCCAAGGCAGCCGGGATCGAGAAGGGTGCCGCCACCTCCGCCAAGGGTTCCGTGGGTGCCATCAGCCGCGCCCAGCTCGAGGAGATCGCCAAGACCAAGCTGCCCGACCTCAACTGCACCAGCGTGGAGTCGGCCATGCGCATCATCGAAGGCACCGCCCGCAACATGGGCGTCGCCGTCAACGACTGAACCGTTCCATTCCCATCACCGGGGGAGATCCAGCCAGCCGCCCGCGGCGCCCAGCGCCCCTTGCCGCCCTGCATCGCCCGCACCCCATCACCGCCATGCCCAAAGTTTCCAAGCGTTTTTCCGCCCTCGAGGCCAAGGTCGCCGAGCGCGCCTACGAGCCCCTGGAGGCCATCGAACTGGTGAAGGCGAACGCCAACGCCAAGTTCGATGAGACCATCGAGGCCCACGTGCGTCTCGGGATCGATCCCAAGTACACCGACCAGCAGCTGCGCACCACCGTGGCCCTGCCCCACGGCACCGGTCAGAGCATCCGCATCGCCGTGATCGCCCGTGGTGAGGCGGTGGCTGCCGCCAAGGCCGCCGGAGCCGACCTCGCCGGCGATGACGAGCTGGTCGAGCAGATCGCCGGTGGCGCGATGGACTTCGACCTGCTGATCGCCACCCCGGACATGATGCCCAAGGTGGCCAAGCTCGGCCGGGTGCTCGGTCCCCGCGGCCTGATGCCCAACCCCAAGGCCGGCACCGTGACCACCGACCTGGCCGGCGCCATCAGTGAGTTCAAGGCCGGCAAACTCGAGTTCCGCGCCGACCGCACCGGCATCGTGCACGTGCGCTTCGGCAAGGCCAGCTTCGAGCCCGCCAAGCTGCTCGACAATCTCAAGGCCCTGCAGGAGACGATCGACAGGAACAAGCCCAGTGGCGCCAAGGGCCGTTACTGGCGTTCCCTGTACGTGACCTCCACCATGGGTCCGTCGGTGCAGGTCGACTTCTCGGCGCTGCAGGACCTCAAGCAGGAGTCCTGAGGCCGGCACCGGTTCCGACCTCCCGCTCCTCCGCAGGGCCGGCCTTCCCACCGAAGGCCGGCTTTTTCATGGCAGGGCGAGCGGGGCGGAGGGGAACGCTGCCGGGATGGTGATGGTCTAAGGTCTTGGTCTGGCTTCTGCCAGAAGGGCACGCGCCCTACCCCAGACAGCAGGTTGGTGAGGATCAGCCGGTTCGCCGGTCGACCCCTGCCATAAGCCCTGCCGAGGTGAACGCGACAGGTTTCAGCCCCCGGCTCTCCAGCGGAACTGCTCCGCCGGACGCTCGGATCGGGTCCGGAGCATGCAGCGGCCTCGAGTTGTCAGGCGGTGATTCCCTGGAATCTCCCTGACAGCCGTCCAGGGCCGCGTACCCGGCTTGTTCCCCCGATCCGATCCTTTCCTATGGGCCGCACGCTGGAGAACAAGCAACAGATCGTCGACGAGCTCAAGGGGCTCCTCGGCGAGGCCGAACTGGCGCTGGTCCTTGATTTCAAGGGCCTCTCCATCAAGGAAATGACTGATCTGCGGACCCGTCTGCAGGCCAGCAACGGCGTGTGCAAGGTGACCAAAAACACCTTGATGCGTCGGGCCATTGATGGCAACAGCGCCTGGTCGGATCTCGATTCCCTCCTCACCGGCACCAACGCCTTCGTGCTCGTCAAGGGCGACGTGGGTGGTGCGGTGAAGGCCGTGCAGTCCTTCCAGAAGGACACGAAGAAGTCGGAGACGAAGGGCGGTCTTTTCGAAGGCAAGCTCCTCTCCCAGTCCGACATCAAGGCCATCGGAGATCTGCCCTCCAAGGAGGTGCTCATGGCCCAGATCGCTGGTGCGATCAACGCCGTGGCCACCAAGCTGGCCGTGGGCATCAACGAGGTTCCTTCCGGTCTCGCTCGGGCGCTCCAGCAGCACGCCGATGGCAAGGGTCAGGCCTCCTGAGGTCTGCCCAGGCGCCATCCCCGTGCCTTGCGAGCTCAACCGATCCGACTGTCCAACACAGATCTGTTGCTGATTCCCAACCATGTCTGCTACTACCGACCAAATTCTCGAACAGCTGAAAACCCTCTCCCTGCTTGAGGCTTCCGAGCTCGTCAAGCAGATCGAAGAGGCCTTCGGTGTCTCCGCCGCCGCTTCCGCCGGCGTCGTCATGGCTGCTCCCGCCGCTGGTGGGGCTGCCGAGGTCGCCGAAGAACAGACCGAATTCGACGTGATCCTCGAGGGATTCGAAGATTCGGCCAAGATCAAGGTGCTCAAGGCCGTCCGCGAGGCCACCGGCCTCGGCCTCGGTGAAGCCAAGGCCCTGGTGGAAGCCGCTCCCAAGGCGGTCAAGGAGGGCATCGCCAAGGCCGATGCCGAGGCTCTCAAGAAGACCCTCGAAGAGGTCGGCGGCAAGGTGTCGATCAAGTGATCGCTCCGGGGTGGCCCCGTGCCGCCCCCGCGCTTGTGCCTCTCCTCGACAGCCGGCCCCTGGGCCGGCTTTTTTGTTGGCGCTCCCTGCCCACGCCGATCCGGGGCTCTGCAGCCAAGGAGCATGCAGCCAAGAAAAAAGCCCCGCCGAAGGCGGGGCTGGAAGTTGGAACGGTCTTCAGGAGTCTGTCCTCGTTTCGACCCTGAAGAGTCGTCCCTCACTCCTCACACTCCAGAACCTTAGGGAGGCCATCAGTCGGGGAGATGGGAGCTGGGACACTCTCGCAACTGGGCTTGGGCCGAAGGGGCTGCTGGCCAGCAAGCCCTCCTGGGGGCGGTGCTCAGGGGCGGTAGGGAACGACCTGCAGGGCGATCACGCCGGTTTCAGCCGAGAGCCGCGATCCTGAGCTCTCCGGCGAGGTCCTGGAGGTCAATCCCCGCCGCGGGCGGTCGAGGCTGGCCAGGGTTCTGCTGCCGGGGCGATCGATGGAGGGTGGCGGCGGTACGGCGGGCATCGCCAGGGTGTCACCGCCGCCCCGGGCCCGGGCCAGGAGCACCGGCAGGGGCTCGGCATGGGCCATGTAGAGATGGCGCAGGGCTTCCTCCCCATAGGTGCGGCGCTGGAAGCTCCAGCCGGGCGCCAGGGTGAGCTCCGCCAGGCCCGAGGCTGGGGCGGGGCCACTGGCCACGGGAATCAGGGTCGACTGCTGGGGGTTGCTGGCCATCAGCTGCAGGCGCCCGTTCGCCTGTTCGACCCGCAGCCGCCAGGGATTGGCCAGGTCGGTGTCGGCTGCCCGCAGGGAATAGGCGCTGCTGGAGAGGTACCGGCCGCAGACCCCTTCGGGAACATCGGTGTCGTAGGTGATGACGGTCCCGTCGGGAAAGCGCCGCCAACAGGGCGGCTCAGGCTGGAGTTGCTCCAGGACGATCAGATTCCAGCGGTTGCCGGCGAGGGGCTGGGCCAGGGCGATCGCCTGACCCTCGGCGATCGGTTGGCTGCCGAAGAGGCCGGAGGCCTGCACCCGTTCAGCCGATACCGTGCCGAGCACGGCGGCCGTGGCGCCGACGCAGCCGGCCACCACGGCCAGATAGGTTCGAAGCTGAATGCGGTTGTGGCTGGGGTTGTGGCTGCGGCTGGGACTGGGCTGGCGACTGATCGCACGCCTGAAGGGCATGGCTGCGCTCCTGCCCTGCGGGGCACGACAGTGGTTCAGAGAGCCTGTCTAGCGAACTTTTCTGGAGTGTCCAGTGGCGGATGAGCCGGTCAGAGTTGTGGCGGCGGCCTGTGACGGCGCCTGCAGCGGCAATCCCGGCCCCGGCGGGTGGGGAGCGCTGCTGCGGTTCGAGGACGGTTCCGTCCATGAGATGGGGGGGGCGGAGGCCGCCACCACCAACAACCGCATGGAGCTGACCGCGGCCCTGGCGGTGCTCGAAGCCCTGCGGGACCTCCCCCGCCACCCTGATCTGGCGATCCGCACCGACAGCCGCTACCTGATCGACGGGCTGGGCAAGTGGATCCAGGGCTGGAAGCGCAAGGGCTGGCGCACGGCTTCCGGTGGGCCGGTGCTGAACCGGGACCTCTGGGAGCAGCTGGATCGCGCCCGCCTCCGCGACGTGCCGCTGCGCCATGTGAAGGGGCACAGCGGCGATCCCGACAATGAGCGCTGCGACGCCATCGCGGTCGCCTTTTCCCGCGGCCGCATTCCGCCGCTGGTGGCCGGGGAGGTGCTGGCCACTGCAAGGCTGGAGGCTGACGTGCCCCCGGCGGGTGGGTCCCTGGCGGGTGGGCCCCCGGCGGACGCCGGTGGGCCGTCAATCTCCCAGGATCAGATCTTCGACGCGGCGCCGGCACCCCTGCAGCGCCTGCTCAGCCGCCTTGAGCTGGCGGATCGGCTGGCGGCGGAGGGTTACGGGCTCACCCTGGTGGAGCTGGCCCAGCTGGTGGAGCAGCCCCTGCGCAGCCTGGAACGCCGCACCGCTGCCTGGACCTGGCGGGACTGGCGGGTCGAGCCCCTGGCGGAGGGCCGCTGGCGGCTGCGGCGTGGCACGTCAGGATTGGTCGAGCAGGACTGAGCGGCTGTGATGGGGGATGCCGGTGGAGACGGGAGTTCGCGGCAGGAGGCTGCCACCGGCACGCTCTACACCCGCTTCGTCGGCCCTCTGCTGGCGAAGGATGCCGGCGCCGATGCCGAGCAGCTCAGCCAGCTGACGCTCGCGGCCCTGGGCCAGGCGGCGTTGCGCCGCCACTGGCCGCTGGTCAGTGGTGCCCTGGAAGGACTGGGCGGTGAGCTGGGCCATCGCGACCCCCGTCTCGCGCAGAGTCTGTTCGGCTGCCGTTTCAGCAACCCGGTCGGTCTGGCCGCCGGTTTCGACAAGGACGGCGTGGCCGCGGCGATCTGGCACCTGTTCGGCTTCGGCTTCGCCGAGCTGGGCACGATCACCTGGCACCCCCAGCCCGGGAATCCACGGCCGCGCCTGTTCCGACTGGCCCAGGAGCGGGCGGCGCTCAACCGGATGGGTTTCAACAACCGGGGGGCCCAGGCGGCGCGCCGCACCCTCGAGCGGCAGCGCATGCCTGCGCCCGGTCAGCGGCCTGCGGTGCTCGGTATCAACCTCGGCAAGTCCCGGCTCACGGCCCTGGAGCAGGCTCCCGACGATTACGCGGCCTCGCTGGAGCTGCTGGCTCCCCTGGCGGACTATGCCGTGATCAACGTCAGCTCACCCAACACCCCCGGGCTGCGTGATCTGCAGGACGAAGTCCTGCTGCGCCGGCTGGTGGAACGGCTGCGTCGCCTGCCGGCCTGTCCCCCGCTGCTGGTCAAGATCGCCCCCGATCTGGAGGACGACGCGATCGATGCCATCGCCCGGATGGCCTACGAGGAGGGCCTGGCCGGGGTGATCGCGGTGAACACCAGCCTCGACCGGCTGGGCCTGGAGGATCGACGGCTGCTGCAGACCGGCAGAACCCTGGCGGAGGAAGCCGGCGGACTCAGTGGGGCACCGCTGCGAGCCCGGGCACTGGAGGTGCTGCGCCGGTTGCGGGCCACGGCGGGGCCGGCCCTGCCGCTCATCGGCGTGGGCGGGATCGACTCCCCCCAGGCGGCATGGGAGCGCATCACGGCAGGCGCCTCGCTGGTGCAGCTCTACACCGGCTGGATCTACGAAGGCCCCACCCTGGTGCCGCGCATCCTGGAGGGACTCGGCCGCCAGCTGGACCGCCATGGTCTGGGCCACCTCGGACAGGCGGTCGGCAGTGGGCTGGCCTGGCGATGAAAGTTCGGTAGCTTTTCCAGGACTGCAGCGGTCGGGAACTTGGTGCTGGCTGGGATCAAGGAGCGGTGGCGATCTGTACGGGCCGAGCTGTTTCCGAAGCTGGTGTTGCTCGATCTGAGTGACGCCATGGTCCTCACGGGCCAGGCCTTCAAGCCGGGGGGGGCCGATTCACCGGTCTGGACCGCGCCGGTGCCGGCCCGCACGGTCCGCTCCGGGGTCCCGATCGCGGCCGATGCCCTGGGTGATTTCATCGGTGACCTGCTCCTCGAGCACAGCACCCCGGATGCCAGCCTGGCTGTCGCCCTGCCGCAGGCGGCCAGCCAGTGGCGGCTGATCGAGTGGCCAGCGGGGACCATCCCGGAGGATCCGGTGGAGGCTCTGCGGGAGATGAATCCCGACCTGCAGCTGCCGTTCCGCCTCGATGAGGCCTACATCGACATCCAGGACGTGCCAGCCAGCCCCTCGCGCTCAGTGCTGGTGGCGGCTCCCCGCGGCACCGTGGAGGCCTGGATCAACCTGTTCGCCATCGCCGGTGGCAGCCTGCGCCACCTCCTGCCTGCCCAGGCCGCCCGGATGGCCGGCCTTCGCGAGGCGATCGAGGCCTCACCCCCCGGCGGAATGGTCGCCCTCCTCCAGCCCCTGGCATCGCGCCACCAGCTGGAGGTCTGGGTGGATGGGGCCCCTGAATTCGAACGTAGTCTTCCCCTCGAATCCCAAGCTCTGGTGCCTGCCCTGACGCAGTCCATCACCTACTGCCAGGAGCGCTTCTCCCCCTCCTCCACCCGCCTGCTCCTGGCCCAGCCGTTCGAGGGCAGCGATGCGGTGGCCCAGGCCCTGGAGTTCCCGATCGAACCCGTCGATCTGGGGGGCTTCGGCTCCCTGGTGCTCAAGGGGCTCGCCGATGTGGAGTTGACGCGATGACCCTCTCGCCCTACGACCTCCTCCGTGAAAAACGCCAGGAGCTCGGCCTGGCGGAACCCGCCGTTGCCGAGTCGGCCATACGCCAGACCCTGTTCAAGGGCCTGGCGATCGGATCCACCCTGGTGGGTCTGGCCCTGGGGGTCACGGCCCTGCTGTTCCTGCGTGGCGTGATGGTGCAGGCCGAGCTCGATCGGTTGGCCACGGTGGAAGCCGAAGTGGAGCAGTATCAGAGCCGGCTCGATGCCCAGAAAGCGAAGCTCGCCCAGGTGACCGGTGCGAACAAGCAGCTCGTCGAAGGCCTGATCGCCGTGCGCTCCGGTTCCGCCCTGTTGCGGGATCTGCAGCTGCGGATTCCCGAGGGGATCCAGCTCACCGATGCCCAGGAGCAGGGAGGGACCACCATGGTGCTCAAGGGGCTGGCCCAGGAGCCCAAGGCCTTTGAGCGGATCAACGCGCTCCAGCTCGAGCTGAAGCGCTCTCCCCTCCTCGACACCAACCAGGGGGCCCGGCTGGTGAAGGCCAGCCGTGATCGCACCGACACCCAGCAGGGCAAGGTCTTCGTTCCCCCGGTCGCCTTCGAGTTGCAGGTGGCCTTCCGGAAGGAGATTCCCCCCGCCTCCGAGAAGCTGATCCTCGAGCAGCTCGGATCCGAAGGTCTGTCCCGTCGCTTTGACCTGCTCCAGAAGGAGGGTTTGTTGCCATGACCAATCTTCAGGCTGCGGCTGACAGCCAGCGCGAGACTCTGCGTCAGCGCCTCCTGCTCGGTGTCCCCATCGGCGTCGGTGTGCTCCTTGCCGGCGTGGTGGTTGGCACCCTCGGCGTTCCCCAGTGGCTGCGTTTGCAGAGCGACTCCGAGCGCCTGGCCGAGCTCCAGGCCCTGCAGGCCCGGATCCCCCTGCTGCGCAGCCAGCTGGCCAAATCCGCCGCCGACCAGGAGGACGCCGAGCGGAAGCAACGCAAGATCCTTTCCCTGATCCAGGGCAGTGGCGAGTTCCTCACCTTCCTGGCCCAGGTCGATCGCGAGGCAGGCCGCAGCGGCATTCAGCTCGAGCTCTACGAACCCGTGGTGGCCCCGCCGCCGGCCGCCCAACAGCCCTCCCAGGGCCAGGCCAACCAGGCTCCACCTCCGAAGCTGCCGCCTCTGGAGGAGGCTGGACTCGCCTCCGAGAAGGTGCTGCTCACTGCCCGTGGCCCCTACCCAAGCCTGCTGGCCTTCGTGCGTTCGGTGGAAAAGCTCAGCCTGTTGGTGGAGCCCAGCCAGTTCGCCATGGCTCTGGTCGAGGTGCCTGCGCCCCCAGGAACCCCATCAGCCGGGGCGGCACAGGTCAAGCTCACCCAGCCGGAGCTCAAGTTGCTGCTCACCTACTACAAGGCTCCCAAGGATGGCCTCAAACCGCCAGCGCCGCCCACCCCGCCGCCGGCGCCGAAGCAGGGCTGATCAGGAACTGTCCGTAGCTCTGGTGTTCCCAAAATCTGATCGGTAATATCCCGCCAGGCACCGCATCTGTGCATTGGGACGGCTTAACAGGGCGAAACTGATGGGCGTGGCGCTGGCAGGAGGGGTGCTCAGCACCTCCTTGCTGGGAGTCGCGAGCGACGCGGCTCCCCGCTCCTCATCACCCGGCTCGAGTACGGTCCGTACCCCGGAAGTCTCCGGCGCCGTTCAACTCAAGGTGAGGCGCCTGCCCGATTCCGTGGAGCTCGTGATCGAGGGCACCGGAATCTCTCCCCAGCTCCAGCAATCCAGCAACGGCCCCGGTTGGCAGGGTCAGGTGTTCACCGCCACTCCGACCGCCCTGAAGGCAGGCCCGCAGCGGCTGTCACTGCCTGAGGTGGGGATCCAGGGGATCAGCTTCGACGGTGGTGGTGGCAGCTTCACGCTTGGCGTCACCCCCATGCCGGGCGTGACCCTGGCCAGGCCGGTGGTGAGCGCCGATGGTGAGAATCTGATCCTCTCCTTCCCCTCCCCCGTCCCCCAGGCCTCCCTGCAGGTCAACCGGGTCAGCCTGGCCCAGCCCGGGGCTGTGCCGTTGCCGAGCTACGCCCCTCCGCTTCAGCCCCGGGCCGTGGCCCCGCCCCTCGGTGACATGGCCGTGGGCACCATGACGCTGCGCAACCCGGGCTACGTCAATGTCTCCGGCCCGCCGGTGACGATGACGCTGAAGAACGCTCCTGCGAAGGATGCCTTGATGGCCCTGGCCCAACTCGGCGGGTATGGCTTTGCCTATGTGGAAGAGTCGGGGGACGGCGGTTCACGGGGCGCTGGAGGCAGCAGCGGCACCCAGCCGATCTCGGTGGCGTTTCGAGGCGAGAGCTACGCCCGTGCCATCAACACCACCCTCCTGGCGGCGGGTCTGCAGGGCAAGCTCGAGGGAAGCATGATCTTTGCGGGGCCTACGGCTCTCTCGAAGAGCTTCGGCGCCCAGGTCTCCAAGGTCTACCGCCTCAACCAGGTGGGCCCCAACGCCGCAGCTGATTACCTGGCCAACCTGGGGGCTTCTGTCACCAAGACCAACACGATCACCACCTCGGTGACCCAGGGTGTGACCCAGGGTGATGCGATCTCCTCGGCATCCAGTGCCCAGACCACCCAGGCCAGCAGCACCACCACGGTGGAGGCCTACGGCGCTTCCACCGGCCCTCTGCTTGGCCTGCGTGCTACCACGGACACCCGGCTGGGCACGATCACGATGGTGGGCGATCCTGCCGTGGTCGGGATTGCGGAGCAGTATCTGCGCCAGCTGGATCTGCGCCAGCGCCAGGTGGCGCTCAATGTCAAGATTCTTGACGTTGAGCTGAATAACACTACTGAGATTGACAATTCCTTTGCCTTCCGCTTTGGTAACAACCTGATCGTCAACGACAGCGGCCAGCTGCTGGGCGCCTTCGGCCGTTATCTGCCGGCTGACAGTGATTCCTTCAATCAGCAAGAGACGTTCTCCAGGAGTTCATCCGATTCTCTCAGCATCACCCGAGGCTTGGATCGGGGGCTAACCCGCAACCAGCTCAGTGAGATCAACCAAGAGCTGACTACTGAGACGGGTTCTGAACTGGTCCAACAGGATGATGGACAGTTTGTGGTTGTGCCGAGCAGTAATTCGATTGATGTCAACTCGGATCGGTTCCAAAGAAGCGTCGAGCGGATTTTGTCTCGTACCTTGGGCCGTAATGTTCAGACCACCTCCAATTCCACTTCCAACTTCAGCGGCTCACGACGCGTCAATCCGGGTCAAAGTTATCCTTCCGACAGCTTCTACGATTTCCTCAGGGCCCAGATTGTTTCGGGCTCTACAAAGGTGATTGCCAGCCCCACGCTGATTCTTTCGGAAAATCCCGCTGAAATCAGGAGGGATAGTGGCGGCTCTGATTCAAATGATGAGGGCGGACTGGACTCCTACTCAATTGACTCTCCGATCGGCCGCAGACGAGCCAATGAAGGGGTGGTGCGTGTCGGCACGAACGTGCCCACCGAAGTTGATTCTACGACGAACAACAATGCCGGCACCAATACCTGTTCAATTTCCGAGTTGACCACCGCGGGCCTGGTGCTGGGGGCCAGAGTTGAGAAGATCGACGACAATGGATTCGTCACGTTTGCTCTCTCCCCCAGTGTCTCGGCCGTCGTTGACACCATTCCGTCCGGATTGGGTTGTCCGCCGATTTCGATCCTCAACGTTCGCCGCTTGGACAGCGGAGCGCTCCGCGTTCGCGATGGTCAAACGTTGATTCTCACCGGTGTGATTTCCGAGGTTGACCGGCAAGAGGTCAGCAAGTGGCCGATCCTTGGCGATATCCCTCTCATCGGTCAGTTCTTCCGTAGTACATCTGGCGGTAAGGAAAAGCGTGAGCTCGTCATCATGGTGACCCCGCGGATCATCAATGATGAGCAGGGAGGGGTCTATGGTTACGGCTACCAACCGGGCACCCGTCAAGTTCGAGATTTCCTCGGCACGGGTTCTTACTGACTGAGATCCAGGGCCCCACCTGCCGCTTCGTTCCGTTCGTCCGCATCTGCCCTCCTGGGCCAATCTCCCATGGAGCCTTTCCCGACACCAGGTCAGCCTGAGGCCGCGTCGGGCTCGACTGGTGAATCGATCGAGGCACTGGAGCAGCAGCTGACCCGCGCCCAGGCGGAACTGGCCGAATACCAGGCCATGCTCGACGAGCTGCCGGCCATCTACGAGACGAAATTCCGCCATCAACTCCAGGTCCTGGCCCAGGACATCCGCCGCCTGATGGATGAGCGGCGCGCGCTTCAGGAGCAGCTCGCCGCAACCCTGCCGGCCGCAGAACCCCAGCCAGCGCTGCCTCCGGCAACGACCGACCTGGCTGCGGTGCCGACCCCGCCACGGCGGCCACGCTCCCTTCGTCTCAAGCGCTGGCGTCGTGGTCTGCGCCGCCGCTGGGAGACCATCCGGGCGGCTGCAGCGCATCTCCCCTCCAGCGTCGCGCCCCCCCGCTGGCCGACCCTCCCTCTTCCGCGTCGCGGTCGTCTGCCGCTGCTGGTGCTCGGGACGGTGGGGGGTGTGGCGCTGCTGGTCGTGCTGGCGGACGTCGGACTGCGGCGTCTGAAGGCCCCCACGCAGGCCCCCGGACCATCGCTGCGGCCCTCGACGGCGGTGCCTGCCGCCAATCCCTCCACGCCGCGGCGAGCTGATCAGGATCTTCTGCTGCGTGCCCGCGGCGAATCCTGGGTTCAGGTGGAAAAGCTCGACGGGGAGGTGGTGTACACCAACACCCTGCAGGAGGGCGATCTGCAGCGGATTCGGCTGCGGGATGGCCTGAAGGTACGCTCCGGCCGTCCGGACCTGCTGGACGTGGC
>NZ_JBKOUC010000004.1:0-157247 GCF_046764815.1 Aphanothece stagnina RSMan2012
GCTGCCGGCGGAGGCGGCCAGCCCCTCGCGACGGCGCTGGGCCTGGCGCAACAGGCCGTTGGCCACGGGGGCCAGCCGTCCCAGCCCCGCCCGCTTGGCCAGCTCCACCGTGGTGCTCACCGCCGCGGAGGCGGGCACCCGCTGGCTGAACAGCAGCTGGTACAGGCCCAGATGCAGCAGCCAGCGCAGCCGCGGCGGCTGGCGCTCGGCCGGCACCCGGCCGAGGGCATCGAGCCAGGCGTCGAGCAGCCGCCGCTGGCGGATGGCCCCGTAGGCCAGCTCGGTGGCCAGGGCCCGGTCCGCCCCCTCCAGCGGACTGCGCTGCAGGGCCCGCTCCAGGGCCACATCGGCATAGGCGCCAGCGGCGACCGCCTGCAGCACCTGCCAGGCCAGCTGGCGCGGCTCCAGGCCGATGGAAGCGGATTCAGCCAAGCGGCGGCGGGTCCAGGGGCGGCACCCACAGATAGCGCCCCAGCGGCAGACGCCCCTCGGCATCCACCGGGATGCCTTCGGCCAGCAGCAGCTCGCGCTGGATCCAGTCGCTGCCCTCACGGCTGGGGGTGAAGCTGATCTGCCCGCGGGCATTGACCACCCGGTGCCAGGGCACCGGCGAAGGCAGGGGCAGGCGGCGCAGCGCCCAGCCCACCTGGCGGGCGCAGCCATAGGCCCCGATCGCCTCGGCGACCTGGCCATAGGTGGCCAGCCGGGCGCGGGGGATGCGCCGGACCATGGCGTAGACGCGCTGATCGAAGCTGGGAAGCTCCATGCCCGCATCCTGGCCATGCCCCTGCTGCCCCGCCGCTTCGAGCGCCTCAAGGCGGTGCTGGATCGCCGCATGGCCGACCTCACCGTGCTGCTGGAGCACGTGGAAAAGCCCCACAACCTCTCGGCGATCCTGCGCAGCTGCGATGCCGTGGGCGTGCTGGAAGCCCATGCGGTGTGGCTGGAGGGGCGGCTGCCCACCTTCAACAGCACCGCCCAGGGGAGCCAGAAGTGGGTGCCGTTGCACCGGCACCCCAGCGCGGCCGACGCCGTGGCGGCCCTCAAGCGGCAGGGCTTCCGCCTCTACGGCACGCACCTGAGCGCCGACGCCGTGGATTACCGCCAGTGCGACTTCACCGGCCCCACCGCCTTCGTGCTGGGGGCGGAGAAGTGGGGCCTGAGCCCCGAGGCCACCGCCCTGGTGGACCAGGCGATCGTGATCCCGATGAGCGGCATGGTGCAGTCGCTGAATGTGAGCGTGGCCACCGCGACGCTGTTGTTCGAGGCCCTGCGCCAGCGCCAGGCCGCCGGCCTGGTGCCGTGCCAGGGGGAGGGGCTGGCGCCGGAGCACTACCAGCGGCGGCTGTTCGAGTGGGCCTACCCGGAGGTGGCGGCCTGGTGCCGTCGCGAGGGACGGGCCTATCCGCCGCTGGACGCCGAAGGGGCGATCAGCGAGGCGCTGCCGCGGACCGTGCGGCTCCGCCATTGAACCGCCCGCCACCGTGCTGCTCGGGATGCTCTTCGGCGGCGGTATCGGTGGGGATGAGGCCGCCGCTGGAGAGCCGGCGGCTGCCGGCACTGGGCAACCACAGGGCCACCCCCAGGGCCAGCAGCTCGAGGGGGATCTGCCGGCCGCCGAGCAGCACCACGGCGAGGGCGACGACTGCGAGCATCCGCTGGAGCAGGCTCCAGACGTCATCCTGATCGGCGCTGCCGCTGAACCAGAGGATCACGGCGGCGGAGAGCAGAACCAGATCCAACCACCAGGGCATGGCGAAGGGCTCCGCCGGAGCCTGCTGCAGAACTCGATTCTGGCGCGGCAACCCTCAGCTGGCAGCCCGGCCGGCCTGGGCGTTGCCACTCAGCCAGCTCTCCAGCCCCTCGCCCAGGAAGGAGAGGCCCAGCACCAGCACGAACATGGCCAGGCCGGGATAGAGGGCGGTCCACCAGATGCCGGTGGGGAGGGCGGTGAGGGCCTGCTGCAGATCCCCGCCCCACTCGGGGATGGTTTCAGGGAGCCCCAGGCCCAGGAAGCCGAGGCCGCCGAGCACCAGCACCGCGTCGGCGGCGTTGAGGGTGAGCAGCACCGGCACCGAGGTGATCACGTTGCGCAGCAGGTAGCGGCGCAGGATCCACACCGGCCCGGCCCCGAGCGAGCGGGCCGCCTCGATGAACAGCTCCGCCTTCACCTGGGCGCTCTGGTTGCGCACCACCCGGAAGTACTGGGGGATGTAGACCACGCACAGGGCCGCGGCCGCATTGGGCAGGCCCCGGCCCAGCAGGAAGGCGAGCACCACCGAGAGCAGCAGCACCGGCAGGGTGTAGAGGGTGTCCATCAGCAGCACCAGCAGCCGGTCCACCCAGCCGCCCAGATAGCCGCTCACCATCCCCAGCGGCACCCCCACCAGCAGGGCCACCACCAGCGCCAGCACCACCACCTGGAGGGCCACACCGCTGGCGGCCAGGGTGCGCACACACACATCACGCCCGAGCCGGTCGGTGCCGCACCAGTGCTGCAGCGAGGGCGGGGCATAGATGGGGTTATGCAGACCGGCGTTGGGATCCGGCAGCCAGCCGGCCTGCACCAGCAGCGGCGTCAGCACCGCCACGAGGGCATAGCTCACCACGATCAGCACGCCCCAGCGGGCCATGCGGGCCGAGAGGGTGGTGGGGCGCCAGCTCAGGAGCACGGGGGCAAAGAAGCTTGGCCCATTCAACCGTCAACCTCACCGCCAGACTGGAGGCCGAGGAGCCCCAGTCCGCCGCCGTGTCTACAGCCCGACTGCTGATCGTCGATGACGACGCCGAGCTGAGGGAGTTCCTGCGCACCGAACTGGAACTGGATGGCCACCAGTGCTGCGAGGCGGCCACCGGCCAGCGGGCCCTGAGCCTGATCCGTGCCGAACGCTGGGATCTGGTGCTGCTGGACTGGTCTTTGCCGGATTTCAGCGGGGTGGAGATCTGCCGCCGGCTGCGCGCCACCGGCGACGACACCGCCGTGATGATGGTCACCGCCCGTGATGACGTGCGTGAACGGGTGGAGGCGCTCGATGCCGGCGCCGACGACTACCTCACCAAGCCCTTCTCGATCGAGGAACTGCTGGCCCGGGTGCGGGCCCGGCTGCGGCGCACCGGGCGGGATGGGAGCGAAAACAAGGCTGATGCGACCCTGGGGCTGGCCGATCTGGAACTCCACTTGCCCAGTCGATCGGTGAGCCGTGGGGGCCAATCGGTGCACCTCACCAACACGGAGTATGTACTGTTGCTCTACTTGCTGCGACAGCCAGAGCAGGTGCATGAACGCAGCGCGATCATGGAAGAGATCTGGGGCGAGTGCTGGGTCGGCGACGACAACGTGCTCGATGTCTACATCCGGACATTGCGCCGCAAGCTGGAACCCGCAGGTGAACCCACGTTGATTCAGACAGTGCGCGGGGTGGGCTTCATGCTGCAGGAGGGGCCACCCAAGTCCTGACCGGTGGTGGCAGCTCCAGCTGGAAGTCCGCTCCACCGCCAGGACGCCCCACCACCCTCACGGTTCCGCCCATCGCCTCGATCAGAGTCTTCGCCAGGGCCAGTCCGATGCCATTGCTGCGAGCCCCTGCGGCAGCTGCTGCCGACCCACGCACGAAACGTCCGAAGATGAGGTCCCGTTCGGCTGGAGCCACGCCGGGTCCACGATCCAGCACGTGCAGGAGCAGCCCCCCCCCGGCGGCTGGCTCGCAGGCCAGCGTCACTGAAGAGGAGGAAGGGCTGTAGCGGAGGGCGTTATCGACCAGGCATATCAGGCACTGCTCCAGCCGTTCCGGATCCCCGAAACCAGTGGCAGGGGGGTCGTTTTCCGGAGACGGCCCCTGAAGGCGCAGTCGGCCTGGAGCCACAGACATCATGCGCTCAAAAACGGCCAGAAGCGCCTCCTCTCCCACGATTTCACGGCAGGCGAGTGACAGCCGATTGCCATCGTGGCGTGCGAGGTCGAGCAAATCCTTGACCATCCGCACCATGCGATCAGCCTCAGTGCGAATCAGCCGAAGCTCCGCCTCCTGGGGAGTGGTAGCCAGTTGACGCTGAAGCCTCTCCACGTGGCCGCTGATCAGAGTGAGCGGAGTGCGCAGCTCATGGGCCACCCCATCCACGAACAGGCGTTCATGCTCCCAGGAGTCGAGAAGACGGGTCTGCATCCTGTTGAAGGCATGGGCAATGGGCCTCAGCTCCACCGGTTGCTCCTGCAGACGGATGAGCTGCAGCTGGGCGGGCGGCGGCTGGATCGCATCCAGCAGGCGGGTGAAATGGCGCAGGGGTTGCACCAGCCCCTGACGCAGGACAAGGCGCATCAGGCTGCTGGTGATCAACGTGGACGTGCCGGCCCCAATCACCGTCACCCAGAAGGCCAGCTGCTCTCCTAGCAGCGACAGGCTGATGTCCTGAGCAACGACCAACTCGCCGGCTCGGCCCTGTGGAAGAGACAGGGGCACGCGACTCACCATCCAGGTGTCGACGCCACGCTGCTCCAGCCATGGCGCGGCAGGGTGCTCGGGCACTGGATCAGCAAGCAGCTCCAGCTCCAGGCCTGGGATCGGCGTGACTTCCCGCAGGTGGGCCCAGCTTTCGCCGGCGTCAAGACGCTCCTGGAGGTTGGCGGCCAACCCGGCGACCAGTTGCTGATGGGCCGACTGACGCTGCTGCCTCGCCACGGCCTGGTTCAGCAGGAGCAGCAGCCCGTAACCGGCCAGCACCGCCAGCACCAAACCGCTCTGCAACCACACCCTCAGCGACTGGGTAGACATCTAATGGCCACATCTTCAGGGAATTCTCAGACAAGTCTCCTGGAACCGACTGGCAAACCCCCTGCATGTGCTTCATACTTGATCGAGATACCATTTGGAAGCGCCCCCCCGCACCATGGCCAGACCCGACCGCAGCGCACTGCTTCTCAAGCGCAGCCTTCTGCATAAGCTCAACAAGATGCAAGGCGATCAAGGTTTCACCCTGATTGAACTGCTGATCGTTGTGATCATCATTGGGGTGCTCGCAGCGATCGCCATCCCGGCCTTCCTGAACCAGCAAGGCCGGGCGAGGGTAAGTTCAGCCCAGACTGCCGTAGTGGATGCTGCCAGAGCTTGCACTGCATTGCAGATCACAGGCGAAGAAGCCTCATATAAACTTGCGAAAAATATCACCTCCACTGCTGCAGCCCCTGGATGCCCTGCTGCAGGGACCGGTGCAAAGTACAGTACCCCTATCACATCGTTTGGCCTGATTACAGCCCCCATTGCTGAATTGGGGTCTGACGGTTCCGTGGAACTAACCACATGCGCCACGGCTACTGGATGGACCAAGGGTGTGCTTACCGACGGCTGCCAGCCAGCAAGGGGATAAGCTCCCCTACCCTGGTGTTCAAACCCCGAAGACACGCTTCTTTCAACCACACCGTTCCAAAGCAGCCAATCGGCTGCTTTTTTGTTTTGAAGTCGGCAGAATGTAGAATAAGACAAATCCGCATTCGAGCATGGAGCAATGCGCCTTAAAAGCTGCGCCGTCCGCCTTCAATGCCATAAAATCCATAAGGCAAGCCCCACAAGCGACATCATTGCCCTGCGCTTGCAATATGCCGGAGTTGGATGCAATGATAACCAATCCGCTTATTGAGCTTCTTTCGGCACATGGAGACTTGAGTTCAAATATCTCCCCAATCACCTTTAGCATCACAATCCGATTCTTACTTCCATGAGCTGGGATCACGGGTATTTTTCCCACGCCTCCTATATTCGAGGCTACTTCCGTGAGACAACCCCTTCTTGGATAGATTTTGCGGCTCTAGTCAAGGGGGTGACTCCAGGCCGCTTAGAGGAAGGCCTGCCTTTTAGCTATCTCGATCTGGGCTGCGGCACTGGTTACGGCCTTTGCATGCTCGCAGCCTTATACCCAGAGGGCACATTCGTCGGCGTAGACTTCCTACCGGTACACATAGCCGAGGCTGAAGCCCTAGCCAAGCGGCTGGGACTGAGCAACATCCGCTTTCTCGAAGCTGATTTCCTCGCCTTGGCCGGCGATCTCTCCACAGTAAGTTCTAATCATACTACATCGCCACGCTTCGACTATGTCGTTTCTCATGGTGTCGCAACCTGGGTGGTACATCCTGTGCAGCGGGCGCTGCTTTCCACTGCAGCGGCTGCTCTTCGACCGGGCGGACTTTTTTACTGCTCTTACAACTGCCTACCAGGTTGGCTAGGAAGAACAAGTCTTCACAGACTTATTACCCATGAGCGCCGACGAAGTGACCCAAGCTCAGCTCTTTTAGCAACCCGGCGTGCAGCTGCGACCCTGGAGTCATTGCTCAGCACTCCTGAAGAACCAAGTCTTCTGGCAAATGCACTTCCCTTGTTGCGGGATGAACTCACTTACCTTCAGAAACAGGATCCCACATATCTGAGCCAGGAGTATGCCAACGATGGCTGGCAGCCCCTCTACGTTGATGAGTTCCATGAGCGCTGCC
The DNA here is from genome assembly GCF_046764815.1 of Aphanothece stagnina RSMan2012. Taxonomy (NCBI): domain Bacteria; kingdom Bacillati; phylum Cyanobacteriota; class Cyanophyceae; order Chroococcales; family Aphanothecaceae; genus Aphanothece; species Aphanothece stagnina. The sequence continues at coordinate 6,479 of NZ_JBKOUC010000004.1, forward strand.
ATGCAGAGAAACTGAGTTACATCGGCCCCGCAAATTTCAGCGAACTCTTTCCGCAGCTGCTCTCCAATCAGCTTAAGAAGTTGCTCCAAGAGGAGCCCAGCCCCTTTCTGCGAGAGCTCATGGTGGATTTGGCTACCAACAAAGGATTTCGATACGACATCTTTTCCCGCGGCCCATGCCCGCTTCCGCCGGGCCAAAGAGCTCGTCTTTTGGCCCGTCTTGCAGTGAGGCAGCAAGAAGCGCCTGAAACGGAAAACTACGAATTTCGTACCAGCTATGGAAAGCTCACCGGTGATCTTGAAGTTTACAAAACCATTGAAGCGCACTTTGCGGATGGTCCAAGATCCCTCTCCTCCCTACCAGAGTGGGAAAGCAACCCGGAGAATCTCTTCACTCAGATCGGTTTGCTGCTGCATGGAGGCAGACTTGGGCTGGACCGAGGCCAACCCGGACGAGCTGCAAGCCAGATCTGTGAGCAAGTCAACCGAGAACTCGAGCAGCTGCGAGAGGAAGGAATAATCTTCGAGTGGAGGCTCGCTTCTTGTATTGGGCAAGCAGTATTCGTGAGCACCCAAGAGCAGCTGATGGCACAAGGCTTGGCCGAGGGCTTGGAAGGCGAACTCCTAGCAAGCTGCTTGCTTATGGAACTTGCCTCTAGAGGAATCCAGATCACAGATCAAGACGGTCATCCTATCAAGAAAACCGCCACCCAGATCAACACACTGCAAGAGGGTATTGATCGTTTTATCAGCCAGCGCTTTGGATATCTGAGGTCACTGGGCATGTACAATAAATCATCATCCCAGTGTTGACAGCTGCAAAATCGTGTTTCCCTTCCACAACGCCAAACTCGATGCACTTAATGTGCTGGAAGTCGATATCGACTTGCGACACATTAACAAGTTCAAACCCTCCCTGGCTTCCAATCTCAACACTGCGGATTTTCACGTTGAGCATCCTCCCTGGCAAAGCGATATCCAGTGGATTTCTCCCAATACATTGACGATGTTCAAAGCCTTTAGAGATCTTTTCGAGGCTCTGCACATTGCCGACACCGTCAGGCCCCTTCTCGACCTTGAACAGGGACCACGCCTTTATTCGGGATTCCTAGTTAGGCGAGGTCATTGTTCAGCGCCCACCTTCCATGAAGACTGGGTCGACACCTATCAGCAGGCCTTCACCCTGATCACACCCCTACAACTCGGCGAGCCTCCTGCGGCACTTCTTTACCGGAAGACAGACGGATCGGAAGGGCGATATCCCTATAAGCTTGGCAAAGGTATTATCTTCGGCGACAAATTTGTGCACTCAACCGAGCCTGGAATCTGCGCCCCTCCCGTAGAACTACTCTCCTTCACCTTTGGAACCGATAAGATGCAGTACTGGGACCGCATCTCTAGAACCGGCGCTTACCAAGGAAATTTAGTGAGGCGCCCAGACGGCTCATTCCTATATCACAACTTTGACGCTTAACAGCCACTTCTTATCAGCGACGGTTTCAATTCCCTGCAAACGCTGCCCTAGCTGTAACCCCCTGACGCTGACGGAGGAGAGTCCCATCTGCGAATCGACGTACAAGCTCCAGTTGCAGAAACCCAGCATTTGGGCTTGAGTTGACCATCAATCCCCCATCGGACGGCAACGCATCGATGACTACCCGCGTCAGCGGCGAGCCGCCGCTCCAAGTCCCGTCTAGACCATAGGCCGGCCCACAGCGCATCAGCACTTCCCCCCGCCAGATCGGATCCGGCGCCGCCCCCTGGGTGTAGCTGATCACCCCGGCAGGGGTCTGGAACTGCATCACCAGGGTCCGCCCACCAAGATTGCAGGCCGGCACCAACACACCCCCACCAGAATCTCCCAGCTCCACCACGCTGGCCAGCTGCAGCTCGGAGCGCACCAGCTCCAGCACCCGTTGCGAAGCCTGGCGTTCCCGCAGCAACCGCGCCAATCGCTGGCCGCCACGACCCTCCGCCAGCAGGCATTGCAGCATCAGCGCGCTGAGCATGCCTCCCAGCACCAGGGCCAACAGCAGCTCCACCAGCGTGAAGCCTCCGGCACGAGAGCAACGCAACCGTTGTGGGGCCATGGCCTTGCGCATCGGAATCAGAGTGTGGGGTCGGGGCGGCAGAGGCTGCTGCTCAGACCGGCCCCGGGATCAGCGCCGTAGCGGCCGACGCGCGTGAAACCCAGCGGCAGCGCCATCACCAGGCAGCGGCGCAACGTCGTTCCAGGACTGCTGATCACCACGGTGCCGCCATCGATCACCAGGCCATTCGCGGTGAAGCGCAGCTGGGCCGGCAGGTTGTGGTGCAGCTCCAGGCTGGCGTCGCCGCTACGGATCTCCTCCACCAGCCCACCCGGGCCCTCCAGGGCCCGCAGCAGCGGGGTGCCGCTCCGCTCGGCCTGCTGGCGGCTGCGCTCCAGCTCACTGCCCAGCCGCCTTGCCGCCGCCTCCACCCGGCCAGCAGCCAGCTGCTGCCGGCCAGTACCGAGCACCAACGCGGCCATCAGCGCCAGGATCGCCACCGCCAGCAGCGCCTCCACCAGGGTGTAACCGGCCACCTGACCGGAGCTTGTCTCAGGGCTGGCCATCACTGGATCCTCCAGAAGCGTCCGCACCGCTCAGCGGCTTTGGGGCGGAGCCAGGCTCCATGGAGACCTCCTGCAGAGGAGCCTCACCGCCAGACCCGATGCTGCTCGGCTCGACGGCATCCAGATCGAGGGCCTCTTTGCTGCCCCCCGCGTCGCCGGGCAGTCCAGACGCCATGTCCACCGGCTCGGCAGCACCACAGAGGCCGTAAGCCGCCGGATCCAGCCAGCGTTCCCGCTCCAGGCCGCTCTGCCCCTCAACGCGCAGCAGCACCCCCTCTCCCCGCGGCTCCAGGTCGCTCAGATGGGCAGCGAGCCAGCTCGCCGCCGCGCCACAGTCGGCCGCGACGGGTTGGCCGGCCAGCTGCTCGAGTTCGGCCTGGACGGCCAGCAGGCGGCCATCGAGCTCGATCAGCTGTTCGCGCTGCTGCTGGGCCCGCTGGGTCCACTGGGTGCTCGTGCTCCAGAGCTGCAGGGAACAGGTGGCGGACCCGGTGAACACCACCGCCGACACCAGCACTTCGGCCAGGCTCATGGCTGCACCTCCCCGCAAACCGGAGAAGGCGCCGTGGCGGAGCGGAGCCCGAGCTCCCGCAGGCCCCGCAGCTGGGGCTCGGCCGTCGTCCCTGAAACCCAGTCGAGCGCGAAGGCCCCCCGCCGGCCTGGCGTGGTGCCGCCCAGCTCGAGCAACAGCTCACCGCGACCACTGCCGGCGCAATAGCCCACCAGACGGTAGGGGCCGCCTTCGCTCTCCCCCGCCAACAGCCCGGGCAACTCCCCGGTTCCCACACAGGGCGCCAGGGTCCAGGCGTTCTGATCGAGGGCCAGCAGACAGCGATGGCGGCGCTGCAGCCGGCCGGCCACGGTCTGGGCGGCGGACATCAGGCGGTCCTCCAGCTGCCGCAGCCGCTGCTGGGCCGCCACCTGGGCCCGCTGCTGCAGGGCCATGCCCTGCAGCGAGAGGCTGCTCAGGATCAACAGCATCGCCCCGGTGGTGGCGAGCGGCAGCAGGAACCCCCGTTCGGCCGCAGGCGGGGGCAGCCAGGTACGTTTCAAGGCAGGCAGGAGCGCAACACGGGGTCAGCGTTGCCACACCGCTGCCCTTGCACCCCCTCGGTACCTTGAGGGCGAATGTGACTCCTGATGCGACCACGGCTCCTGAGCCTCCGGGCGTGGTGGAAGGAAGAGCATCGGGCCTGGCGCTCGGGATCCCCCAAGCGCCGGATGTTTCACCTGGGCGTGGGCGGGCTGGGCGCGGTGGCCCTGCTGCGGCTCACCCAGCTCCACGGCCCCCTGATCCTGCTGCCGGTGCCGTTGCTGGCGGCGGTACGGCTGCGCGATCAGCTGACGCTGCGACGAACCCGCCTGCAGCAGATCCAGGAGACGCGCCAGACCAACCAGCGGCTGCGCCAGAGCAGCCACCAACTGGAGGGGTTGCTCACCCGGCTGGGGAGTACTCCGCCGCCCCAGGCCGGATCGGCGGCGGCAGAGCGCGCCCCAGCTGGTGGATGCCGCCATCGACGCCCCATCCACTCCCAGCTGCACCACCTGGCCTCCCAGTTGGAAGGATTGCTGCAGGCGGCCCGCGCCCTCGATCGGATCGATCCCCTCACCCTCCTGCCGAACCGGCGCCAGTTCGTCGAACAGCTGGAGGTGGAAGCAGCCCGATCCCTGCGGGCCGGCAGCCCCTTCACCGTGCTGCTGGTCGACATCGACCGCTTCCGCAACCTCAGTGACACCTACGGGGATGCCGAGGCCGAGCAGGTGCTGATCGCCGTGGCCCGGCGCCTGCGGCAGACGGTACGCATCGGCGACTTCCTGGCCCGCCAGGGCCACGATCAGTTCACCCTGCTGATGGATGCGTCGGCCATCAAGGCCGCCAGTGCAGCCAAGCTGCAGGCCCATGCCCACAGCTTCGCCAACCGGCTGGTGGAGGCCTTCGGGGAATCCCTCGACCTGGGCGAGAGGCGCCTCCACATCAGCGTGAGCGTGGGGGTCTGCGTGGTGGAACCGGGGCAGGGCAACGGCGAAACGGTGCTGCGCCAGCTGAATGCCGCGGTGGAACAGGCGAAGCAGCAGAAATACCGGCGGGTGGCCCTCTTCGATCACGAGGCCAGTGGCAGGGGCTGGGACGATTACACCCTGTTCAGCGATCTGAAGGAGGCGCTGCGGACCCATTCCCTGCAGATGGCCTTCCAACCGTTGGTGACCGCGAGTGGCAGCTGGGATGGCCTCGAAGCGCTGGCCCGCTGGCAGCATCCGACGCTGGGTGGCATTCCACCGGATCGGTTCATCACGGTGGCAGAACGCTACCGGCTGATGAACGATCTGGGTGAACAGATCGTGGCGTTGTCCCTACGGGGTTACCAGCAGATCCGCCAGGAGCTCGATCTGAAGAGCCTGCGCCTTTCGATCAACATGAGCCCTTCCCAGCTCAACAATCCGGAGTTGCATCAACGGCTGATGGCCATGGTGGGCCATGCCGGCATCTCTCCCAGCCTGATCACCCTGGAGATCACCGAGATGGTGGTACTGGAACGCAACGAAGCCACCCAGACCAACCTGGTGAAGCTGCGGGAGGCCGGTTTCAGGATATCCCTGGATGACTTCGGCACCGGCCACTCCTCGCTCAACGTGCTCCAGGCTCTGCGCCCGAATGAAATCAAGATTGACCGCTCCTTCATGCAGGGGCTGGGCCTCGATCCCTACGCCGATCAGATCGTGACCGTGATCGCCAGCATGGCCGCGCACATGGATCTGGACCTGGTGGCGGAAGGGGTGGAAACTGCCGACACCTTCCAGACCCTGAGGGGCCTCAACATCCAGTACTTTCAGGGCTACCTCTTCTGCCGGCCGATGCTGACCGACGATCTGATCCGCTTTGGCCGGGATCGCCTGCAGGCAACCCCGGCCGGACGTCCGGATCAGAGGCCCTGAGATCAGAGACCCTGGATCGGCACCACCCGCAGCTTGGTGGGATCGACGCCGCTGAACCCCATCACCCCATTGCCGTAGGAGACGAGGTCGCTGTAACCGAAGCTGCGCCCGATGTTACGCAGGGTCACCGTGTCTTCGCGGCCGAAGTTCTTGATCACAAAGCGTTGCATGTGATTGAACGGCCCATGGGTGCGGGTGTTGTTGGTGAAGAAGAAGCTGTCCGGGGCATCATCCTTCTTGAAGTTGATCACACTGGTGGCCCGCTTGGTGATCGCGCCTGCATTGGCCTGGAAGTCGAACACATCGCTGCCCTTGGAGCCGATCCCCTTCCAGCTGCGGGCCATCGCATTGTCGATCCTGTAGCCGGTCACGATGTCCCTGGGCTTGATCAGCCCCTTGGCAGCCTTGAGGCGCTGCTTCTGGCCCGAGACCTTCAGGGTGGCGTCCCATGCCACCGGCTGACTCAGCCAGGTGGAGTTACCCCGCAGCTGCACGATCGTGGATTCTTTGCCCTTGAGTTTCGATGCCGTGATCCAGTCAGGCTTGCTGACAAGGTTGGTCCAGGACACGCAGGTGGCGTAAAGAAATGCAGTTAATTTTCGCGAAGCTGGATGGGGCGTCAAGCCGCCAGGGAGCCAGCTGCAGAAGTGCCCTTGAGCGACTGGCCTACTGGTTGAGCTTCAGCACCGCCATGAAGGCCTCCTGGGGCACATCCACCTTGCCCATGGCCTTCATGCGCTTCTTGCCCTTGGCCTGCTTCTGCAGCAGCTTCTTCTTGCGGGAGATGTCGCCGCCGTAGCACTTGGCGAGCACATCCTTGCGCATGGCGCTGATGCTCTCGGAGGCAATCACCCGGCTGCCGATCGAGGCCTGGATCGGGATCTTGAACTGCTGGCGGGGGATCAGCTCCTTGAGCTTCTCCACCAGTCCCCGGCCCACGTTGTAGGCCTTGTCGCGGTGCACGATGGTGGTGAGGGGGTCGGCCTTCTCGCCGTTGATCAGCACATCCAGCCGCACCAGATCGTTGCGGCGGTAGCCGATCAGGTGGTACTCCATCGAGGCATAGCCCTTGGTGCGGCTTTTCATCTGATCGAAGAAGTCGGTCACCACCTCGGCCAGGGGCATCTCGTAGTGCAGGGTGACCCGGTCGGTGGTGATGTACTTCATGTCCACGAACTCACCGCGCCGCTCCTGGCACAGTTCCATCAGGGTGCCGTTGAACGTGTTGGGGGTGTAGATCTCCAGGCTCACGTAGGGCTCCTCGATCGACTCCCGTTTCTGCGGATCGGGCAGGGTGGCGGGGTTGTCGACCATCAGCGCCGCACCATCGAGCATGTTCACCTGGTAGACCACCGATGGGGCGGTGACGATCAGATCGAGGTTGTACTCCCGTTCCAGCCGTTCCTGCACGATCTCCATGTGCAGCAGGCCGAGGAAGCCGCAGCGGAAGCCGAAACCCATGGCGCTGCTGGTTTCCGGCTCGTAGCGCAGGGCCGCATCGGAGAGCTGCAGTTTGTCGAGGGCGTCGCGCAGGTCGGGGTACTGGTCGGCGTCGGTGGGGAAGAGGCCGCAGAACACCATTGGCTTGGCCTCGGTGTAGCCAGGCAGCGGTGCGGCCGCCGGATTCGCCACCAGGGTGATGGTGTCACCGACACGGGCATCGGCCACCGCCTTGATCGAGGCGGCCAGGTAGCCCACCTCACCGGCATGGAGGGCATCGACCTGGCGCTGATCGGGGGCCATCACCCCCACCTCATCGAGTTCGTAGGTCTTGCCGGAGGCCATCAGCAACACCTTGTCCTTGCGGCGGATGGTGCCGGAGATCACCCGGAAGTAGACAATCACGCCGCGGTAGGGGTCGTAGTAGGAGTCGAAGATCAGGGCCCGCAGCGGCTCCTGGATCGTGTCGGCGGGAGGCGGCACGCGCTCGACCACGGCCTGCAGGATGTCCGGCACCCCCAGACCGGTCTTGGCGGAGCAGTGGATGGCGTTGGAGCAGTCGAGCCCGATGATCGCCTCGATTTCAGCGGCGATCCGCTCGGGGTCGGCGCCGGGAAGGTCGATCTTGTTGAGCACCGGAATGATTTCCAGGTCGTTCTCCAGGGCCAGATAGACGTTGGCCAGGGTCTGGGCCTCCACACCCTGGCTCGCATCCACCACCAGCAGGGCGCCTTCACAGGCCTGGAGTGAACGGCTCACCTCGTAGGAGAAATCGACATGGCCGGGGGTATCGATCAGGTTGAGGATGTAGTTTTCGCCATCGGCGGCCGTGTACTCCATCCGAGCCGCCTGCAGCTTGATCGTGATGCCGCGCTCGCGCTCCAGTTCCATGTTGTCGAGGAACTGCTCCTGCATGTCCCGCTCCGCCACGGTTCCGGTGGTCTGCAGCAACCGGTCCGCCAGGGTGGACTTGCCGTGGTCGATGTGGGCAATGATGCAGAAATTACGGATGCGGGAGACGGGAACGTCGGTCATGCGCTGGGTTCGGGCCGCCCCCGAGAACTGGTCGGCGGCAGGGGGAGTACGCTGACAGATCCTAGGCAGTGGTGCGGAGGTGCCTGTAGTTTGGCTGCGTGGACGGGTCATTTCGCAGAATGTCCAGGGGTACGGGGACACCGGAACGACGACGGACCAGCCGCCAGGACGGCCAGGTGCTCCTGTTCGCCGCCGCCCAGGACATTGCGCGGCAGCAGGGAAAACTCTCCGACGGGCTTCGCGCCTCGCTGGAGCAGTCGGTGCTGAGCCGCACCAGCCTCGCCCTCAAGACCAGCGAGGGCAAGCTGATCGCCAGGGTCGCGCTGCCCGAGGCACGGCGGATGCTGGCCTACCGGCGCCAGGTGGCCCGTGAGCTCCTGCAACTCTCCAAGGCGGAGGTCACCAGGCCCGGCAGGCCCCCTGAGGTGGACAAGCAGACGCTCAGGATGCAGGAGGAGAAGGTTCGGGCCCTCGCCTGGGCGATCGGCAGCGGCCGGCGCTTCCCCTACATGGGCTCCCGGCGCCGCCACACGCTGATCACGGTGCTGCTGCTGCTCTGCGGCGTGCTTCCAGGGATCGTCTACCTGATCTGGCTGTGGCGCCGCTCCGAGGAGTACGGCAAGCTTCTCGACCAGCTGCTCTCCCGCTGGCGAGCCCTCGGGCGACCGGACCCGGCCCTGAATTTCTTCACCCTCTACAACCTCTGAGCAGCCAGGCCAGCGGATGGCTTTCTATGCTGCGTTCACTTCCACAGAACGCCTGCCATGACCACCGAAGCGCCGGCCTCAGATCCCCGTGCCCTCACGATCGAGAACGTGGAGCGCACCCTCGATGAGCTGCGTCCCTACCTGATGGCCGATGGCGGCAACGTGGAGGTGGTGGAGATCGACGGCCCGATCGTGAAGGTGCGGCTGCAGGGGGCCTGCGGTTCTTGCCCGAGCAGCACGATGACGTTGAAGATGGGGATCGAGCGGAAGCTGCGGGAAGCGATTCCTGAGGTGAGTGAGGTGGTGCAAGTGCTGTGAAGCTGGCCTGATCAAGAGAAATTCTTGATCTTCCCCCCTACATGATATTTACGGAGAGGCCGGCGGAGGACAGTCACCTACATCTAGGGTAAAGGATCCATCGCTATTAGGGATTGGAGGGTTGCATACAAATACAGTCTTAGCTTTTGCAACTTGACATCTTGCGAATAATTGATCAGACAGGCTACCAATTTGTAAATTGTAAACAAGCTGCCTGCTCGTGGTGCCTCCCTGAGTCAAGCTTCCCGAGCTATCAACACTGACACTACAATCGGTTGGCAATACAATCTCTCCACCCCTGTAAACAGTTCCGGATTGATATGTATCATTGCTGTGGATAAGCCTCCCATTCTTTGTCACTTTCGGGCCACAGCGCTTGATGGTCGCGACACCATCAGGAGCAGTCTGATTGTAGTAATAAACAGTCGAGGACTCAGCACCAGGCCCATAGGTCGTGGTCTCCTGCCATGGAATAGTCAACGAGAATTCGGCATCCTCTCCATTGTCTTCATTGCAATTAGCAACTTGCAGGCCCGGGTCTGTGTTAATTGCTGATGCCTCTGCCGCCTCTATAGCGATCAGGTAATTGATTCTATTGGAATCTTCACGGAGGCGCTGAGCCCTCTCTACCCTACGCGCATCAAACATATGATTCAATAGCACATTGCCAACCCCGGCGATTATTACTGCAGTAATCACAAGAGCGACAAGAATCTCAGGAAGCGTCATACCTAAGGAACCCACATTACAGACCTTAAGCCTTGACTTACTCGAGGCCTTTATAGTAGTCGGCCCAAGTGCTCTTAAAAGATCAACGGAATGTGACATGGCCTTGGAGAGTCGTTTAGATTGCTGAAAAATTTGCGCAGTCATCTGATGTATCCGCAGTATTTGCAACGCCAATATCAACAGCCGCTAGCATTGTAGAGAGGCGAATACACCGCATGGGGCCGCTACCACCCAAAACTATCTTGATTTGAAAATCACCCAAAGAACCATCGCTGTCCAGACTCCATGTGCCTCGCGGAGTGAATACAATGTTCGACGAAGTTGTATTCATAAAAATCTCACCTTCAAAGCCGGGCGGAAGCCTAAGGGGTGGAGCCACATTCCCAGAGGCATCTAGATCAACAGCGGTGTCATTTGCACAAGATGTTGTCGCCAACGTAGGATTTGCTGCATCGTATGGCCCACTTAATCCATTGGCAACAAAACTAATTTCACAACCCCCAAGTTCTTCATTCGATGCAACCTCTCTGGCGGCAAGATTTCGGGTCCTTTCAATCCAGCCAGCAATCTCCAAAGCCACAGAGTTGATGCGTTCACGCCTGATAACTGAAAAAAGACCTGCAGTACTGATTGCTGCAGCAAGGCCCAGGATAACAACAATGACAAGTAGCTCAGCAAGACTATAGCCGCCACACCTGTGTGCCTTGGATTGTGAGCATCTCCTGAGAGGATGATAACGCAGAGAACGCAAATACCTAGGCACAGAGTGAGCAGGCATGGAGATTATGGACACCAAGAGGATACTACTGGAGCAATCTTGAGAACTCTTTCAAACCCAGGATGCCGCCAGCGCACCACAACAATATGATCAGACGGGTCGCTCGGACTTTGCCTAAGGGCGGCTAATCTAGTGACTCTAGAGCCAATTGAGACATCAGAAGTGCCAATTTGACTGACGAAGTCTTGCGTGATGTGCTTGGCAACAGTTGTAGGGACTGTGGGGTAGTTACAAGCGTCGAAGAAGGCTTGCACGTCTGCCTCAGTTTGCACTGGATCCCCTGCTGTTGGCTGGGGGAAATAATACCAAGAATCACCAAACTCGGCGGTCGGACAGTCTACAAATGTGCCCGTCGGAACGGTACAAGCATTGTAGGTCTCGGAAAGGGTAAGAATTCTGGAAATATCTGCATCAATGATAGAATTGGCCGATGCAATCTCTCCGGATTTAAAAATCGTACTTACAGTTGTACCAAAAAAACGAAAAGTTGCCCCTATGACCACTGCAACAATAACAGATGCGATCAAGGCTTCAATGATGCTAAACCCTTGTTCGCGCAGATTTGTATGGTTTTGGAGAATTATGCTTGACATTGGCATCTAGAACCCTTGGGATTGGGTAAAGCTTCGAGCCATGAAGTCGATAATTGGAGCCCCAGGTGGAGGGCAATTATCTCCTGTACAAAAATCAGGATTGCTGTTGAGTGTTCGAATAGTCACGCTCCCAGCACCCTGGACGTCCAAACCATCGGACCAGATGCGGCCCATGAAACTGGTATCACCGTTGAAGCTTACATCAACAGCTGGTGCATAAAGATTGAAACCTATACTATCGCTAGTGCCCTGCACCACCCAATTCCCCAGACCAGTGATGAAAAAGTTAAGCAGGTCACCAATATACTTCTGGGGGTCAGTAGTGGAATCGTAAATCGACTGGAAGGATAGGCTCGCAGGGGGATCTGTGGTAGACCATTCAATAGGACTTTGACAACGAGTGGCAGTGCTCACAGGAGTATCTAGAGCGCACTGAACGCGCTTGATGACTAAATTTCCCGTTGGATTAGAGTTGCCAGAGGCTACGTAGTTGAAACTAGCGTCGGTACTATCTTGATCGAAGAAGAAATTGATTTTTGCGTTGCTAGTGTCAATAGTCAGGCTGTTATTATTTCGCAGCCAAATCCGCCCGAGACGGCAGTTTACCTCATCATAGAGATTTGAACCACTAGCTGTAGCAACAACGTAACAAACATCATGGCCAGTAGTGTCGCTACTGTCTAGTATAGGCCTACAGTTATTGACACCATTGTTGAAAACCCTGCACAACAGAACTTGACCTGGCCTCGCTGCACTGTACTCCGGGCCGCTGCCAGAATCATCCCTATAAATACGAGCAGGATTGTTAGCCGGCAAGGGATTAGTAAGCCTTGTTTCAGCAGGTATATTTGTCGGATTATAATAAATATAAAAATCGCTGTTTATAGTATTAAGATCCAAATATCTATTTTGAATCTCGCTGACATCACCATCGGACACAGCCAGGTTAAGACTCTCGTTGTATACTGGAGGAATATAATTAAACAAAGTTTCAGCAAAGCTTATGCCTGAGTTGCTTGGTGCTCCATTGGTAGCGATCTTCAATTGATCCTCTTCACAAGCAGTATTAGGAGTGCCATCAAGGATTGATGCATCGCTGCCATAGTTTTCTACGGTTGTATCATCACCACCCCAGCAGAGCGCTTGGGTAACGATATTACCGAATTCATCAAGGATTTCTGGCGCCGGCTGACCCGATGGCACCCCACCATTCATTCCGGAAATAATTCCATTACCTCCACCACCTTTAATTCCTCCGCAGGAGTCTGTGTCACGACCCCAATTCTTCGCCCCAATGCTGTTCTGAGGGAAAGAGCGCTTGCAGCATTTAGGAACTACTTCGAGTTCCCTTGCCACCCTAGCCCTACTTTTCCTTCCATTTGATTCCGCAACCTCAGAAATCACGACAATCCTGATCAGGGTTCTATTGCCACCTCTTCGTATGTTGCTGATGAATTGAGTATCATTTTGGTTATATGTATTTTTGTTGGAATCTAAATAAGAAATAGATTCAACTTTGAATCTTCGCGACACAGTACTTGTAGCTGCGTCGAAATCCTGAAAAGGGCCATTTGCTCCAACTGGGACAAATTTACTAACAGAGGCCGAGGGTTCACGCCCATCTGCATCGACTACTGCTCCAGTGGTATCATATTTTGTACAAGGATTAATTGACCCGTCGCTTCCCCACACGCTGGAGCTACCGGCGGTCAAGAGATAACGATTCTCTTCTCGGTTAAAGGTATTAATGAACTCGTTGATCGCACTTTCGGCCGTATCGCGTGCTTCACGGTTGACGGTCTGAGACGCAGCGCCAAATAATCCAGCTCCGGTTCTGGAGGCAAACGCTGCGACTCCGATTACTAGCGCCACCGAGATGATGAGTGCCAGTTGCAGCGCATAGCCTTCTTCGGATTTGGGTGAAGTAGGCCTGGCTCGAAAACGGGCAGTACTCAGGGCGCTGCGCAGTAGGAGCATGGAGGACAGGCTATGGAACTTCTTCGGGCCTCGCATATCTGATCGAGCAGGTACTGGTCAAATCCCCATTGATACAGGGGCTTTCGCGTCTCCTCAGATCCTAGTTCCTCCAGGTCGGTGTGACCATCATCAGCTTCTAACCTCACAAGAACCCGCACCTCCCCCCGTGCTCGACCAGCGCCTGCTGCGCGACGACCCGGCCCTGATCGCCGTGCCGCTGGCCCGCCGCGGACTCAGCCCCGACCTCACCGCCCTCCAGCAGATCGCGCTCCAGGAGCGGGATCTCCAGGAGCAGCGCAGCAGCCTCCAGGCCGAGGGGAACCGCATCGGCAAGGAGGTGGGCCAGCAGATCCGGGCCGGCGCCGCCCCGGACGGGCCCGAGGTGCAGGCCCTGCGGGCACGCGGCAACGCCATCAAGCAGGAGGTCGCCGCCCTGGAGGAGCAGGAGAAGGCCCTGCAGCAGCAGCTGCGCGAGGCCCTGGCCGCCCTGCCGAACCTCCCCGCGCCGGAGGCCCCCGACGGCCGCAGCGAGGCCGACAACGTGGAGGTGAAGCGCTGGGGCAGCCCTCGCCAGGAGGGTGGTCTCGAGGAGCACTGGCAGATCGCCGAGCGGCTGGGCCTCTTCGACACCGAGCGCTCCGTGCGCATCGCCCAGAGCCGCTTCGTGACCCTGCTGGGCCAGGGCGCGCGCCTGGAGCGGGCCCTGATCAGCTTCATGCTCGATCGCCACACCAGCCGCGGCTACACCGAGGTGCTGCCGCCGATCCTGGTGAACAGCGCCAGCCTCACCGCCTCCGGCCAGCTGCCCAAGTTCGCCGAGGAGAGCTTCCGCTGCGCCGACGACGACCTCTGGCTCACCCCCACCGCCGAGGTGCCGCTCACCTCCTTCCACCGCGACGAGCTGATCCCCGCCGAGCAGCTGCCCCTCAGGTACTGCGCCTACACCCCCTGTTTCCGGCGCGAGGCCGGTTCCTACGGCCGCGACACCCGCGGCCTGATCCGCCTGCACCAGTTCAACAAGGTGGAGCTCTACTGGTTCTGCCATCCCGAGCGCTCCGCCGAGGCCCACGAGCAGATCACCGCCGACGCCGAAGCCATCCTCGAGGCCCTCGAGCTGCCCTACCGCCGCATCGAGCTCTGCACGGGTGATCTGGGATTTTCTGCCGCCAGAACATTCGATCTCGAGGTGTGGCTGCCGGGGGCCGGCACCTACCGCGAGATCTCCAGCTGCTCGGTGTGCACCGACTTCCAGGCCCGCCGGGCCTCGATCCGGCTCAAGGACGGCAAGAGCACCCAGCTGGTGCACACCCTCAACGGCAGTGGCCTCGCGGTGGGGCGCACCATGGCCGCCCTGCTCGAGAACGGCCAGCAGGCCGATGGCACGGTGCAGCTGCCCGCCGCCCTGGTGCCCTACATGCGCTGCGAGCGGCTCGGTTCGCCCGCCTGAAGCCGGCGCCCCCACGCGGCCGCTGCGCCACGTCCTCCACAATGGAGGCATTCCCGGGCAGCACTGGATGGGCGTTCTCACCGCACTGGCGATCCTGGCAGGGCTGATCGTGGTGCACGAGGCGGGCCATTTCTTCGCCGCCACCTGGCAGGGCATCCGCGTCAGCAGTTTTTCGATCGGCTTCGGCCCGGTGCTGCTGGAGCGCCAGCGACGCGGCGTGCAGTTCGCCCTGCGGGCCATCCCCCTGGGGGGCTTCGTGGCCTTCCCCGACGACGACGACAGCAGCGCCATCCCCAAGGACGACCCGGACCTGCTCTCCAACCGCCCCCTGCGCCAGCGCGCCCTGGTGATCGCCGCCGGCGTGCTGGCCAATCTGCTGCTGGCCTTTGCCGTGCTGGTGGCCCAAGGCTTCCTGGTGGGCATCCCCTCCGGTTTCAGCGCCACCCCCGGTGTGCTGGTGTCCGGCGTCCAGCCCGGCCAGGCCGCCGCCAGCGCCGGCCTCCAGCCCGGTGACCGCATCCTCAGCCTCGATGGCACCACCATCGGCGGCGGCCAGCAGGCCGTGGCCACCCTGGTGGAGCAGATCAAGACCTCGCCGGAGCGCCGCCTGGCCCTGGTGGCCCAGCGGGGTGAGCAGCGCGTCAACCTGCAGCTCACCCCCGCCGACCTGGGCGGCGTGGGCCGCATCGGCGCCCAGCTCCAGCCCAACGGCACCGAGGTGTTCCGTCGCCCCCGCAGCCCGCTCGAGCCGATCCGCCAGGCCGGTCGCGATACGGCCGTGCTGCTCCGCCGCACCGCCGGCGGCTTCCTCACCCTGATCACCCACTTCGGCGAAACGGCCTCCCAGGTCTCCGGACCGGTGAAGATCGTGGAGATGGGGGCCTCCCTGGCCCATGAGGGCGGCAGCAGCCTCTTTCTCTTCACCGCCCTGATCTCGATCAACCTGGCGGTGCTCAATGCCCTGCCCCTCCCCCTGCTCGATGGCGGTCAGTTCGTGCTGCTGCTGCTGGAGGGCCTGCGCGGCCGGCCACTGCCGCAGCGGTTCCAGATGGCCTTCATGCAGTCGGGCTTCGTGTTTCTGGTGGGCCTGAGCGTGGTGCTGATTGTGAAGGACACCTCCCAGCTGCCGGCCGTGCAGCAGCTGCTGAGCCGCTGAGCTCCAGCCCCCCGCGGCGATGCCCCGGTTCCCCTCCGCCCGCCGCCGGGCTCCCCTGATCCTCGAGCGGCTCGGCGCCCTCTATCCCGACGCCACCTGCTCGCTCGACTGGCGCACGCCCTATGAGCTGCTGGTGGCCACCATGCTCTCGGCCCAGTGCACCGACGAGCGGGTGAACCGGATCACCCCTGCCCTGTTCGAGCGGTTCCCCGATGCCGCCAGCGCCGCGGCGGTGGAACCGGAGGCCGTGGAGCCCTATGTGAAGTCGGCCGGCTTCTTCCGCAACAAGGCCAAGGCCATCGTGGGGGCCTCCCGGCTGCTGATCGAGCGGCACGGCGGCGAGGTGCCCCGCAGCATGGAGGAGCTGCTGCAGCTGCCGGGGGTGGCCCGCAAGACCGCCTCGGTGGTGCTGGCCTGGTGCTACGGCCTCAATGCCGGCGTCACGGTGGACACCCACGTGGGCCGCCTGGCCCAGCGCCTGCGGCTCAGCCGCCACGCCACACCGGCGCGGATCGAGCCCGATCTGATGCAGCTGGTGCCTCAGGAGGAGTGGCAGACCCTCTCGATCCGGCTGATCTTCCACGGCCGCGCCGTGTGCGCCGCCCGCAAGCCCCGCTGCGCCAGCTGCAGCCTCGCCGACCTCTGCCCCAGCGCCGCAGCCGGGGCGGCGAGCGAGGCGGGGAGGGCCGCAGGGTAGGCTCATGAATCCGTTACCGATCGCACTCCAGCCCGCATGGCGAAGAAGTCGATGATTGCGCGCGACGTGAAGCGCAAGAAGATGGTGGAACGCTTCGCCGCCAAGCGCGCTGCCCTCAAGGCCGCCTTCGAGTCGGCCGCCGACCCGATGGAGCGTCTGGACATCCACCGCAAGATCCAGTCCCTGCCCCGCAACAGCGCCCCCACCCGGATCCGCAACCGCTGCTGGGCCACCGGCAAGCCCCGCGGCGTCTACCGCGATTTCGGTCTGTGCCGCAACCAGCTGCGCGAGCGGGCCCACAAGGGCGAGCTGCCCGGCGTGGTCAAGTCGTCCTGGTGACAGCCGCTGAAGCCGCCTGAGGCTTCGGAGGGCGCCTGCGGGCGCCCTTTGTTGTGGGCGCCTTAGAAAAATGCAGGGGTTCCCCCGGCCCCCGGGGGCCGAATGCGAGAATGCCCCTTGACAAAGAGAGATAAGGCCCAGTGCAAGGACAAACTCAGTCGATCTCCTTCGATGGTCGGGAGATCCGGCTGACCACCGGTCGGTTCGCTCCCCAGGCGGGGGGCTCGGTGATGGTCGAATGCGGTGATACGGCGGTGCTGGTCACCGCCACCCGCTCCGGCGGCCGTGAAGGCATCGACTTCCTCCCCCTCATCTGCGATTACGAAGAGCGGCTCTACGCCGCCGGCCGCATCCCGGGCAGCTTCATGCGCCGCGAGAGCCGCCCGCCCGAGCGCGCCACCCTGATCGCCCGCCTGATCGACCGCCCGATGCGGCCACTGTTCCCCGCCTGGATGCGGGACGACCTCCAGATCGTGGCCACCTGCCTGTCGCTCGATGAGCGGGTGCCGCCCGATGTGCTCGCCGTGACCGGCGCCTCGATGGCCACCCTGCTGGCCAAGATCCCCTTCCATGGCCCCATGGCCGCCGTGCGCGTGGGCCTGCTGGGCGACGACTTCGTGCTCAACCCCAGCTACCGCGAGATCGAGCGCTCCGACCTCGACCTGGTGGTGGCCGGCACCCCCCAGGGCGTGATCATGGTGGAAGCGGGCGCCAACCAGCTGCCCGAGCAGGACGTGATCGAGGGCATCGACTTCGGCTACGAAGCGGTGAGCGAACTGATCAAGGCCCAGCAGAACCTGCTCAAGGATCTGGGCATCGAGCAGGTGTTCCCCGAAGAGCGCAGCGAAGACCCCACCCTGCCCGCCTTCCTGGAGAAGGAATGCAGCGCGGCGATCGGTGAGGTGCTCAAGCAGTTCAGCCTCAGCAAGGCCGAGCGCGAAGCCAAGCTCGACGCCATCAAGGCTGAGGCCGGCGAGAAGATCACCGCCCTCGCCGACGACGACCCGATCCGGGCCGCCGCCAGCGGCAAGGCCTTCGGCAACTCCTACAAGGGCCTCACCAAGAAGCTGATGCGCGCCCAGATCGTGGGCGAGGGCAAGCGGGTGGATGGCCGCAACCTCGATGAGGTGCGCCCGATCCAGGCCGCCGCCGGCGTGCTGCCCAAGCGGGTGCACGGTTCGGCCCTGTTCCAGCGCGGGCTCACCCAGGTGCTCTCCTGCGCCACCCTCGGCACCCCCAGCGATGCCCAGGAGATGGACGACCTCAACCCGTCCACCGAGAAGACCTACCTGCATCACTACAACTTCCCGCCCTACTCCACCGGCGAGACCAAGCCGATGCGCTCCCCCGGCCGCCGCGAGATCGGCCACGGCGCCCTGGCCGAGCGCGCCATCGTGCCGGTGCTGCCCGCCAAGGAATCCTTCCCCTACGTGCTGCGCGTGGTGTCGGAGTGCCTCAGCTCCAACGGCTCCACCTCGATGGGCTCGGTGTGCGGCAGCACCCTGGCCCTGATGGATGCCGGCGTGCCGCTCAAGGCGCCGGTGAGCGGGGCCGCCATGGGCCTGATCAAGGAAGGCGAGGAGGTGCGCATCCTCACCGACATCCAGGGCATCGAGGACTTCCTCGGCGACATGGACTTCAAGGTGGCCGGCACCGAGAAGGGCATCACCGCCCTGCAGATGGACATGAAGATCACCGGACTGGCGGTGAGCACCGTGGCCGAGGCCGTGAACCAGGCCCGTCCGGCCCGGCTGCACATCCTCGAGAAGATGCTCGAGGCGATCGACAAGCCCCGCGACACCCTCAGCCCCCACGCCCCGCGCCTGCTCAGCTTCCGTATCGACCCCGAGCTGATCGGCACCGTGATCGGCCCCGGCGGCCGCACGATCAAGGGCATCACCGAGCGCACCAACACCAAGATCGACATCGAGGACGGCGGCATCGTGACGATCGCCAGTCACGACGGTGCCGCGGCCGAGGAGGCCCAGCGCATCATCGAGGGCCTCACCCGCCGCGTGTCCGAGGGTGAGGTGTTCACCGGCGGCGTCACCCGCGTGATCCCGATCGGCGCCTTCGTGGAGATCCTGCCCGGCAAGGAGGGGATGATCCACATCTCCCAGCTCTCGGAAGCCCGGGTGGAGAAGGTGGAGGACGTGGTGAACGTGGGCGATCAGGTGACGGTGCGGGTGCGAGAGATCGACAACCGCGGCCGCATCAACCTCACCCTGCGCGGCGTGCCCCAGGCCGATGCACCGGTGCCCGTCTGATGCCCCTGCCTCCTGATCAGAAGAACAGCAGGCAGCTGCTGCCGGGGATCGAAACCAGCGGGGAAGGCTTGAAGCCGACCCCTCCGGGAACCACCACCGACACCATGATCAGCAACAGACCCAGCATGGCCGCGAAGCGGTAGCTGACCGCCGGGAGGGCCAGGTGCCGCAGCAGCGGGGCCATCCGGGGGGGCACCGGCCAGCCATCGGTCGCCCCATCCGGCAACAGGGCCGGCAGCAGCACCAGCAGCAGGGCCAGCGACAGGGGGCGCAGCCAGATGTCATCCACCAGCTGGTAGGTGAACAGGGTCACCAGAAACGGCGCCGTCATGGGCTGCAGGTGCAGCGGCCGCCAGGAGCGCGGGACGAAGCCCGTGGCCAGCAGGGTGGCACAGGCCGTGCCCAGCAGCCCCACCCAGTAGAGCAGGGCCAGCCAGAGGTTGTGGGGCCCGCACAGCCCCGAACCGCGGGGCACCGCCTGAATCCCGACGCCCCAGAGGGGCGAACCCAGGGACGATCGAGCGTAGATCAACCAGTTCACGAGCCTTTGCTTTGAATCAGCACTCCCCTGGGTGGTGATCTCGGCGGCATTGCGCGTCACCAGGTCTGCGAAAAAGCGGCCACTGTCGACGGCCATCGCCCCGATCCCGGCCAGGAGGGCGCTCGCCAGGACCATGACCACCGCGGTGCCGTAGAGCCTGCGAGCCTCCCCGTCACCGCGCCAGGCCAGCAGGGCCAGCACCCCGGTGGCCAGGGCCACGGCCAGAAAGGCCCCATCCCCCTGGCTGGCCACGATCTGAGCCACGCACAGCAGGGGCACGGCGGCGCAGATCACCCACCAGAAGCCGCGCCAGCGGCGGATCGCCCCACGCTGCAGCTGTTGGAGCAGGGGCACAAAGGTCCATAGGAGCAACACACTGCACTGGTTGGCCCAGCGGGGATTCATAAAGAGGTAGGGAACATGGAAGACCTCCCCCCCCGGCAGCAGCCGGCGCACCCAGCCATAGGGGACGAACCCGTTGGCCTGGGTGATCAGCCAGAACCCCAGATCCATGCCCACCAGCGCCACCGTGAACAGCGCCAGCAGCCGCACCGTATCGGCCCGATGCTGCCGCCAGGCCGGTTGGAGCAAGGGGAGGAGCGCAAACTGCAGCAGCGCCAGCCCGAGGAATCCGGCCGAGATCCAGGGCACCGGCCCCACCGCCCCGGCCAGCAGGCCCACCGCCGCAAACCCCACCAGGCCCAGGCCGTACCAGCCGCCGATCAAAGGGCTCTCGAAGAAGCTGCGGGACTGGGGCCTGAAACACCAGGCCAGCAGCCCCACGGCGAGGAGCACCTCGGTGATCCGATGGGTCTGGAATTTCAGCAGCGGATGGCCATCCACCAGGCTGACCAGCACCCCCACCAGCAGCAGCGCCAGATACCAGCGGAAGGGGTTACGCAGATCCGCTGGAGCAACCACTCGCACCTGTCATCTGGGCGGACCCTAGCGGCGGTGTCGCGGCCGGCCCAGGCCTGCCGTGGTCTCAGACACGGAAGCCCGGATCGATCCTGGCCATCGCCGCCGCCGCCCGCTCGCAGAGCTCGGCATGGGCCCGGCCATGGCTGGCGATCAGGCACCCCGCCTGGCGCACGTCGCCGGTGTTGTAGGCCAGGGGTGCGCCATCGGCATGGCTGAAGGCCCCGCCCGCGGCCCGCAGCACCGCCTCGGGGGCGGCCATGTCCCAGTCCTTCGGGGCGCTGCGGCCCGAGAGCGACACGTAGAGGTCGGTCTCCCCCCGCAGGATCGTGGCCACCTTGCCACCCACACTGCCGATCGCCTTGGTGTCGCCCAGCTCCAGGGCCTCCAGCAACTGCTCGAGCCTCGCGTCGCGGTGGTTGCGGCTGGCCACCAGCACCAGCTCCCCCGGTGCCCGGCGGTCGCTGAAGCGCGCCGGGGAGCGATCGCCCGCCCGGTTCTCGCACCAGGCCTCCCCCGCCTCGCCGGCCACCACCCCGAGCCAGAGCTCCTCCATCTCGGGCAGCAGCACCACCCCCAGCACGGGGGTGCCGGCCTTGACCAGCGCCAGGTGCACGGCGTACTCGCCCGTGCCCTGCAGGAAGTCCTTGGTGCCGTCGAGCGGATCGAGGATCCAGAGCCAGTCGGCGGCGAGCGGCTCCCCCTCGGTGAGCTGCTCCTTGGCGGTCTCCTCGCTGAGCAGGGTCCAGTCGGCGTCGGGGAAGGCCTGGGCGAGGCCATCCAGCAGCCAGCGGTTCACCGCCAGATCGGCGGCGCTCACGGGGCCCTCACCCCCGGCATCGACGCTGAGCGCCGGTGGGAAACCGTGGGGCGGCTGCTCACCGCGGGCGTAGGCCCGCAGGATGTCGGCGGCTCCCCAGCTCAGCCGCCGCAGCTCCACCAGCAGGGTGTCGAGGGCGATGCCGGAAGGCAGGGTGAGGGAGGCCGGCATCATGGAAGCGCTGGAAGCTGCATTGTGCAGGAGCCCCATGCAGGAGCCCCCGACCGGGCTGTCCATCGCCGCCGCTGTCGCTGAGGGGTGTCGCCGATGACGGAAAACGCCAGCGCGGCCCCCACCGCGGGCGAACCGGCTCCCGGCGTGCTCTACCTGGTCGGCACCCCGATCGGCCACCTCGGCGACCTCTCCCCCCGGGCGCGGCAGGTGCTGGGCGGGGTGGATCGGGTCGCCTGCGAGGACACCCGCCGCAGCGGCCTGCTGCTGCACCAGCTCGGCCTGCGCAGCCGCGACCACGGCCCGCGACTGGTGCCCTTCCACCAGCACAACCAGGCCGCGCGCCTGCCCGAACTCCTGGAGGCCCTCCAGGCCGGGGAAGCGGTGGCGGTGATCAGCGATGCGGGGCTGCCCGGCATCTCCGATCCGGGCGAGGCGCTGGTGGCGGCCGCCCGGGCGCTGGGGCTGCCGGTGATCTGCGTCCCGGGGCCCTGCGCCGTCACCACCGCCCTGGTGAGCAGCGGTCTGCCCTGCGGCCGTTTCTGCTTCGAGGGGTTCCTGCCGCCGAAGCCGGCCCAGCGCCGCCGGCGCCTGGAGGAGCTGGCCGGCGAGGAGCGCACCCTGGTGCTGTTCGAGGCGCCCCACCGCCTGCTGGAGCTGCTGGAGGATCTGCTGGCGGTGCTCGGCGATCGCCCCCTGAGCGTGGCCCGCGAACTCACCAAGCGGCACGAGGAGCAGGTGGGGCCCACGGTGCAGGCCGCCCTCGAGCACTTTCGCCACACACCGCCCCAGGGGGAATGCACCCTGGTGCTGGGAGGGGCCCCCGCCCCGGCACCTCCCACCTGGGAGCCCGACACCCTGCGCCGGGAGCTGCAGGCCCTGGTGGCGGGGGGGCTGAGCGGCAAGGACGCGGCCCGCACCCTGGCCGAACGCAGCGGCCACAGCCGCCGGGCGCTCTACGCGCTGCTGCATCAGGAGGGCTGAGGCGGCAGACTCCAGCCATCCCGGACTCGACCCCGATGCTTCTGCGGCTGCGACTGGTGCTGGCCAGCCTGCTCGGCGGCGGCCTGCTGCTGGTGCTGCTCTGCCTGGGGGCCCAGAACCTGGAGGAGCGCCCGAGGCTGTGGCTGGGGTTCGGCAGCACCGCACCCCTGCCGGCAGGCTTCCTGGTGGGTCTGGCACTGGTGGTGGGGGTGATCAGCGGCGGCAGCAGCGCGGCGCTGCTGCTGCCGCGCGCAAACGAGGATTCCCTGGCCGACTAGGCCCCCGGCAGGGCATAGAGGCTGCCCTCGATCACGACCCGGCTGATGCCCTGGGCCAGAAGGTAAGGGGCCGTCCGCTCAAGCACCCGTGTGTCGGGGATCTTGATCACGCGCTGGCTGCGGCCGCAGAGGCGTTTGGCCTGGCGTGGATTGACGAACACCATCAGGGCCTGACGCTCCTCCTCGTCGACCGGAAGGTGGCCCAGTTCGGTGAACTCCCGCAGGGGGCGGGCCTGGAGCTCGACGGTCTTGTCAACCAGCATGTAGACGCTCTCCGGCAGCGTCGCATCGGCAAACGGGCGGCACTGCACCGGCTGCTGCGCCTGGTCCGCCGCCAGCACCGGCACGGCCACGAACTGGGCCTCATCCACTTCGGCATCGGCGTCGGCATCGACCTCGTCGCCGTCATCGCCGTCGTCGTCGTCCGCGCTGTCATCACCGAAATCATCGGCGTCATCAATGGCCAGCACCCCGCACTCCTCGTCCTCCGGATCGGGCTCCTGGTCGGGCTCCTGATCGGAGGCCTCATCCGCGCCGTTCGGCTCGGTGGGGACGAAATCGGCGACGGGCTCGGGTGCCGGAGGCGGGGCGCTTCGGGCTCCCTTGCCCCGCTGCTGCTTGAGCCGCTCGTAGTCGGCCGGATCCAGGGCCGCCTTGACCACCCGGCTCACGGTGTTGGCACTGCAGGCGAAGGCCTGGGCCAGCTCGGTGCTGGTTTCCCCCGCCCGGTACCGCCGCACGATCTCTTCTTTCTGGCCATCGGAAAGCCGGGTCGCCGCCATCGCCAGATCGAACACGGAGCAGCAGGTCACTGTAGGCGCCGCCCCCGGCAGGGCTGCCACAATGCCCCCAACCGGCCTGCCGCGCCGGCCTGCTTGCTCCCTTAGCTCAGCTGGATAGAGCAGCTGCCTTCTAAGCAGCCGGTCGATGGTTCGAATCCATCAGGGGGCGTACCAGTCATTCCAAGGGTTCTCAGGGATCGCGTGGGCTCCCTCCAGGGCCCCATCTTCGGCAGCTTGCACACAACCTGAACAGTCAGTGTGCCCTCGCTCCACGGCGGTGCCGTCAAGCAGCTGACAGGGCCCCACTGGCGGCAAAAGCTGATTCACCCCCACAGACCACCGCCTCAAAGACCTCGTAGCGCTCCTTCCCGACCTTGATTGTGTGCACACCAGCCTCCTTGCTGGTGGAGAAGGCCGCCGCTTTGGTCGGCTTGGCTTGTGTCAGCCTTGATCGCCTCGCCCATGCGGAAATACAGCTCCGGCTTCCTGCCATCCGCTCTGGTGACCACAGCAGAGGAGGTGGAAGGCTGCTCGCGCAGGTTCACGCCGTCGCTGACCACCTTCCAGTTGCGGGGACCGCCCTCATCCGGCGCCTCCGGCGGCCCGGACGCTGAGGCAGATGCCGGCGCTGTCTCGGACGAGGGCGCTTGCGGTGGCGGCACTGTGGCGGAGAGGAGGAAGCGGACGAACAATGGCGTTCAAGGGATAGCTCTGAGCGGGAAGAAGGTTTTCCATCACTGAAATACCGGCACCAACCGCGCCAGTAGCCGAAAGATTCCTCGGCGATGAAGGCTTTCGTAACTGTCGCCTCTGCGTGACTCCGGCTGGTCGCGGTGGTGGCCAGTCCGCTCCTGCCAGCGCTAGGGCTGTTGAGAGCAGAAACAACCCCACCGCGCAGACCGCGGCAATCCTGGCTTCACCGCCACCTCGCGATTCGCCATCGGCCATTCCGACACCAGCCACACAACATCGACCCATGGTTGAGCATGCCCAACTGCCGGCCCGGTTCACCATGGGGGCGTGCGGGTGCGCGGCCATGCTCACCCTCCTCTTCGCCCTCACCAGCGTTCCCAGCTTGCGGGGAAATGACATCCCCTTCCTGCTGTTGGCCGTGAGTCCGTACCTGGCACTGGCGGCGCTGGCCACGCGACTGCGGCGTTCGCGGTGGCGGCGTTCGCGGTGGCGGGCCTGGAGCCTGCTGGGCTTCACCGCGGCGCTGTCCCTGGCGGGCGTGGGGTGCTTCGCGGTTGACAGCTGGACGTTCCACACCGTGGCCGAGTACCGGATGGAGCAGCGCTTCACGGTGATCGTGGTGCCGCTGATGCAGCTGGCGATCGTGGCCCCCATCGCGCTGATTGCCCTGCTGTGAGGTCAACGAACCCTCGCCAGTCTTGGCAAGGCGGGTCCACCACTCACCACGACAATCATCTCATCGAATGGTCCTCAGGGAGGGGATCCACGGTGAGCGATTCCCATGCGGGGCCGTCTTTCCGGAACGCTGATCGTGAACGACCCGGCAGAGAATCGCGCTGCCCTCCATGGGTTCGATCCGGATCCCGTCGTTCTCCCTGACGACGCGAAGAAAGGGCGACCAGTCATCCCGAGGCTCGAGGGCGGTGGCCACCACGACGACCGTGCCGCGCCAGTCCGCGATGGTGAGCGGGCGCTCATCACCCCCGTGAAGCCGCACATGCCCATTGCCCCAGGGAGCGTCGTGGCAGATCGCCGGTCGTCCCGGGGGGCCCTGGCTGGCCGACCGCCCTGCCTGGGCAGAGAGCAGCTCGATCCGCTCGGTGTAGGCGGCCCTCAGGCAGGCGGCATGGCGCGCCGAGAAGGCGCACCGGCTCCTCCTGCGGAACCACTCCTGCTGCGGTTCAAACCAGTGCAGCCCCGGAGCCGGTGCTGCCGAGCTGGAAACTGCCAACAGATCGACCATGCTCCGATCAAGTGCCCGCAGAACCGGATCGGCACACACCAGCTGGTCACTGGCGTAGGTGGGTGTGGAACAGTTCGCGGCGCTCTGTTGCGGCGGTGGAGGCACAGCAGCGGCGGGTACGCACCAGGCCAAGACTGCCGCCGCCAGTGGGGCCGGCAACAACCTGATCGGGGAAACCGCGCCCACAGCCATGAACCCGAAGGGTCAGCCCCCCTTCCATGTCGGTTCCTGGGTGGCATCACCGATGATGGTGAAGGGTCACCGGGCTGACCCAGACGCCCGCTTGCGAGACCGTAGCCAGCCGGGTGGTTCTGTTGCCGATCGGTGCTCCTTTCACCGGCCCTGGGCTTTGGGCCCTGGTGGCGATGCTGCAAAACGGGTGGGAGTGAGCACAACCCTGGGACTCCTCCTGAACCCCTTGAGCAACTGGCTGCCGACCAACCCCAGTCCTACAGTCACGTTGACCCACTCATCCCGCATTCCCAGGATCAATCTGATGCATACTGTTGCAAGACTCGGTAACTGCTTCGCTCCGCTGCTGAGTGCCACCTTGCTGAGTTTTGGTGGAATGTTTTCCGCGCTTCCTGTGCAGGCCGATACGGTCAAGGCTCGCTGCGATGTATTTCCGAAGGGTGAGGATCGGGCCACCTCCTCTGGGTTGTGCACCTTTTCACAAAGGCAGGGTTTTGTGAGCATCCAGCTCAACAATGGCCAACGCGTTGAGCTGACCCCCGACGGCAGCAAAGCCAATGCCTATCTCGATGCCAATGACAAGCCGGCAACGCGCGAGCTCCAGGACAATGGCAATATCCATATCTACCGGTTGGCCGAGCAGTCAATATTTGTCTACTGGGATACAGCCCCCTATCAGTGAATCCAACGTTCCATCGACAAGGTATCTCTGGCTTTCCGACTCCACCCCTGGGCCGCCGTGAGCACTGTTGGGGCAGCGCTGGATGCGGGGGACAGGCTTGATCGCCCCGCCGTTGGACTCAGTCATGCCCAGAAGTTCCGGGCAAGGCGGGTGCCGAAGAGCAGTTCACGCATGGCAGCAGCAGGGGGCATGAAGGTGGTGCCGCTGCGCCTCAGCCCCGGCGACGATCTGCGCCAGATCCTTGAAGTCTGGATGCGTCAGCGGGAGGAGCGGGCAGGGTGTCTGATCAGCGGCATCGGCAGCCTCTCAGTGGCCCAGCTGCGCTTTGCGGGAGCATCTGAACCAACCAGGATCCAGGGCGATCTGGAGATCATTTCTTTGGCCGGCACGCTCTCGACCGATGCAGCCCACCTGCATATCGCCATTGCTGACACCAACGGAAGTGTGATCGGCGGTCACCTCGGCGCCGGCTCGCTGGTCCGCACCACGGCCGAGCTGGTGGTGGGACTGCTGCCGGATTGGCAGTTTCGGCGGGAGCTGGATCCAGCCACCGGCTACGCCGAGCTGCAGATCAGCCCTCGGGATCTTGGGGCACCGATGATCGCTCCGCAGCAACTCAACGACCGCCACCGTGCTGGCGCCCATGCGCAGGCCCCGCAGCAAGAAGCGGGTCAGCTTCTCAAGGTTCAAGGGCAAGGGCATGGGCATGGGCGCGACCATGTGACTACCGCGTGACGCGCGGTTTTCATCGGTGACCAGCAGATGCACATGGATCGCCATACCGGAGCAAGATCCGTTGCGATTCAGGGAGGCGGGGTAGTCTTGAAGCCAGGGCGCTTTCATAAGCGAACTGAGATCTGCGCCACGGCTCGGGCAAAAAGGCTGCGAGTTCCAGACTTCATCGATGGTGCAGCAGTCGTGACGCTCGAACGTCGTGACGATGCTGACGGATTACTGAGGGTGTCCGCTGTCGGGAGCAGTGGGACTGGATAGAGTCATGCACCAATTTATTGGTGGTTGTCCGTAGGGGTCGGGTAGTGCCGACCCTTTTTTATGCCCGAGCGTCTGACATAGCCAGGGCCGCCTTCGGGCAGGGCGTGAATCGCCTTGGCAGGGGTGCTCAGCCCTTGCTCACGGCGATGGATCTCAACGACATCGAACAGCTCCTGGCCGTAGCTGATGTCATCATGAAGCAGAGGGGCGAGGTGGTCAGCGCAGGGGCTTGCGTTGCCATGGCAGGGGGCCAAGGCAACACCAGCCGTAAGCCATGAGTGCACATGGACTGGCACAGCTTAGAGCCTCTCAATGAGGGTTGCTCTTGACGACTCTTGCTGGCTCCTGCCTGGTTTTGCAGTCCCACCATCGGGGCCTGGGCAAAGCCTGGGGACGCAAAGCGTGGGCCGCAGAATTGAAGCAGCTCGCAGATCGCGCCATGCAGCGCGGAGAATTCGTTTGCGCAAGATTGGTTGCACTGGAATCAGCCCAAGCACTCACACCGATAGGACACCGATAGGCGGACTGGAACAGGCCTTCAAAAGCCGAAATCACTGAAAAACCTGGGCACACTTCATGAACTGGACTAGCGCATTGCAATTTGGCGCAGACGCAGAGCAATGTGATGGAGTTGTCAATTTGACAACCAAAGGGCTCCCATCAAAGATTTGCTTCATGCTTAGAAACGCACTCGTTGGCATCACAACTGTCCTGGCAATCGCCGGGAGCGTGAGCGCACAGACCTTCAGGGAACGAGCCACCTGCAAGCTCACTAACACCGCGGCCCAGGTCGCCTTATACGAAGGGCCTTGCAAGGTCAAGCAAACGATGAGCGGCGAGAATACAATTTTCTCGGTCAAGATGGGCAAGACAGAGCCGTTCTTGTTTGCTGGCGTTCGCGGTCAGAAGACTTGGATGCATGGCCCCGAAGAAGTTGATTTCACTGATCTCCCCAACGGCGGCATATTCCGCTGGTCAACGTTTGTACTGGTGGTGGCCGAATAGTTTGGCAGCGTAGTATCAAGCTTCAGCGGCCTGGAACCCAGTGTGCATCTGCAACTGACTCGCATACTGCCAGCCGCTGAGCTTGATGTGCCGAGCTTGACGTTAGGCATATATTCCCAGTAGTCCCTCAAGGCTGTTCAGCTGACAGGGCTGATGGTGATGGAATGGTCATGGGTGGTGACGGACTTCAAGTGGCCAGCACTCCAGTGGCCATGGCAATCTGCGCTGCCACAGCAGCCCAGCGCCACGCCCTGCCCCTGGCGCAGCCAAGAAGTGGTCGCGGCATGCCAGTGCAGCAGTTCCGGGAAGTGCGGCTTCTCCCTGGCATCGATGCGGAACTGTTCAGCAGCAGTCCTGGTGGTGCGTTGAGCCAAGGAGGAAGGCGGCGCCTCGGCCTCAGCCGATCCCCTGCCGGTTCGGCCCAGGGCGGTTCCGGCTCGGGCGCCGGCGCAGCAGGGTGGGCTGATGGCCGAAGAGCTGGTAGGCCAGCAGCTTCACCCGATCCTCCAGCAGGAACCACACCAGCGAGTAGCCCCACACCAGCAGGGCCCAGCCCCAGCCGATCGGGGCCATGAACAGGCCGTGCACCGCCACCAGGGTGGCGAGCAGCTGGGTGCCGACCACGGCGAGCAGCAGCGGCAGGGCCGGCCGCACCGACCAGAAGGGGCCCACCGTGCGGGCGACGAACACCGTCAGGTGCCCGGCCACCGAGAGCTTGAGGTAGAGCAGGGTCTGGATGAACTCCCGCGGCTGGGCGAACACCACCTCGCCCAGCCAGAGCAGGCCGAAGGTGGCGACCACGCCGGCCAGGCCCAGGGCGGTGGCCACCCCCAGCACCACCGGCATCTGCCAGCGCACAGGCCGGGGAGACCAGCGGGTGCGGTCGTAGGCGATCGCGAGGATGGCGCCGTCGTTCAGCAGCGCCAGCAGCACGATCATCAACGCCGACAGCGGGTAGAAGTCGAAGATGAGGATCGAGAAGGTCATGAACACCAGCACCCGGATCGTCTCGGCGATGCGATAGATGGCGTAGTGGTGCATGCGCTGGAAGATGCGCCGGCTCTCGCGGATCGCCGCCGCCACCACGCTGAGCCCGGGGGTGAGCAGCACGATGTCGGCGGCGCTGCGGGCGGCGTCGGTGGCACCGGAGACGGCGATGCCGGCGTCGGCGCGCTTCAGGGCCGGCGCATCGTTGACGCCGTCGCCGGTCATCCCCACGAGGTGACCCCGCCGCTGCAGCAGCGCCACGATCCGGTACTTGTGCTCCGGAAACACCTGGGCGAAGCCGTCGGCCCGCTCGATCCGCTCGCCGGGATCGTGAACGGGGCCGGCGGTGGCTTCCTCGAGCACCTCCGCCGGCAGGATCGCCGTACCCAGCCCGAGCTGGCCCGCCATCTCGCGGGCGATCGCCACCTGATCCCCGGTGATCAGCTTGGTGGCAATGCCCAGCTCCCGGAGCTCGGCAAGCGTCGTGAGGCTGTCGTCCCGTGGCGGATCGAACAGCGGCAGCACCCCCAGGAACCGCCAGGGCTCCTCCCCTTCCGCCTCGGCCACCGCCAGCGAGCGGAACCCCCGGGAGGCGAACCCCTCCACGGCCTGATCCACCGCCTCGCGCACCTCCACGGCATTGGCCGCCATCGCCAGCAGCACCTGGGGCGCCCCCTTGCTCACCCGGAAGCGCCGCCCGCCGGGCTCCACCAGCGTGGCCTCCGTGCGCTTGCGCACCGGATCGAAGGGCGCGAACGCCTCCAGCCGCAACGTGTCCGCCGCGGTGCCGGCCTGCGGTGCCGCCAGCACCGCCGCATCGATCGGATCGTGGTCCTCCTGGCGGGAGGCCAGGGCGGCGCAGCGGATCAGATGGTCCGGTCCGCAGCCCGGCAGGCAGAACGGTGTGCCGAGGCTCAGCCGGTTCTGGGTGAGCGTGCCGGTCTTGTCGGAGCAGAGGATGTCGATGCCCGCCAGTTCCTCGATGGCGGCGAGCCGGGTCACCACGGCCCGCCGGCGGGCCAGTCGCTCCGCCCCCACCGCCAGGGTGACCGAGAGCACGGTCGGCATGGCCACGGGGATGGAGGCCACGCAGAGCACCAGGGCGAAGCGCAGGGTCTCGACCATGCCGTGCCCCCGGAACAGGGCCACCAGCAGGATCAGGGTGATCAGCAGCAGCGCCACCACGATCAGGTAGTCGCCGATCTTCAGCACGGCCTGCTGGAAGTGGCTCGGCGGCGGCTCGGCCTCCACCAGCCGGGCCGTGCGCGCGAAGAAGGTGCCCGCCCCGGTGGCGTAGACCACGGCATCGGCCTCGCCGCGGCGCACGATCGATCCGGAGAGCACCCCATCCCCCTCCGTCCGCTCCACGGGCAGCGACTCGCCGGTGAGCGGGGACTGGTCGACCTCCAGCGGCCCGGGCTCCAGCAGACGGGCATCCGCCGGCACGATCACACCGATCCGCAACCGGATCACATCGCCGGGAACCAGGTCCCGGGCCGGCCTCAGGCTCCAGGTGTCATCCCGACGCACCAGCGCCTCGAGCGCCAGCTGGGCCTGCAGCGCTTCGATCTCATGGCCCGCCTTGAACTCCTCCCAGAAGCCCACCAGGGCATTGGCGCCCAGCAGCACCAGGATCAGCACCAGATCGCTCCAGTCCCGCACCAGGGCGGAGAGGAGGGCCGCCAGTTCGATCATCCAGGCGATGGGCCCCCAGAGATGGCCCAGCAGCAGGCGCCAGGGGGAGAGTGTCTGGTGCGGCAGTTCGTTCGGGCCGCAGCGCTCGAGTCGGCGGGCGGCCTCGGCGCTGTCCAGACCCCGCGGTGAGGTGTCCAGGCGCCGGGTCAGCTCCGGCAGGGGCAGACCTGCGAGCTCCTCCCCGCTGCCCGCGGGGATGGTGGACGACTGGCTGGCAGGGCCGCGGCCGGGCTTGGCTGGCATGGGTGATCCGGACACCGACGCTCTCCCGAGGATGGGCCGGCTGACGGAATTCAGCCGAAACCGCCCGGCTTGCGGCGGGCTGTCGAGAGCGAGATGTTGCCTTCCACCACCGGCCCAGGCCGCGCCGCAGGCTGCTGGGGCAGGGCCACCACGTTGAAGGCCAGGGAAAGGCGGTCGCCGTCTCCGCGGAAGGGGGCGACGGAATGGGGTTGCCAGGCCGGGAACACGTAGAACTCACCCGGCACCGGCACGACGTAGTGGGCCATGCCGGTGCGAAAGCTCTGGATGTGCCAGTCCTCCGGGCCGTAGAAGCAGAGCTGGCCGTCGAAGCGTTCGGCGTTGATCTGGGGGGGCACCTCGAGAAACACCACCCCCGAAAACGTGCCCCCGTGCGTATGGGTCGGGTTGTAATCGCCGGCTCGCTGCACATTCAGCCAGATGTCGATCAACTGCAGGCGATAGCGCCCCTCGGCCCAGGGACCGCGGGCTTCGGGCGGCTGCTGATCCACGACATGGCGGATCCAGCGCTCACAGGCCGGCAACAGCACATCGGCGCAGAGGTCCACCACCGGCGGGTACTGGGGCCCCAGCTCCCGTTGCAGCGACAGCTGACCGGCCAGTTTCACCGAGGCATCGGGGGCGGACTGCGGATCGGTCAGCACCTGATGCGCCAGCTGCTGCAGAGCCCGCAACGCCTCCGGGGCCAGCGCTCCCTTCAACAGGTAGCGGGGGAAGAGGCTCAGCACCTCCATGCTGCTGTCCATCGCGGGGCACCCGTTCCCCAGGACTCTTGCAGATCTGGCCGGTGTCCCGTCGCGGTGCCCTCCTTCTGCTCCTGATGGCGTTCGCCCTGGATCGTGGACACGGCCCAAAGACCCGACCCCCTGCGCCCGAAGGGCCACGGAAGCGAGGGGGTGCGGGAGGCCGTCCTTCACAGCCAGCCCTTTGACCCAGCCTGGGGCCTGTGGGCCAGCCGGGCCCCGGCGACCGACAGACTTCCCGCAGCAGCGGTCAACGCCAGCGCCGATGAGCCCCCTCTTCTCCTGTGCCGGCTGCGGCGTGCAGATCGAGCGCTCACTGCGGCACTACCTGCAGCAGAAAGGTCGCGTGCTGTGCTCCACCTGCCTCGACCGGCAGGAGGCTGAGCGCCAGCAGGCTGAGCTCAAGCAAGCCGAGCTCACGCAAGCCGAGGTCCGGCAACCCGAGCGCGGGGAACCCCCGCAGCCGGAAACCGCCGGAGAGGGGGCTCCGCAGAACGGCGGCCGGCCCTGAGGCTCAGCCGCCGCCTCACCACTGCGCACCACCCCCTCAATGAAGCCCGGCCCGGGCTCGGCCGGACCGAGGAACCCCACAGCGCGGCAGAAGGAGGCGAAGTGCCAGGCGGCGAAGGGGGTAGGGGTGTGCACGTCGATCCCGTGCCGGAAGCTCTGCCGATCGAGGGCGGCGGCGGGATGGTGGTGGGGATGCCCTTCGGGCAGCTGGGCCACCGCGGCCCGCCTCCTGCACGGTTCGGGCCGCCACCAGGCCGGCGAGACCCCCCCCCCACGACCACCCCATCAGCGGCTTCCGCCAGAGACCGGGGCATCGATCAGGGCGCGCAGCAGGCCCAGTGCGCCCACTGTGGGGGATCCGCAGCGAATGCCGCCAGGATTCCAGGGAGGATCAGCGGTGGTGGCGGCGGTCAGCGTCCTCCCCCCCTTCCACCGCCCCCACCACCCGTGCCGTCAACCGTGTCACCGTCCGTGCCAGCGTCCCTGCCAACGCTTCCCCCGCCGGCGCTGCGGCGTGACCCCGGCGTGATCCGCCGGCTGATGCCGGTGTGGGAGTGGTTCTACCGCCACTACTTCCGGGTGCGCACCAGCGGCTGGGAGCACATGCCCAGCCAGGGCCAGGTGCTGCTGGTGGGCTCCCACAACGGTGGCCTGGCCACCCCCGATCTGCCCATGTTCCTGGTGGACTGGATCCGCCGCTATGGCGTGCAGCGGCAGGTGTACGGCCTGACCCACGCCAAGGTGTGGAAGGCGTACCCCGGCATGGCCGAGCTGGCCGCCCGGGTGGGTGCCGTGCCCTTTCACCCGCGTCAGGCCCTGGCCGTGCTGCGCCAGGGCCACAGCCTGCTGGTGTATCCCGGCGGCGGCGAGGATGCCTTCCGGCCCCACCGGCTGCGGGATCGGATCCACTTCCGCGGCCGTACCGGCTTCATCCGCCTGGCCCTGTGGCAGGAACTGCCGGTGATGCCGCTGATCTCCTGGGGCGCTCACGACACCCTGGTGGTGCTGGAGGACTGCACGGCCCAGGCCCGGCGCCTGCACGCGCTGGGCATGCCGTGGCTGCTGGGCCTCGACCCGGAGGTGTTTCCGCTCTACCTCGGTCTGCCGTGGGGGCTCGGGGTGGGCCCGCTGCCGAACCTGCCCCTGCCGGCCGCGATCCACACACGGGTGTGCGCCCCGGTGGTGTTCCCGCGCACGGGCTATGAGGCCAGCCGCGACCGGGGCTATGTGCAGGCCTGCTACGAGCAGGTGGTGGCCCACATGCAGGGGGAACTGGATCGGCTGGCGGCCGAGGCGAGCGGCATCAGCCGATCCGCCTGAGGAACCCCTGGATCACCAGGGAGTTGGTGATGTCGATGAAGCAGCCCGACACCAGCGCCACCACCAGGAGCGCCAGCAGCACACACGCCAGAGACCGCTGCTCACGGGCTCGGGAATGCTGAGGCCCGCGCAGGAGGCGCAGCCGGCGAGCTGCATGGGCAGGGAGCTGCCTGGCTGACGCGTCAGCTCATCGATGGAGCCTGGTCGGTGAAGGCTGGTCGGGGATCGCTCCGGAGCTCACGGCTCTGGCCGGCGGACCTCAGAGATTCACCATGCCGCAGCGCATCCCCTTGAGCACGGCCTGCAGGCGGTTGTGCACCCCCAGGGTGCGCAGGAGCCGCTTGGTGTAGGTGCGAGCCGACTCCTCGGAGATCACCAGGGCCTCCGCCATCTCGCGGTCGCTCATCCCGCTGGCCAGCAGATCAAGCACCTCATATTCCCTGGGCGTGAGTCGCGGGCAGCTGAGGTACGGCAACGTGCCACTGCGCAGCGATGGGCTCCTGTAGGCGTGGTTCCCCATCACAGCCAGCACAGCGGCCTGCAGGGGATGCTGATCCTCGACGAAATCCGCTTCGGCCACCACGGCATCCAGCCAGGCGACCTCGGCATACTCCGCCGGAATGACATCGCCGAGGGCGAGCACGATCACCCTCAGGCCCGGCCGGGTCTCCTTGGCGTGCCGAGCCAGCTCGAAACCACTTCCCTGCTCCAGGTAGTCCGTGCAGATCAGCAGACTGAAGGGTGCCCGGGAGAGGTAATCAAGGCAGGATTTCTCGTCCGTGACAGCACAACCGATCTGGACTGGATCGGCAAAGTTCGCACACATGGAGCGCAGGAACAGGCGGCCCTTCATGGCCAGGGCCACCTGGCCGTCCAGCTTCAGGGAAAGCAGTCGCTCATCGGCGCTACCCGCCTGAAAACCGGTGAGGTATGGGGTGAAGTCCATGGCGAAAGGGGACTTGCGTGTGTTGCGCGAACGTGCATGCAACGCAAGGCCTGGGAATCAAGCTCCACCGCTCACCCTACAGCCCACTGGCAGGCTGCCCGGGCAGGGAGTTTCAGACAGGTTCCACCTGGGCATCCACCTCGCGCAAGCGCTGCAGGATCAGCTGAATGTCGATGTCGGAGAGTTCGCCATCCGAGGTCCACTTCATGCACGTCCGCCCCAGACAGGAGGCGCGGGCGGCGTGTGGATGGGCTACCGGCGAACCAGGGGTGATGGTGGTATCCATTGTGCTAACGGCCCTGATGAATTCAGTCTAGGAGCTTGATGTCTGGATCACGGTCCCCATGGGCGGACAATGCATCCGTGTGCATGCAGCCGCGTCCAGGCGGCATGGTCCGTGGAGGTGAGGATGTCCCTCCTGAGCGCGCCGATGGCGTGGATCAGCCTGCTGTTGATGGCGATGCTGGTGAGCATCCCGCGGCACCCTCAGGCTCCACCTCGCGCCTGAGCACGAAGTAGAGATGCTCCGGATCCCGATACCGACGCGGCAGGCAGGTGTGCAGGCTGGTGAGCCTGGACCAGCAGACGGTGCGCTTGATCTTGTTGAGGGATTTTCCCTCCTGGATCAGAATGCGCAGAGCCCGACAATAGAGGGGATAGCTGGCCTCAAGCTCACCGATCGTCATGGTGGTCGTGAAAGTGGAGACTTCAGTCGTCATCAAGCCGGAAATTGACATCAGCAGGAGTCAGATCGCAACACCCATCCGCCGGCACATGGCCCAACAGGTCGAAGCCAGAAGCCAGTTCCACCATCTCAGAGAAGCCCCTGAATGCCGTCCGCGACACCATCAGAGTGAAGGCTTTCTGATGGCATGGCTGGATGCGGGATTGTGCGGCTGGATCAGTCCTTTCGAGGTCCTTTCGGATCGGACGGCATCACCTTATGGATTCGCGCTTCCAGGCGTCTACCCGCAAATGGGGACATCCTGGCGGCCTGGTCCTGCGTCAGGGTGAGGGCGTCGCAGTTGGTCTCCCCATGGCGGATACGCCCTACCTGATCGCCCTGGCCTTCCTGGAACAGAACGGCACGCGGGCCCTGCCGCTGGCCGGTCGATCCCTCCCCGCCGCGGCCGCCGGCCGCGAGGATCCCGGCGAGGAGGGCCGTGGCCTGGCGCTCGAGCTGCTGCTGCGCGTCTGGCAACGCAGCGACCAGGGGCCCCTGCGGCGAGCCGCCGGCGACGCCAGCCTGCTGCTCGTGGTGATGCCGATGGAGGCGATGAGCGCGCAACTCCCCGCGCTCAAGGCCGCCTGGATCGCCGGAGGCGACACCGAGGCGGCCTTGCAGCAGCTGCAGGCCCTGGGATCAACGGCCTGGACCGTCACGATCGACAAGTACGCGCCCTTGAGCTTCCGACCCTTCCCCAGCTCATGACCATCCCGCCTCTCCCCGGCGCCGGACCCGCACGGGCATGCCGTCGGCGGGATAGATCAGCAGGTTCTGCCGCTGGTTCTCCAGCGACGCCGGGCCGTTGACCAGCTCCCAGGTGGTGTGGCGCAGCAGCTGGGCCAGCATCACCGTGGCCTCCAGCATCGCCAGGTGTTCGCCGATGCAGCGGTGCGGACCGGAGCCGAAGTCGATCATCGGAGGGGCGGGGCCCTCCGGACCGCCCGGCAGCCAGCGTTCGGGCAGGAACTCCAGGGGCCTGGGGTAGGCCTCCGGGTCGCGTCCGGCACCCTGCATCGACCAGGTCACCGTGGTTCCCACCGGCACCCTGCCGACCCCCTCCAGATGGGTCGGTTTCACCACCTGCAGAGCCGTGGATCCCGAGGCCACCGAAAACAGGCGCAGCGTCTCCCTGATCACCCCCCGCACCAGATCCAGCGCGCCGATGCAGGCCGGTGTGAGGCCGCCATGGCGCTCCCAGGCCTGATCCACCTCCTGCCTCACCCGGGCCAGCACGTCCGGGTGGAGGGCCAGGGTGCCCGCAGCGAAGGAGAGGGTGTGGGCGGTGGTGTCGGTGCCGGCGATCAGAAATTCAATGGTCTCCGCCAGCAGGCTGTCCTGGTCGTAGCGGGGCTCCCTGGCTGCGATCCGCACCAGCAGCGACTGGCGGAACAGGGGGCTGAGGCCCGCCTCCTCGCCTGCGTTCCCCTCCCGCAGGCGCAGGGCAAGCGCCACCCGCGGGGCGAGCAGATCCTCCAGCTGGCGGCGGGCGGCCCAGTAGGCCAGGGAGGTCCGGGTGGGCAGATATTTCATCCAGGGGCTCTCGCCGGTGGCCATCCGGAAGAAGCGGCGGCCCAGCACCCCCATGGCCTGGTAGGCGCGGGCCACATCCAGGCGAGGGCCCTCCGGACTCTCCGCCCCGGCCTGCAGGGGGATGCCCAGCATCAGGGTGGCGATGACCCGCATCGCCATCTCCACGAAGAGGGGATCCAGCGCGATGGCCTGCCCGGCCGGTGCCTGCGCGATCCGCTCCAGAACCTGGGCGCTGGCCTGCTCGAGCAGCGGCAGATGGGCGGCGGTGCTGGCGGCCGTGAAGCCGGGATTCCAGGAACGGCGGCGCCACTGCCATTCCGCCCCCTCCTCGCCGATCAGGATCGGACCGCGCATGTCATTCCAGGCCCGCCGCATGGCGGGCGAGCGGATCAGGCAGCCGGAGCGCATCCCCTGCACGATCGCGGACTCGATCAGGGCAGGACGGCTGAGCACGAGCACCGGCCTGCCGGCCCAGTACACATAGGCCGGGCCGTAGGCCTGGCTCCAGTCATGGAGGAGCTGGAAGAAGCGCTTGCGGCGCACGGCGGCCAGCACCGCCGGCAGATGGCCGAGCAGGGGCAGCCCCGGCGGCGAGGGCAGCCGCCGCAGGGGCGCGAAGTGCTGGCGCCGCCGCCAGGCTCG
This sequence comes from Aphanothece stagnina RSMan2012, assembly GCF_046764815.1. NCBI lineage: Bacteria > Bacillati > Cyanobacteriota > Cyanophyceae > Chroococcales > Aphanothecaceae > Aphanothece > Aphanothece stagnina. The sequence goes on from NZ_JBKOUC010000004.1 coordinate 44,154, forward strand.
CCAGGCCAGAAGGGCCGTCCCACCCAGGAGCGCAAGGAGACCAAGCCCGGGCAGAAGGATCACCATGGCGGCAGCTCCTGAAGACGGCAGCGGCCGCACCCTCCCTCGGCCCGTACGGGCCTCATGGGGTGACGGCCCTGCGGCAGATCCAGGCCAGCCGAGCTGGAGACTCCGGATCAGGGGTGCCGGCATACGCCACCCAGGCACCGGCAGGATCCAGCAGCTCCAGGCGGCGTTCGGCGCAGCGGGCCCGCATCCGGCGTTCGCGCACCTGCCAGGCGGGCCCGGCTGCCGGCCGCTGCAGCAGCACCACCGCCTGGAAGGCCACCACGGGGGCGGCTCCATCGAGCGAGGGCACCAGATCGGCCAGGTATTCACCGGCACGGAGATCGGGCCGGTCGAGGCCCCGCACGAAGATCCACTCCCTGGGCGCCAGTCCGTCGGGCGGTCCCGTCCGCAGCAGGTCGCTGCGCACCACGGCCCAGGCGGCCGGCTCGGGCGGCGGCGACCATGGCGTGACTGCCGCGGCGGCCGGCTGGGAGCGCGCGGAGGTCGGCAGCAGGCCGGCGAGGAGCAGCAGGCTGGGCAGCCAGCGGCAGCGGTTGAGGATCGCCATGGTGCTGCGCGCTTCGCTCGGGCTCACGGCCTGATCAGACCATCGCCTTTACGGTGACGGCACCGGGGCGGGCAGCCCAGCCGCTGTTCACACGGCGACATGTGCCGGCTGGCGCTAGCCCGCCGCGGGCGTCACCGCCGGCCGGTTGAGCACCAGCAGCACGGCGCCCACAGCGATCAGGGCGGGGATATCGCCGAAGAAGTTGGCCTGCTCCATCGGATCACGCAGGGCCTGCACCAGCATCACCAGGCCGTGCACCAGGCTCGACCAGCCAGCGAAGCCGATCAGGCTGCGGTGCTCGGCCGGTGCCCGTGCGGCGAGCAGCAGGAACACCCCCAGCACCGCGAAGGTGGCGAGGATCATCTGCTCGTATTCCGCCTGGCGCGGCATCCACATGAAACCGTCGGGCCAGATCAGCGTGAGCGGGTAGAGCCCCACGGTGTACACGATCCCCACCGCGATCAGCGCGATCCGCAGGGTCTTGTCCGGGTTGAGGATGTCCATGGAGTCCTGCCTGCTGCAACAGCGGCGCAACGCGTGGCTCTCCCTGTGTAGGCAGGATCGGACACCATGGCCACATGGCGGCGCCACGCCAGCTGGCCCACCCAGGCCTCAGGGGCTCGGGCTGACGGCAGGCGTGGTGGCCTCCTGCCGCAGGGCGCCCACCACGCCGTTGCGCTTGAGGGCACTGATCGCCCTGTCGATCCGCTCGGCCGTGGCCTCCGGCAATCCGGGGGAGAAGACGAACGCCTGGGATTCGGGCCGGATCCCCTGCAGCGCCAGGGTGGGCCGGGCGCCCTGCAGCGGTGCGTGGATCAGCAGATAGCGCAGCTGCAGGTTGTCGCCCAGCAGGGCATCGAGGCGGCCCGACACCAGCAGAGGCATCCCCGACTGAATGCCGGCCAGGGGCACGATCGTCACCTTCGGGGCGCTGCTGCCGGCGTTGAGCTCCTGCAGCAGCGCCTCGCTCACGGTGCCGCCGCGCACCCCCACCCGCAGGCCGCGCAGATCGGCCTCGGAACGGATCCTGGCGCTGGGCCCTCCCTGCACCTGCCGGGCCACGTTCACGGTGAGGTAACCCACCAGCAGCGAGGCCGACACGATCCGCACCAGATAGGCCAGCAGCACGATGCCCTGGCCACGGCTGGTGGCCACCAGGGTGTTGCTGCCGGGCCCGGTGGCGAGCACCTGGAACAGGGCGCTGAAGCTGCGCCGGCGCCCCTGGCTGAGGGTGTCGGGGTTCTGGTCGTAGTGCTCCACCCGCCAGGTGAGCAGGGCCAGCAGAGCGATCGCCGCCAGATAGCCACCCAGCAGCTGCAGCAGGGTGGGGGTGAACAGGGCCAGCAGGAAGGAGCGGCCCAGATCCAGCCGGCTCTGGAGCACCATCACCGCCAGGCCGTCCTCCTGGAAGGGCAGGCTGAAGCGGTAGCGCTCCAGCCGCTCGGGGGACACGTTGATGCAGCCCACGGCCACGTCCAGGTCGCCGTTGCGGCTGGCCTCGAGCATCGCCTGCACCGACGGCCACGCCGACACCACATACGGCAGCCGCTCGCGGGTGGCGATCCGGCTCCACAGGTCAATGGCAAGTCCCCGCCAGTCACCGGCGTCGCGGTAGCTGCAGGGGGGCGCCCCGTCCACCATCCCCACCCGCAACACCGGCGGGGCTGGCTCCAGCCGCTCCAGCGCAGCGGCAGCGGCCAGCCCCCCACCTGACCCCAGCGGAACAGCTGGGCTGACCCAAACAGCCGAGCTGACCCATAAAGCCCTGTCCAGCAGCACGCCCACGCGCCAGGCCGCCCACGGGAGCGGGAGGCTCCTGGGGAGGCGGGAAGCCCGGGCCATGAGCTGCCTAGGGGTTGTGGTGGCGGATCTGTTCGATCGCGCTGTCGTGCAGACGGTGTTCATGGTCGCGGCGGGCCGCCCACACCTGTTCCTGGTGCGCCGCGTTGGCCGTTCCTTCCGGGTGCTGGTGCTCGCTCACCTCGGCCAGCTCGGGGCGGTAGGCCCTGTGCTCCTCGTCGTGGTGGCGGGCCCAGGCCACGAACTCAGGGCTCGCCGGGGTGTCGGCGGGGGTGCCTTCGGGAAGGGCTTCGGGAGTGGATTCGGTCATCGCCGCAGCAGGGATTACCTGCTGTTCAACCTAGGCAGCCCCGCCTCGCCGGGGCCACCGCATGGCATGAGGAGATGTGAACCCGCGCCAGTGGACCTGAGCGTCCTCCCTACGTTTTAAGGGGCCCAACGTGGCCCTTGCTTCAGCCTTTGCGCCCCGGGCCTTGCATCCCGGCCTGTCCCCCATGCGCCCGAATGTGGCCCCCCGCGAAGAGGCCCGCCTGGAGGCGCTGAAGGGCTACCACATCCTCGATACGGATGCGGAGCAGTCGTACGACGACATCACCCTGCTGGCCGCGCAGATCTGCGACGTGCCGATCGCCCTGATCAGCCTCGTGGATGCGGAGCGTCAGTGGTTCAAATCCAGGGTGGGCGTCGACGTGCGGGAAACCAGCCGCGATGTGTCGTTCTGCGCCCACGCGATCCTCGGCGAGGAGACCTTCGTGGTGCGGGATGCCCGCGAAGACGAACGCTTCCGCGACAACCCGCTGGTCTGCCATCCGCCCCACATCGTGTTCTACGCGGGGGTGCCGCTGACCACGCCGGAAGGGGCCCGGATCGGCACCCTCTGTGTGATCGATCACCGCCCCCGTGACCTCAGCGACCTGCAGCTCCGCTCCCTCGAGGCGCTGGCCCGGCAGGTGGTGCTCCAACTGGAACTGAAACGGGTGTCCGATCAACTCGCCGGAGCCCTCGAGCGCATCGATGTGATGGAGGAGCTGATTCCGATCTGCTCCTACTGCAAGGGGATCCGCAACGACGACGGCTACTGGGGGACCGTGGAGGCGTTCATCAAGAGCCACGACAACGTGGAGTTCTCCCACGGGGTGTGCGAGGCCTGCATGGCGAAGCATTTCCCGGAAGTGGCGCCCCTGGCCTGACCAGACCTCCAGCCGAAGCCCGTTATCAGGGGTGCAGGATCAGGGGTGCAGGCGGTCGTAGTCGATGCCGGCCTCGACTTCGCGAATCGCCTCGTCAATCGCCTTGAGAGCCTTGACCCGGTGCCCCCCCTTGTCATGGGCGGCCTTCTCCAGGCTGGTCCTGGCCTGGTTCAGGCTCATCAGCGCCGACTTCATGTTGGGTTGGTCGGCAAGCGCCGGCACCTGGAACGCGACGGCCGCCACGGCGAGGAGAACGAGGCGCTTCATACGGTCTTCGATGGGTTTCGGGAGGCGCAGCCGAGGGCCTGGCCACCAGGAATGTAGCCGTGTGCTCTGCGCGGGACATCCCCCTCGACCGCGGGGCGGTGACTCGCCCGTTGTCGTTCTCAGACTTCATCCCCAGCTCGCGCAGCGCCTGATCCTGATCAGTCCCGCCATCGGGTCCCCAGGAGATTGGGCGGTTCATCATCGCTGATGATCGCTGCTCCCGAAACCCACGACCCGATGACCCACGCCCGCCCGCTGTCGGTTCTGCTGGCCGTGCTGGCGGTCACGCTGCTGCCGCTGCAGGGCGTGGCCCGTGCGGCGGAGTCCCCGGCTCTGTCCTCCTGCCGCCAGGCCCGGAGCACGGTGGAGTCGACACGCTGCCTGATCCAGGCCCTCGAAGCTCTGGATCGCACGCTGGACACGGCCCTGGCGGGGGTCGCCACCGAGGCCGCCGGCGTGCCCAGCGAGACCTTCCAGACCCTCTGGCGCGACAACCTCACGACCTTCCACCGCACGAGTGCGGACCCGAAGCAGCAGGCCGAAGCCTTTCGGCAGGAACGGCGCAAGGTGTGCGCCTACGCCAAGTCGATGGCCTTCCAGGGCACCGGCTACGGCATCTTCACCACCACCTGTGAGATCGAACTCACCGAGACCCTGCTGAAACAGCTCGAGCCCTGAGGGCGACCCTCAGTGGCCGCCCGGTGCCTCCTGGTCGCCGTCCACGACGCAGCGCTGGCGGCCGCCGATCGCCAGGACTGTGCGGTCGTCGCGGTTGGTGGTGCGGGACTCGAGGTTGAGGAACACCCGCTCGGCGGGCCCCGCGAACAGCGGTCCGGCATGCCAAGTGCCCGGATGCAGCACCACCAGCCGGCGCGGCGGGATGCTGAAGGCGTGCAGATCCGCGGCGGGGGCAAAGGGGCGCCCGGCAGGATGGTCCGGCCGGGCCACCACCAGGAACCAGGCCTGGTCGTCGATGGCACCGAGCGCCTGGCTCACCCGGCGGTGGCGGGCGAGTTCCGCGAACCCGAGGCCCCGCGGCGGCAGCGTCATCAGATAGAGGCGGGGCGGTCCGCCGCCGAACTGCAGCACCGCATCGCCGGGGCACCAGGGAGCGTCATCGGGCTGGGGCTGGATCACGAACCCGAACGGGGCGAAGGCCGCAGGCGTGAGGGTGGAGGCGATCAGGCCCTGGGGCCGCCCGGCGCTGGCCTCCATGGTCACCGCCCCTGGAGGTGGCGGCTGATCGCCTGATAGGCCGGCAGGGTGGTGGCGTCGTTGTCGGCGTTGCCGGCCACCGGATGGGAGGCGAAGCGGGCGATCACCACGCCGGCCGCCGGATCGATCCAGAGCGACTGGCCGTGCACGCCCCGCGCCATATAGGTGCCGTTGGCATCGTGGCTCACCCACCACATGCCGCGGTAGCTCCAGCCCTGCAGCTGCCGGTAGCCGGCCCGGGCAAAGGCGGCCCGCTCGCCGCCGGCGCGGATGCCACGGATCACCGCAGCCGGGATCACCTGCTCGTCGCCGATGCGGCCCTCGTCGAGCATCAGCTGGCCGACGCGGGCCATGTCCCGCAGGGAGGCGTTGAAGCCGCCGCCGGCGAAGGGGGTGCCGATCGAATCCACGCTGAAGAAGGCGCCCGCGTCAGCCCCAAGCCGGCTCCAGAGGCGCTCGGCCATCACCTCGGTGAGGGACTGACCGGTGGCGCGGCTGATCAGCCAGCCGAGCACGTCGGTGTTCACGGTCCTGTAGCCGAAGGCCCGGCCTTGCTCGCCCTTGCGCTGCACCGTCTGCAGGAATTCGAAGTAGGTGCGCGGGCCGCTGTAATCGGACGGTTTGGGCAGGGCGTTGCCGGCGGCGGCGTGCTGCCACACGCCGGCCTCCGGATCGGCGTAGTCCTCGGAGTAGTCGAGGGCGGTGGTCATGTCGAGCACCTGCCGCACGGTGGCATCCCCGAAGGCGCTGCCGGCCAGCTCCGGAATGGTGGCGCGCACCGGGGCGTCGGCCTGCAGGACGCCCTCCGCCACCAGCATCTCGCCGAGCAGCCCCACCAGCGACTTGGTGAGCGACATGGCGGCGTGGCGGCCCGTGGGCCCGAGGCAGCCGGCATAGCGCTCATACACCACCGCACCCCCGTGCAGCACCACCACCCCGTCGGTGAAGTTGGCGTCGAAGGCCTGGCCCCAGGTCATCGGCTGGCTGGCGCCCCAGGGCTGGAAGCGCACGGCGTCGAGGTCGGTGCGTTCACGGCGGGGCAGGGGCCGCACCGGAGTGAGCCCGCGGCTCACCGCCCGGGTGGGCATCAGCTGGTCGGTGTGGCACACGCTCCAGCGCAGCCGGGGAAAAGTGAAGGCCTGCGGATCGCCGAAGACGATCACCCGCTCGGCCGGCGGCGGCGCCCCCTGCATCCAGCCGAGGGTGCGCGGATCGGAGGAGGCCGCCGTCCAGGGGCGCCCGTCCGCGGCACCCGGCTGAACCAGCGCAGCAGCGGCCAGCAGGGCGGCGACAGGAGATGGGGTGCTCACCGAAGGATCTCGCGGCTGCTTCCAGAGTGCCGCCAGCCCATTCGCGCCGGGCATGGCGATCAGCCGCCCACCACCAGAGCATCGATGATCACGTAGCTCTCCGGGCCGTAGCGGATCACGCTCTGATCGTCGCGGCGTGACACCGCGAAGGACCACCCGGCGGAACCGTCCGCCTGGGCGCTGTCGGCGCCATAGGCGGTGGTGCCCCGGAAGAAGATCGCCCGCTTGCGGCCGTCGGGCTTGGTGATCTCCACCAGGGCGGTTCCGTCCTCGCCCCAACGGCGCTTCACCCCGGCCTGGCAGGTGCCGGTGGGTTCGCCGCCGTCGAAGCCACAGGCCACAGGGGCGGTGGCGTTGTAGTCGGTGCCCGGCACCAGGGCATCGCCTCCATTGGCAGCCGCGCCGTTGGCATCCCCCTGGGGGATCGACACCAGCGTGATGCCATCGACCGTGGCCACGACCCGCCCGCCCAGGGCGGCCGCGGCCCTGGCCTCGGCACAGCCGACCAGCACAGCGCTGTCGTCGAGGTAATTCGCCGTCGCCGCGGTTTCCCCGAGGCGCCGGCAGGGATCGCCCGCCTTGGGGTAGCCATCGCCGAACGGCGCCAGGCGGGCGGGGATGGCCGAGGCCCCCGACGTCGAATCCCCCGAGGCGGAGGGCGAGGCAGGCCCCCCGGCACCGGTGCCGCAGGCCGCCAGGCCAATCCCGACAACCACCGCGAAGGAGGTCCTGGACATCCATTGCAGAGTCGATCGCTGCATCACGCAACTGCCTCAGGGCTTGCCTGAGTGTTCTAGCTCGTTTTCTTCCCCGTTCATTTGACCTGAGACAGTGAAGATTGCTCAAGCGACTCTCCGACAACCCTGCCGCCTCATCAGGCTGAATACACCGAAGAGGAGGCACCCCGACCATGGGCAAGGTCTTCATCCTGGATGAGAATCTGAACGATCAGCTGCTGGGCAGCCGCGGCGATGACTTCGTCCGGGGAAGTACGGACAAGCCTGCCATCTGGATCGGCATCAAGGGTTCGATCAGGCTTCGCGAAGGACATGATCAGATCCGCAGCCGATCCTTCATTCGCTCTTACGGTCCAATCCATACGGGGGCGGGCCGGGATCTGATCACGGGCCGGAAGGGCCTGGAGCTCAGGTACAGAGAGATTAATTCCGCCTATCAAGGGACCATTCAGATGGGGCTCGGTAATGACACGATCAGCGTCCCAGAAGGGCGCCTGTTCATGGGAGAGAGCACCAGCTGCCACACTGGCGCTGGCAATGATGTGATTACCGCTAAGAGCGCCGCCTTGTTCGGAGCCTTCGTGTCAACCGGAACAGGCGATGATCGTTTTGTGATCGAAGAGGATCTCAGCACCGACCTTTTGCGGCTGGAGATGGGCGCGGGCGACGATGAGCTGAGCGTTCTAGGAGTGATGCAATTGTACGACTGGTCGGATGTAAATATGGGAGCAGGAACCGACGTCGTGGATGCATCAGGAGGTGGCCTTGATCTTTTCGAGAATGATGCCGGCTTTGAGTTGAATCTTGGCGAAGGCGATGATCGCTTCATTGGCTTCGCGGCTGCGCCGCCCATCTACGATGACTTTGGAGATGGAATTCTCAGCGGCAATCGAGGCATCGATACCATCGTGTTACCTCAAGGGGTTTACACAGTGACGCCAAACCGGATCAGCACCGCTTCGACCTATCTGCCGTTGCGCGGTTTCGAGGCCCTGGAAGGGATCAACGGCGGGCGGTTCCCCTATGCCACCGGCGTCCTCACGGTCGACAACAGCGGCATCGCCTCGTTCACCGCCGCTGGGGTCTGAAGGAGTCCAGGGCCCTCCAGGCTGCTCGCTGGCTGCTCTCGCCAAGCCGGTCAGGGCAAGGCGAGGGCGGCGACCCCGCGCCGGTGAATCTCGCGGGCGTAGTCGGTCCAGATGCCCTGCCCCCAGTAGCGGAAGCAGCTGGTTTCCAGCAGCAGCAGATGCAGCAGGGCCTCCTGGTAGGCCGGGCTCTGCGTGATGGCGGGATCCTGGGCCACCAGGGGGTCGAACGTCTGATGGAAGCGGGCGCTGAGCTGCTGCATCGGCTCGAGCACGTTGGCGTAGCCCTCCACCCAGCTGAGGTCGTTGGTCCAGGAGGCACCGGCCATGGAGAAGGAGGGATCATTGGCCTGGAGCTTGGCGATGGCCGCCTCCACCGCCGCCGGGGTGGGTGCAACGCCCACCTGTTGCCACAGCCTGTGCTGCCCCACCGCCTGGATCGTGGGGAAGGCGTCGCCCGGCACACCGGCGGCGTCCAGCAGGTCGAGATATTCGGTGCCGTTGATCGCCACCGTGGCCCCATCGCCGGCTCCCTCACGGGCGATCCGCTGATGGGCCTGAAGGAACGCCGGCGGGAACTCGTTCATCATCACGCCACCGTTTTCACCGTCGGCGATCTGCGACACCAACGGCGGAATGGCGATGCCGCCCAGCAGCTGTCGCTCCAGCCCCAGGGCCTGGTAGTAGGGCTGCATCTGGCCCACCAGCTTGGTGTCCGAGCCCTGGGTCTTGATCAGGGCCGTGATGGCCACCTCCTCGCCGCTGGAACTGCGCGCCACCAGGCGGTTGGGGATGAACAGCTGCTCCTGGCGCAGGGCCGAGCCGTCGCGGTTCTCCACGCTGTGCTCCTGCACCAGCAGCCAGCGGTAGCCGCACTCCCGCAGGGCTTGCACCAGGGCGAAGAGCGTGTCGGGATGGTTGGGCAGGGCCATCTCCGGCAGCGAGAACCCCTTCACCCGCTGCAGGGCCTCGGTGCCGAACAGGGCGGCGAAATGGTGCTGCCAGGCCTGGATCTGCAGCTTCAGATCGGGGATAGGCGTGGAGGGCGCCACGGCGTGGCTCCAGAACGTGCCCAGCCACTCCACATGGGGCTGCAGGCTGGGATCGGTGGCCAGGCAGCGCAGCGCCTCGAGGATGTCGGCGCGGCCCATCTGCTCGACACCCCAGAGCAGATTGCCGGAGTAATCCAGCATGATCCGGGGGTTGCAACCCTCGGCGATCAGCTGCGGCAGGATCTCAGCCAGGCGCCGGTAGCAGTGGGCGAACGGTTCGGCGTTGTGGTTGTCCCCCTCGCCCGGGTGCTCGAGCATGTACTGCAGGTGGGAGATCAGCTCTCCGCCTGCGCCGGCCGGAATCGTGGGCTGGTGCATGTGCAGCGCGCAGGCGAAGCCCGAGCGGATCGACTCCAGCTTCAGGTTGGTGCGGGGCAACGCCACCGCACCTGGCGGCTGCACCAGGACGAGGAGCTCGGCTTCGCGGCCGGCGATCGGTGGCAGGGCTTGCTGGCTCATGGTTGGGGGTGTCGGGCGGCGCCGGAGGGCTTGTCCTGACAACCGTGGAGACCCCTTCTAGAGTCTGGCCAGCTGACGGCTCACCTGGTGCGAACGGTCCATCTGATTCTGGCCACCACCCTTCTGGCGCCTGTGGTGATCCCGGGCGCCGCCGTGGCGCAGAAGCGGATTCCCAAACTCCCCGGCTACGACGAGTGTCCGCTGGGCTACGTGAACGACCTCAAGCAGCACTGCAATTCACCCATCTACTACGAGGTGAAGCCCACCGACGGCAAGCCCTGTGATTCGGGCTGGATGAACATCGGGGCGGGCTACTGCAAGAAGAAAGAGCTCGGAATCTTCTGATCTAGCGGAGCACAAACGAATAGCCTCTGTTACTGCAGCGGCTGATCGGCAAGATCTGGCTCCGCCGTGACAGGCCGGCCCAGTACTCCACCCTCAGCTTCGTGTCAGCGTTGCCCATCTTGCTCAGGGTTGGGCTCATGGTCCATGTGGCTCCTGCGGCCAGGCTTCGATCCGGGGTGATCTTCGAGCGCCACTTCTGCGAGAGGGCATCCCAGTAGTCAAGATCCACAATGCGGATCTTGCGGCCCGTGTCGTTGCGCACGCTCAGGTTGATGCGGCAATCGGAACGCGTTTCGGGATTGCGGGCCGTGAGGGTGTGGCTGAACACCTTGTTGTCGGTGCAGGGGCCGCTGCCGAAGCTGGGTGAGTAGTAGGTGGTGGGCTTGAGCAGGCCGGTGAGTTTGTATTTCACCCGCAGCATGGTGTCCTTCCCGCTTACCTTCTCCAGGGTCGAGGTCTTGCTCCACGACTCGCCAGGGGAGAGCTGCTTGTTGATGGTGGGCTCCGAGCGCCAGATCTTCGACACCGGATCCCAGTAATCCAGATCCAGCACGGTGATGGTCTGGCTGGTGCCGTTGCGCAGCCGCGCCGTGATGTCACGGCAGGCGGGCCTCGACTCCTTGTAGATGCGGGTGCGGATGTTGTACTTCGAGCCCAGATTGGCCCCCAGCCCTGCCCCCACACTCACCTGGAACCCCTTGGGGCGACCCACCCGGTCGCGCAGGGCCCGCCAGCGCTCGGTGACGAGCGCAGCTCCGGCCCCCACGCCGATGTCGCCTGACACCATGAAGGCGCTGTATTGCGAGAGGCCCGGGCTGGAGGGATCCACATTCACTCCTGCGATCACATCGCCGCCGATGAATCCCTGGGCACCTGCCCCCGACATGCCGCTGAGATAGAGACGCGGCGGGTCGGAGCCGTTGAGGTCGAACACGAAGCCGCCATCGAAGCCGGCCCCGAGCAACGCCCCGGCGCTGGCCCCCAGCCCCACGTTGAGCGACTGGGGCGGCGAACTTGAACCGTCTTCCGCCACCAGCCGCATGGCCCGCAGGGAGCGCCGTGTCTCGTCGGTGATGCAGCGCTGCGCCACATCGGCCGCCGCCGCCGAATCGCGCTCCCGGATGGCCGTGAGCAGGGCGTTGCGGTTGGCCGAGCGGGCAAAGCAGGTGCCGATGCCCTTGAGGGTGCTGATCAGAGGGTTGTTGCGCCGCACAGTGGCCTCGAGGCTCTCCAGGAGGGAATCGCCTGCGTCGCCTTCCGGCGCATCGATGGGGGGCTCATCGGGCCCCTCCGGCACGCCGGGCCCGTCGGGCTCGTCTGGCAGCTCAGGCTGCTCGGGGATCTCCCCCCAGTCATCGCCATCGCCTCCGCCGGGAGGGGGGGAGGGTTCGTAGATCGGAGGCTCGTCAGGGGCGCCGGGCAGCGCCAGCGCCATCTCCTGGGCGAACCAGGCGTCGTTGTCGAGCTGCACCGGGGTGAGGGTGTAACTCACGGGGAGCATCTGGCCCTGCACCGTCACGGTCAGGTTGCCCTGGGTGTCCACCCGGGCGTTCCAGCGACCCAGCAGGGGCAGATCATCGCCTTGATACAGCCCGGGACCCGTGGGCGTGATGTTGCGGATCACCACCATGCCGGGCTGGATGTTCAGCACGACCATGTGGTTCCAGCCATCCAAGGCGTAGGCGCGGCCGGCCTGGATGCGGATGCGCTTGCCGTTGCTGCTGATCCTCCAGATCCCGTCCAGCGGCATGGGAGCCGTGGCGGGGACCGCCGTGCGGCTTGGCAGAAAGGCCGGAATCCCCACCCCCTGGGCCTGCGCCGCAGCCGGCAGGAGAACCAGCGGGGCCGACAGCAGCGGCGTCAGCAGCAGCGGCAGCCAGCGCCCTCCCCATGACCGCGCCGTCGTGGTCCGTCCATGCAGTTCGGACATGCAGGCGGGGCGCACTTCCTGATGCTTAGCCACGTGATCCCCCATTGCCAACCTCATCTGATCCGGCTCCATCCCGTCAACCCCGGCCTGCCATGGCCGTCTGGTAGGCCTGGAGATTGCGGCAAGGCATCCAGAAACTCATGAAGCCGAGCCGCCTGGAGAAAGCTTCTCCGCGGCACCCCCTGATCTGACGGGCACGCCTGAGTGCCTCCCTGCGGGTGCGGAACATGTCCGCCCCCGGGCCCTGCGATGGCCCGCTGTTGCCGATCGTCAGCGCGTAGGAACCAGCGTTGTCACAGCGCGAGAAGTCCTGGGAGCTGCCAGCCACCGTGGAGCTCCACTGCGCCCCAGACGATGTTTGGCGGAGTGATTTGTAGTAGGGCTTCAGCGTGAAGGCCTTGCCGCCAACGTCGGCGAGATTCTCCCTGTAGGTGTAACTGGAGCCCGGCATGATCTTCTTGTTGGTCAGCTGTTCGGTATCCCAGTCTTCGCTGTGGGGATCGTAGACACGCAAATAGCGGGCCTCGATCGGCAGGTTGGTGTTGTTGTGGATGGTGATGCGAACGTTCTTGCAGGTGTTGAACAGGGCAGCCTGGGCAGGAATGGAAACGCTGCTGAGCGAGGCCACGGCTGCGAAAGTCGCAGCCACTGTGAAGGCTGGAAAGCGAGGAGTTTTCAGTGCGTTGGCCATGGTTGTTCTGCGTGAAGACTCGGCTTTTTGACCGATGTGCACAACGTAAATTCGGTGCTGCTGTCCGCGAAATGGGGTGTTCACCCCATTTGTGCTGATGCCAGGCCGTGATCGATGCAGGCAGAACAGAATGGGCGCAGATCGTGCCATCCACCGCTACATCCATGGCCAGAACAACCGGGTTGCTTGCACTCATCGTTCTGGTGCTCGGCCTGCCCCAACAAGCCAAGGCTGGTGAACCGGGGGACAGCCGCAGCGATGCCGCCCCGCCAGCCATCGCCAGCTGCGTGCTGGAGGCTCCCGGCCGCACCCAGCCCCTGCAGATCCTGGAGGGCGGCATGGTGCTGGGCACCCATCCGTGCAGCGGTGGCCTCTACCTGCTCCCGGCTGGGGAGGAGGCAAGCGGTCCCCGGGAGATGGCCAGGGCCATCACCCTGCATCAGGGTTGGCGCCTGTATGCGCTGATCGGCGCTTCCTGGGCAGGACCCGACACGCTCGAGGTGTGTGGCCGCTTCATCACGGGCATCGGCCCGAGCGGTGCCACACCGTTCACCGCCCGGATCCTGGCCCGGCGCCAGGCCGGACGCTGGCAGACGGAGCAGCCCGTGCTGGCCGACGAGATGGCCAACCAGGGCAAGGGCAACGGCAGGGGCAACAACGGCGATGGGGCCTGCGCGGCCCGGTTTCAGGAGGCGCCCTGATGGCGCGGCAGCGCCACGAAGGCCGAGGTGCCCCTGCCGGGCACGGAACGCAGCTCAAACGGCATGCCCTGGGCGTGACACAACGCCCGCACGATGCCGAGCCCTAGGCCCTCGCCCTCTGAGGCCGTGCCCTTGCAGCCGGGCTGCATCACGCGGGCGAGGGTGTCCGGATCCATGCCCACGCCGTCGTCGTGCACGCGGAACAGCACCCTGTCGCCACGGGGCATGAAACCCACCAGAAGGCGTGACGGCGCCGCATGGGCCAGGGCATTGGCGATCAGGTTGGCCATGATCCGCATCGCGGCCAGCGGCTCCACTCGAATGGTGCTGGGCGGGCAGACGATGCGCAGGCGCACCCCCTGCTGGGCAGCCTGAGCCATGAACATCTGCTCAAGGGTGCGCGCGAACATCTCACTGGCCACCAGCTCAGGCCCGCCGGCGGGGGGGTGCGCAGCCCCATCGCCCATGGCCTCGGCTTCAGGATCCTGGGTGTAGGCCCTGGCCAGACTGGCCACGTAGTCCACGGCCCGTGAGAGCCTGTCAGCCTCCTGGTCATGGCCCGCCCGCTGCAGCTGATCCACCGCGTGCCGCAAGGCCGCCACCGGCTGGCGGAGATCGTGCGACACGGTCTGCAGTTTCGAGCGGTGCCGCGTAGCGACGGTCACGGCCTCCTGGTAGTCCGCCTCCGCCTCGGCCAGGGCCAGCTTCAGCCGGGCCTCGTTGCGCTCGGCCAGCAGGGTCTGCCGCTCGGCGCGGGCCTTCTCCCGGGAGGTGGCCAGCACCTGCCAGATCACGATCGCCAGGGAAAACGCCGCCGAGAGGAGCAGGGTGAAGCGGTTCAGCTGGTTGAAGACCGGCTGGGGCCACCCAGCACCGCCCCAGTGACTCAGCTGCACCGCCGTGGCGAAACCGCCCACCACCGCAGGGAAGGCCCGCGTCAGCCGCCGCTGCCGGGGATCACGGATCGACCAGGTGAGCGGCGGCAGCACCTGCGCGAACAGCATCACCAGGAACAGGACATTCAGCGGCATCCACATCGTGACCAGGGAGATCCGCCGCAACCACAGCGCACTGCTGAGGGGCAGCAGGGCGGTGAGCAGGGCCAGCCAGGCGAAGACCGGCCGCAGCCGCGTGAAACGATGCGAGCCTTCGATGCGCAAAACCACCACCAGATAGCCGAAGGCCGTGGCAAGCGACACGCACAGATATGGCACCACCCAGAGCACGAAATCACCGCCCCCGAGGAGGTGGGCCAGGGTGCCATCGATGCTCGCCACGCTGAGCAGTAACAACAGGGAAAACAGCACATACACCAGCCACTGCAGCTGCTGGCAGGCCGTGATGATGGCGGCGGAAAGGGCGATGGCGGTGATCAGGAAGGTGTAGAACACGCCATCGGCGATCCCCGGCACATGGCCCGGCGTCAGGGCCTGGGCCGCACCGGCGCCGAGCAGAATCACGCCCGCCACGCCACCGCCCAGCAGGATGGCCGCCGGAACTCTGGCGCGCTTGCTGCAGGAGGTGTCCATGCGCGTTCCGGACGGAATCACGGCCAGACCATTCTCCTGAGCTGAGACCCCGGGGCCCATGGGGTGTTCACCCCAACGCGTTGGTGGCGGGGTCGATCAGCCCTTCCCTGAGGGCCCGCGCCATCAACTGCACCACCGAGTGGGCCTCGAGCTTGCTCATCACGCTGGCACGGTGTTTCTCCACCGTCTTGGGGCTGATGTACAGCTCGGCGGCGATCTCCTTGTTCGACTTGCCGGCAACGAGCCGGTTCAGCACCTGACGTTCCCGGTCAGTAAGGGTGCCGCTCTGCTGGCCGAGCCGGATCAGCTCGGTGAACTCCGGCGCCACATGGCGGCCGCCGCTCAGCAGAAGTGGAAACTTCGCCACCATGGCGCTGGGAGGATTGGCCTTGCTGAACAGGCCGTCGGCCCCCGCCTCCACAAGGCCCGCCAGGGTGCCAGCAGCGGCGATCCCGGTGAACACGGCGATGCGGGTGCCCGGGCTCCACTGCCGCAGATCGCGGATGATTTCGGCACCGGTGCCGAGGGGCATGGCGACATCAAGAACCAGAAGATCGGGCCGGTGGTTCTTCACAGCCGCAACGGTCTCCAGCCCGTTCTCCGCCGTGGCGATCACGTTGTACTGAACCTCCTGGCTCTCCGTGCCACTGACCAGCAGATCACGAATCGCATCACGGATAATGGCGTGATCATCGGCAATGATCACCGAGACAATCGATCCGGCCAGCTCGGGATTCAGCATCCGTTCCGTTGATGTTCTGGAGATTGATGGTCTGGGGATTGATGGTCTGAAGGTGGTGTGCACGCTGCACGGTGCACCGTGCAGCGGCAGTTGGGGTGAACACCCCATGGCGGAATGTTCGCCCAACGCGAAGAGTGAGGCCAACCACCCTACCGAAATCCGAGAAAACCCTGATGAAGCGGTTCATCGTGCTGCTCTGCCTTCTGCTCGCTGCCCCATCGGCTCGCGCTGATGAAGCCCTGCGCCTGCGGCAGCGCACCTCGATCAATCAGATCGGTGCGCGACTGCTGGCCTCCCATCTGCGCCACAACGGCATGGCCAACGCGATGGTGTCCGGGCCCTCGCTGTTCTATGGGCTGAGCGTGCTCGCCCTGGGTGCCGATGGTGCCTCGCGCAACCTGCTGCGCTCACAGCTGCTCAGCGATCAAGGGGTGGAGGCCAGCGTGGCCGACATCGCCGGGCCACTGGCGAAGCAGCTCAGCACGGAAGTGACCGCCGGGGAAACCGGCGGCAGCTTCCGCCTCAGCCAGGGGGTCTGGTCCACGAACGGCGCCAGCGGCAGCCAGCCCTTCCTGCTGAAGCGGGAGTTCGTGCTGGCGGCGCAGACTCACTACGGCGCCAGCCACCGGCTGATCGACTTCGAGGCCGCCGGCGCCGCGCAGACCATCAACAGCTGGGCGGAGCAACGGACCAACGGGCTGATCCCTTCGATCATCGACGACCCCACCCTGGCGAAACTCCGCTGGGTGATCCTCAACACCGCGCTGTTTGAAGGAGGCTGGGGAACAGCGATGCAGAGGGTGGCCCCGGGCGGGGCCTACCGCTTCGTGACGCTCGACGGCCGCCCCCAGGCCGCCCGATCGATTCGCAGCGCGAGGTATTCAGCACAGGTTGTGGACCTGGAGGATGGCAGCGTGGCCTTCCAGCTGCCCTTCGCAGGCGAGAAGTATGCCTTCCTCGTGCATGTGCCCGCGGCAGAGCAGAAGCACATCGACCGATGGTTGCTGGAAGCGGCGATTCCGGCCCTGCCCGAAACCACCCAGCGGGTGTTCAGCGGCAACGGTGCCCGGCAGCCGCTGATGGTTCAGCTGCCCAGCTTCAGCTTCAGCGATGGAGTGAGCATGGTGACTGGATCACCCATCGCGGCCGATCTGGGGCTGGCTCCTCTGTTTGACAGCAGCGCCAACCTGGATCGGCTGTCGGCACAGCCCAGCCAACTGGGGCTCGTGCGGCACCACAGCCGGATCGAGCTGAACGAGAACGGGGTGCGGGCCGCCGCCACCACCCTGATCGGCGGGATCCGCAGAACCTCAATCGGCCCGGTGTCTCCCACCCGGCAGATCGTGGTGAACCGGCCGTTCGTGTTCGCGATCGTGGCGCGGGCCTCCCAGACGCTGCTGTTCAACGGGGTGCTGATGGCACCGCCGCCCGATGCAGCGCGCTGAGAGCGGGTGCCACCGCGTTCAGTCCTGCTCCAGCCGCCGCCGCGATCCCACGGTGGCGTGAGAGGCCAGAAGGGTCAGCCAACGCATCCGATCGCATCGGCGCAGGAAACCTGCCGCGGCCTCAGCGATCGACAGACGCCTGCTCCCCTGCCGGGGGGTCCTGGTTGAGCAGGGCCAGCACCTGCTCGTCCCTGAGCTGGTCGAAGTGCTCGTACCACAGGCCCACGGCCCGGAGATCGTCCACAGCGGCCAGGGCCACCAGACGATCCACCAGCGGCTTCAGCTCGGCGGCGACCTGGCGATCCACCACCGGCACCGCCAGGGCCAGCGAGGCCGGCTCCAGCCGGCGCAGGGAGAGCAGGGCCGCCTGCATGGTCATGCCGGTGGCGATGCCGTCGTCCACCACGATCAGATGCCGGCCCCGCAGCCGATCCGCCGGCGGATCCCCAAGAGCTGTTGCCGGCGCCGCAGTTCCTTCTCCTGCGCCGCCAGCCAGCCGTGCAGGTTGGCGCTGGTGGCCCGGCGGCGTGCTCCCTCCCCGTTGCGCCACACACCACCCCAGCGGCGGCCACCGCGCCGATCGCCAGCTCCGGCGAGGCCGGATCGGCGACCTTGCGCACTGACCAGGTGGCGACGGGAAGGCCCAGGCGCGAGGCCATCGCCGCCGCCACCGGCACACCCCCGCGCGGCAGCGCCAGCAGGGTGGTGTCGTGGGCGCGGCCCCGGTGATCGGCGAAAGCGGACGCCAGGGCCAGACCGGCCTGGTGGCGGTCGGTCCAGAGAGGGGGTCGCGCAGCCATGGCGTGAAGCGGGGTGAGGGATCGAGGCACCAGAGGGGCAAGCCAGCCAGGGCCGACGCCGTTGCTACCACGAGGTGGAGGGAGAACCGGGATGCGGCGGTGCTGCCCATGGGCGGTGCTGCCCGTGGTCTGCCTCGATCACCCTGCCTCAGAGACAAGCGTCATGTTTCGCTCCCGTGAAGAACGCGTGGCCGACGGCAAGAGGCTCCGGACCTCCCTGCCGCGCGATGCCCATGGCGCCTGGGCCCCAGCGGCCGAAGGGCGCGATCCGATCGCCATCCTCGAGAACTCCAATGCCGGCCGCCTGAGCAGCCTCATCCCCATCCGCTACGGCCGGATGCTGCGCAGTCCGTTCACGTTCCTGCGCGGTTCCGCCGCCCTGATGGCCGCCGACCTGGCGACCACGCCCAGCACCGGGCTGCAGGTGCAGGCCTGCGGCGATTGCCATCTGCTCAACTTCGGGCTCTTCGCCACACCCGAGCGCAATCTGGTCTTCGATCTGAACGACTTCGATGAAACCCATCCAGCCCCGTGGGAATGGGACCTCAAGCGGCTGGCCGCGAGTTTCGTGGTGGCCGGGCGGGATAACGATCTGCCTGACAAGCAGTCCAGGCAGGCCGCCATGGCCTGTGTGCGCTCGTACCGCGAGAACCTGCGCAAGTTCTCGCGCATGAGTCCGCTGGAGGTGTGGTACTTACGGCTGGACATGGAGGAGATCATCGCGGCGGCGCCGGATGGGGAGGCCAGAGACAGGCGCAAGGCGCTGGCCGCCAAGGCTCGCCAGCGCATCACCGAGAACGTGTTCCCCAAGATTGCCGCGATCGTGGGCGGCCAGCCCCGCTTCGTGGATCAGCCGCCGGTGCTCTATCACGTGGCTGAACCCGATATGGAGGAGCGGGTTCTCGAAGGGCTGGAGGATTACCGCGAGAGCCTCTCCCACGAGCGCCGCGTGCTGCTCGATCGTTATCAGTATGTGGACTATGCGATGAAGGTGGTGGGCATCGGCAGCGTGGGTACCCGCTGCAATGTGGCCCTGCTCTATTCGGAAGAGAATCACCCCCTGATCCTGCAGGTGAAGGAGGCCCGGCATTCGGTTCTCGAGCCCTACACCCAGCCCTGCACCTACGAGAATCAGGGGCAGCGGGTGGTGATGGGGCAGCGGCTCATCCAGTCGTCGAGCGACATCTTCCTGGGCTGGGTGCGGGGACGGCATGGCTACGAGTTCTTCGTGCGCCAGCTGCGTGACATGAAGCTCTCCGTGCCGATCGAAGGTCTCGAGGCGGATGAACTCAGCCGCTACGCGGCTCACTGCGGCTGGAGCCTGGCCCGGGCCCATGCCAGGTCGGGAGATTCGGCCACGATCAGTGGCTATCTCGGCAAGGGTGACGCGTTCGACGAAGCCATGGCGGATTTTGCCGTGGCCTATGCCGACCAGACGGAGCGCGACCATGCCGCCCTGGTGGAGGCGGTGAAGCAGGGGCGCCTCGAGGCCCTGGTGGAAGAGGACCTCTGAGGCAGCGGGGGCCGGCATCATGGGCCCGGAGCTTCCGGCCCGCCATGCGCCCTTTCTTCTTGCCTGCCCTGGTCGGGATCGGCCTGGCTCTCTCCAGCTGCGGGGAGAGCCAGGCGCCCCGGCAGGAGGCTGCCGCCATCACCGGGCCCATCCAGATCGAGCTGGATCCGGGCGACCCCTCCCTGAGTTTCGGCGTGCTGCCCCGCGGCGAGGAGCGCACGGTGTTCAAGGTGGGCTTCGGCAAGAAGGGCGTCACCTGCGCCGGCAGCCGCTTCGAGGAGGGCTACACGCCGCTGGGGCGGTTCAAGGTGAATGCGATCCTCAGCAACGACCGCTTCGTGATGGAGCCGGCCCTGATTGCCCGGTCGGGCAAATCGGAGGCCGAGCTCAAGGCCACCCTCTTCCGTGACATGAACGCGATCGACTTCAGCGGCGATGGCGAAACCGGCGAGTACGGCCTCGGCTACGTGAGCCTGGCCCCGGTGGACAGCGTCAAACAGCCCTTCGCCTTCAACACCTACGACGGCAAGTTCCGCTGGTACAGCTTCGCCATCCACGGCAGCAACAACGACCAGCGCATCGGCCAGCAGGTGACCGGCGGCTGCGTGAACGTGGCCGAGCCGGTGCTGCGCACGCTGCTCAGCACCGTGAAGCTGGGCGATGAGGTGGTGATCAGGGCCAAGGGGCCGTGCACCCCGTGACGGCACCACGGCGCGCAGGCAGGGCTGCTCAGAAGGAGTGTTCCGTCTGGCCGGCGAAACGGCCGGCATAGCTCTCGCTGCCCTGCAGCTGCTGGAACACGAACTGGCAGATCGCTGTACCGGGATGCACGGCCAAGGGAGCGGGGCCGAAGTTGCTCATCTCCAGCACCTGCTGGCTGTCGATGCCCGGCCCCATGAAGGGGGCACTGATGTGGACCATCAGGCCCAGGCGCGCGAAGCGGCTGCGGCCCTCCAGCCAGCCGCAGAGGCCGGGGCCCAGACGCAGCCGCTCCTGGGTGATGCCGAGCACGGTTTCGCCGGGCATGATCAGGATGTGCTGGCCCTCGGGCACCACGATCTTCTCGGTGAGCTGCCGGTAATCGGTGTGCTCCCGCACCTCGATCACCGCATGCACCTTGCGGAACACGCGGAAGGTGGGGGCGAGGGTGAGGTCGAGCGAGGCGGGGCCCAGCCGCTCGGGATCGAAGGGCGTGACCGTGATGGCGCCCTGCGCGATCGCCTCCAGAATCGCCTCTCTCCCGAGCACGGCCATGGTGGTACCTGGGATGGGCGGAGCTGGATTGTCTCAGGCGGTGGGTGCGCCGGGGATGATGGACGCCTTCGCCACAAGCAACGCCATGAAGCTGCCGGAAGGATGGAGGGTGTGGCTGGGGGTGCTGGCGCTCAACGGCCTGGCGGGCGCGATGTGGTTTGCCAATCGGGATATGGCGCGTCCCGAAGCCGGCGGCAGCCTCTGGGCCATCCTGCGCTCGCTCGGCTCCGGTGGGGCGGGCTGAACAGCCCCGCCGCATCCACATCAACCCTGAGGCTGACCTCGCGGGCTACCGCGGCACCCGCCGAGCCCTGATCCGGTGCTTGCCGTTCTGCATTGAGGCCGCGACCCAAGGCTCTGGCGACAGACATCCCCCCATACGGCTATGGCACCACGACGCGCGGCGGCAGGTTGAGCTGACGGATGCGCCGGGCGAAACCCCGATCGTCGAAGGAGGCGATGGCTTCGCAGCCGCGGCAGCTGGCGTGATGCAGGGCGTCAGCGAAATCCAGTCCAGACGCCAACCCAGCCACGGCCTGCTCCAGGGCTGGGCGATCTTCGATCTGCAGGTCTGCGTGATGCAGCAGCTGTTCGAACACCTGCAGCACCTGCTGCACCGGGAAGCCGTAGTAACCACGCAGCAGCCACTCCAGTTCCAGAGCCACGGACTTGGGCAGGAACAGCTTCTGGCCGGATTCGATCAACTGGCGCGCTGCTTCTCGCTGACGCTGCGTGGCGGCATCGGCTTGAGCTTCTTCGACGAAATAGCGAGCCAGCACATTGGTATCGAGCCCGATCATGGATGCAGGAGGCTGGCCGGATCGAAGTCGACCGGTACCGGCGGGCGTTGACTCTTGAGCAGGCCAAAGCCGCTGGTGCTCACCGGTTGCCGGGGCTTGCAGGGCCGCACTTCGATGTGGTCACCCACCAGCTGGAAGCTGACGCGACTGCCCCTGGCCAGGCCCAGCTGCTGGCGCAGGGCCTTGGGAATGGTGACCTGCCCTTTGCTGGTGACTGAGCTGGAGCTGGAGGCGTCCACAGCCGGTCCTGCGCTGGTATTACCTGGTAATACTAGCTGGCGTGGATGGTGGGCTTGGTGCTCAGCGGCAACGGCATCACCCGCTACGGCGATGGGCGTGACGCGCCGCTGCAGCTGTGCCGCCAGCGGCTGGACGGGTTCCGCGAGCAACGGGGTGAGGAGTTGGCCCGATCATCCCCAGGAACCAGCTCGGAGCCGGTGATCTCAGGTAACTCAAGGCCCCTTCCAGTCTGATTCCCACTGCATTCCGGCTCTGTCAGATGGGATGTGGTGAATGACCTGCTGATAATGCCCTGGCACAGCGTCTGGAGTTGGTGCAGACCCTGTGGGACTCGATGAAAAGAACCTACTGAGGCTTTTCAAGTCTGCGGGGCGGCTTGATCACGGCACGGGCCAGATCCGCGTCGGTGATCTCGGGGATCTCGGCATATTCCTCAGGTTGAATCACATGCGCATCCACATACTGAAGATCCGAACGGATCGGATCTTCAGGTGAAGTGGCGACGAAAACGAAGTTGCTCTCTTGCATTGGCCTTGCGCATCGAAATGATATGGCGATAAATGGGACGCTGGGTGTAGATGATCACGACCATGCGGCCCTCCAGCAGCCCGAGGCAGACGGTCCGGATCTCACCATAGTCGCGCCTGAGGTCCTCAAACTCAACGGTACGCCCCGCAAACACACGTTCAGCATCAAGAAAGTCGAGGCCTCGCTGCTCGAGGGTGCGGAGGCGCTTGAGGGGATCAAAGCCGATCACCGTGTTGCAGCCATGGGCAGGAGGCCAGGGCGGGCTCCCCAAGGGGGCTGGTCATGAGCAACGCAGAACCGAGCCTCGACCCACAAGTGCCACCCCCCGTCACACCCCAGCGAGGATGGCCCCATACCCTCCTCCACCTACGAGCGCCTCCGGCACACCATCGCCGAGCGGATGCGCATGAGACCCATCGACCAACCGCTGATGCTCATGGAACTGCTGGGCCATGGGTTTGCCAGGGAACAGCCAGCCCGGCCCCGGCGCAGGACATCGCCCGGCGGATCCTGGGAAACGGATGGTGGGCCGCGTGCTCATCCAAAAGATCGGCCGCACTGCCCCCAGCCCTCAAAGATCCAGGCTGCCGATCAGCTCCTCGATTGAGCAGCCCACCAGACCGGCCACGTCCTTGAGGATCTGCCGCAAGGTGCCAACCCTCAGCGGCTTGTGGGCCGGAATCGTGAGGTGCTGCTGCTGGCCGGCGGCATCTCGGGTCAGCCGCATGTGACTGCCTGTTTGTCGGGTCACCGCGTAACCATGGCGCTGCAGGCGCTCAGCAAGGAGCTGGCCGTTGACGTCCCGCGGAATCCTCACAGGGCCAGCAGTTCCTGCCTCACGTGATGGAGGCGGATCAGGGGTGGCGCCTGGCCGGGATCGAAGTGGCAGACGACGGCGTCGCGGATCTCCCGGTGGAGCTCCTCGAGAGTGTCGGCCTCGGTGTGGATCGCGGCACCGGCTGCGCTGGCCCGGTAGGACCCATCCTCCGCTTCCTCGACCACGAAAAGGATTTCCTGCATGACGCCCTCCAGCGGCACCAGTCTGGCAGTGGCGGGCGGGATGCTGCCCCTGTCTGGGCAGAGGGACTGGGGCGGCACACCAGCACCCAGAGCCGTGTTGACTGCAGCCGCCACGCGCCCGCACCAGAAGGGATCCCAGCAGGGGCGCCAGCCTGACGGGCCGCCCAAAGACGACCCTGGCAGATGCGTACGGGAGCCGCAAGGATCAACCCATGACCCATCACACCCCCAGCCAGGATTCCCCTCCCTACCAGCTCGATAAGACCCTGCCCAGAATGGCGGCATGACCAGCGCCGCCGCGCTACCGATCGACCAGCGCCTCCAGCGGATGGCGGCTGTGATCCGGCAAAGGATCCCAGGCGCCGAAGTGCGCTTGTTCGGCTCCCGGGCGCGTGGCACAGCGGGGCCGGAATCGGACATCGACCTGCTGATCACCGCACCGGATGCCTGGCTTGAGGGCCACCAACGCTTCGAGGTGCTCAACCAGCTCTGGGACGAGCTGGCCCAGGCGGATGTGTCCCTTGATCTGTTGCTCTATTCCCAGAAGGAGTGCGTGGAGCGCCGCCACTGGCGCAGTCACGTGATCGGCAGGGCCTACCGGGAGGGGCGGGTGCTGGATGGTGCTCTCTGAACCGGAAGGCCTGGTGAAGATCGCCGCAGCCGACCTGGAAACGGCTGAGGCCAGCAGTGATCCAGCGGTATTCCGGGAGGGTGCCTGGGGGTTCTGGCTTCAGCAGGCCGTGGAGAAGGCGTTGAAAGCCTGGCTGCTGCATCTGGAAGTCGATCCGCCGCTCACCCATGATCTGCGTCGTCTGGTGCTGCTTCTCGCCGCAGCCGGTGTGAGCACGGCAGATCTGGAGCCGCTGGCTCGGGTCACCGTCTACGCCGTGCAGTTCCGCTATGACGCTGATCCCACCCCTCTGGGGCTGGATCGAGCGCACTACAACCGACAGGTGAATGCGCTGCTGGCGCGTGTCAACGCACTGATCCTGCCAGGTTCTGACAGTGACCCTTGATGGGGTCTCCCATGCCCCCAAACCCCTCCCCCACCTACGAGCGCCTCCGCGACTACATCGCCAAGCGCATGCGCATGAGCCACATCTACCAACCGCTGATGCTCATGGAACTGCTGGGCCGCCACAGCCCGGCCCCGGCGCAGGACATCGCCCGGCGGATCCTGGGGGAGGACGTGACCCAGATCGACTACTACACGGAACGGGTGAAACGGATGGTGGGCCGCGTGCTCACCGGCAACGGCATCACGCACTACGGCAACGGCGCCTACAGCCTGATCGGGGGCGACGAGCTGAGCGACACCGAGCGCGACGCGCTGCAGCAGCTGTGCCGCCAGCGCCTCGATGCCTTCCGCGAGCAGCGCGGCGAGGAGGTGTTTGCACACCGCTCACGAACTCGAACCCCAGTCAGCGGCTCGGTGAAATACCGGGTGCTCACCCGCGCCCGGGGCCGCTGCGAATGCTGCGGCGCCCATGAGCACCAACGGGCCCTGGAGGTGGACCACATCGTGCCGAAAAACCAGGGCGGCTCGGATGACATCAGCAACCTGCAGGCGCTCTGCTTCCGCTGCAACGCCGGCAAGCGCGACACAGACAGCACCGATTTCCGCGGCGTCCAGGCCAGCTACGGCCACCGCGAGGAAGGCTGTGTCTTCTGCGCACTGGAGGAGAGCGGGCGGGTGCTGCTGGAGAACGAGCTGGCGCTCTGCATCGCCGACGCCTACCCGGTGAGCGAGGGCCACAGCCTGGTGATCCCGCGGAGGCATGTGGCGGATGGGATGGCGCTGCACCAGCCGGAGTGGAACGCCGTGGTGGCACTGCTGCAGCAGCGGCGGGAGCAGCTCATCGCGGAAGACTCTTCGATCAGCGGCTGGAACGTTGGGCTGAACTCAGGCGAAGCTGCCGGGCAGACGGTGTTTCATGCGCACTTGCATCTGATTCCGAGGCGGGGAGGGGATTGTGAGCAGCCGCGGGGAGGGGTGCGGGGGGTGATTCCTCAACGACAGAGGTATTGACAGCGAACCCAGCGCTCAACGCTGCCCCTGAGTAGCATTCAAGTCCCTTGATCTTAAACAAGACATCGGTGGCAGGCTGTCCAATCGAGGGGCGTGTTAGATGCCAGATTTGACATCTTCAAGTAAGTTGCGGGCCTGCTCGATGCTCAGTGCCGGCTTCTTGAGATGTACGACTGCATGGCAATTTGGACAGATCGGCCTGAGATCCTTAATTGGGTCTACTTTATACTCGACCTTGATTTCCGACAGTTGCCGAACATGGTGAACCTGAATGAATGATGCCGCGATAGAGCCATAACGATCTCCGAAACTCATTCCGCACACGCAACAGGCCCGTCCATAATGCTGTAAGCATGCTTCACGTGCTGCAGGATTGCGCTCGTACTTGTTGACGTAGACCTTGCTGGCAGCACCCTCTGGATACTCGGCTTCTGTGGCCGTCTCTTCAGGGAAGCCAATACCCCGAGCGCCGACAACCTCAGCCCAGAAACCTTCGAGTTCGACTGCCAATAGTGATGGAATTTGGACACCTGACATCTGCGTGCTCCAGTTCTTATAGCCATTCAATGGAGGTGATTGAAGCATCGACATCGGCAACCGAGGCGCCTCAAAGAGGGAATCGAAGGCCATGTCGACGTAGTTCGTCACTTCCCCAACGGCTGCACGATCTAGATCCCAATGCGCGGCTTCGTAGGGCGCAGTCTTCGCCCAACCAGAACCAACGATTCCACGTGGATCCTTCCCCAGCCTGATAAGGAATAAACGATCGCCGGGCTGAATGCTGCGATTATTCGCTACGCTCCATCGCACCCAAGACGAGCCATCCTGTCTTACTTGGTTTAATTCATCGTCAAGCGAGCCCCAAGGGTACTTCAGCGGATTCCAGGCAAGTAGGTATGTATTCATGGCTCTACTTTAGTGCATCTAACGCTTGCCATCACCAGGCCGCAATGGTCTCAGGCTGGAACAAGTAACTCCTGGAGGCGGCTCTGGTGAATGGCAATGTTAGACATTCTAATCGGGAGCACTCTCAACGGGAAGTCGAATATCCTTCGCATTTTGAAAGCGGACGGCTCCATTAGAGAGTCGCTCGATAACTTGAGCGGTTTTGGCGGGAGCGTTGCGGGCAGCAAAGAACTCACCAATCTGGGTTAAATGTGGTTCGTCTCCATCAACCGGAATTAGCTGCAAGACTTCCTGTCCAATACGCGTGAACTTCCATACGGGTAATTCAATGTGGCCTGTGACTGACCCCCTGTCAACAATCAAGACAAAGCCGCCAGATAGAAAGACTGCTTGGGTCATCTCTGGCTCTAGAAAGACCCTGTAGTTCAGATCGGTTGGATACATGATACCAAGTTCTCCAGCCGCGAAATGGTGGCCAGGGAAAATTTTCCTCTCTGTTCGGAGCCATTCTTTAGCGGGAGTGGGAAGGATGGCGGTGCCACTGTAAAAGACAGCCAACTTCGCCATCTCCACAATTAAGTCAGCGTCAGACTTAGTGATATTCCTCATGAACTCAAGGGTCTTGAGTGAGTAGCTTCCAGGCTTGATAACCTCGCCTGACAGAATCCTTCCCCAAAGTTCTTGCATTTGCTCCGATGAAACGTCTTCGGCAGCGCGAAAGAATCGATTGATCCAATCATCGTCTGGTCGTTCATCTGCTACCTCTGTCTGCTGCGATAGTTCAGCTGCGGCTACCGCCGTGATTCTCTCTACGTTATCTTGGCGCTTGCGCTGCTGGTAACCAAGCCGGCGCGCAGAGCGGATCTCGTAATCAGGAGCCTCTAGCGATAGGGTTCTATCTTCGGTTCGCTGCCACATCTCTATTTCGCCATCCTTGAATACCGCTGGAAGTTGATGTCGCTCGGCGACTTCTTTCAAGGCGCCTGCGATTGCACGAATCTCATATGCTTTTGCATCTGCATTCTTCCTGACTAGGTACGGTCGCGAGACCTCGCCCACCCCCTGCGATATAACCTCGATGAGGCGAGTCAAGGGTTCGCTGAGTCCTGCGAGGTCTTTAATTTCCATGCAAAGAAAACGGTGCTTCGGTGAGGGAGTCTAACGCCAAGATCAGAAGCGGGCCGAAACTTTGAAATTGGCGCTTACCTCCGCTCCCGTCTTCTGAATCTTGATGTTAGGCCCCCTTCGCATCGCCAGTGGATTGCGCTTCGACGTAGTCCTTCAGCACAGCATCCATACGAGCTTGCCAACCAGCTCCAGAAGCCCTGAAATAGTCAATAACCTCAGGACTATATCGGATTGATACCAGCTGCTTTTTATTTGCCAACTCTGGTCGACCGCGCAGCACACGAATGGGGGCCATCGCGCTCATCTGCTCGTCTGTAAGCGGGAGGGCATCAGGATCTGATTCCGCCGCCGCAGTTATCAACTGATCTTCCTCACGTGTCGGCATCTTCAGGCTGATCTTCTTTAATGGCTTTGACATAGTGATTGACCTCACGGCGATTGGCTCTGCGTAGGCTAATGATTCTCCTTGTCGACTCGCGATCTACAAAGGCTACAAAATAGAGTATGTCTCCTAGTGGAGCCAAGGCAACCATCCTTACTTCACCATAGTCAGCACGATCATCAAGCCAGACGAGTGCTGCCTCCCAGCTGAGCTCAGCTGCGGCCGCCAAAGAGAGGCCATGCTTGCTCAGATTGATAGCGTCCTTGCCAGGGTCGAAATCGAACTGCACACTTTACTGTAGCTACGAGAATCCCCACCGTCAACTTCGTTTCATCAAGCAGCTTTCAGGTGGGCCTAACTTGTTATTGGGCGGATCCGCCTAAACCCCTAGATGCCCTCTTCCTGTCCGCATAAGCCACGAATCTCTTGAGGCTGGCACCAGCAGAAACCTTTCCAGGCAACCCATCTGACCTTGTCTTTCAAAGCCTGTGTCAGTTTATGCGGACCCGCATAAAATTCCCAGGTCTGGCTTTTGCCCACCACTGGGCTGCAGGGCCTTCGGTAACAGGCCTACCCACTCATGTCCGACCAGGCGCTACCTGCAGGCCTCTACGACCACCCCTTCAGCGAAGCCATCCACCAGGCCCTCGCTTGCGGGCCGGCGGGCCTGGACCACCTTGATCCACTCGACCCCGCCGAAGCCCCCCAACGCCTGGCCCGCTACCTGCACAAGCTGAGCGAAGCAGCCCTGGCCTCGTTACCAGAAGCCCAGCGACAGCAAGAGCAGCTGGCGCTGGTGAACCAGATCGTGGCCCTGCTGCACCAGAAGGTACCCGCCGCCGTCCACCCCGGCGACCAGCTGCACCCCAGCGCTCGGCTGCTGCGAGAGCTGCGCGATGCTCCCTTGCTCCCTGGCCAGGTCCCCATCACCCGGCCCCTGATCCCCCTGGCCGATGGCACCCTGCTGATCAACGCGCCCAGTGAGCCCAGCGTGGGCCTGGCTCTGCAGGCGGAGTGTCCTTCAGCCGATCGGATCGACCTGCTCTGTGCCTTCATCAAGTGGAGCGGCCTGCGTCTGCTGCAGGAGCAGCTGAGTGCCCACCTCGATGCCGGCCGCCCCCTGCGCGTGCTTACCACCGTGTACATGGGCGCCACCGATCGCAAGGCGCTCGACTGGCTGGTGGCCCGCGGGGCCCAGGTGCGCGTCAGCACCGACACGCGCCGCACCCGTCTGCACGCAAAGGCCTGGCTGTTTCACCGCGCCAGCGGCACCAGCACCGCCTACATCGGCTCCTCCAATCTCTCCCATGCCGCCCTGGTGGATGGCCTGGAATGGAACGTGCGCCTGGCAGCCCTGGAAACGCCGGCGATGCTGCGCAAGTTTCAAGGCACGTTCGAGGCCTACTGGGAGGAGGGCGAGTTCGAGCCCTACGGCGCCACTGCCGAACAGCAGGTCCGCATCGACCATCAGCTTGCCCTGGCCCGTGGCGACGACTCCGCCAGTGGCGCCACCGCGCCTGTTTGGTTCGACCTGCGGCCCTACGCCTACCAGCGTGAGATGCTCGATCAGCTGGCGGCCGAACGCTCGCTTCACCACCGCTGGCACAACCTCGTGGTGGCGGCCACCGGCACCGGCAAAACCGTGCTCGCCGCCTTCGATGTGGCCCGGCTCCATGCCGACTTCTCCGAGCGGTTCCCCTCGCCCGATCCGCCGCCATTGCTGCTGATCGCCCACCGCAAGGAAATCCTGCAGCAGGCCCTGGCCACCTTTCGCCAGGTGCTGCGCGATCCCTCTTTCGGCGAACTCTGGGTGGATGGCGAGCGGCCCAGCCAGTGGCGCCATGTGTTCGCCTCCGTGCAGTCGCTCAGCCAGCAGGACACGGCTGAGATTCCCGCCGATCGGTTCGACGTGGTGATCGTGGATGAGTTCCACCACGCAGCCGCATCCAGCTACCGCCGCTGGCTCGATCACCTCACCCCCAAGCTCCTGTTCGGCCTCACCGCCACCCCCGAGCGCGCCGACGGGCTCGACATCCTCCATTGGTTCGAGGGCCGCATCGCCGCCGAGCTGCGTCTCTGGAGTGCCCTCGACCAGGGCCTGCTCAGCCCCTTCCACTACTTCGCCGTGGCCGACGCCACCGACCTCTCCGCCCTGGAATGGCGCCGCGGCGGCTACGTGCCCGCCGAGCTCAGCACCCTCTACACCGGCGACCACCGCCGCGTGGATCTAATCCTCAGCGAGCTCGACAAGAAGCTCGCCGATCCATCCCGAATGCGGGCCCTGGGCTTCTGCGTGAGCGTGGAGCACGCCCGCTTCATGGCCGAGCGTTTCCGCGCCCGCGGTCTCAATGCCGAAGCCCTCGATGCCAGCAGCCCTGCTGATGCGCGCCGGCATGCCCTACGCCGCCTTCAGAACGGTGAGCTGCAGATCCTCTTCGCCGTCGACCTCTTCAACGAGGGGCTCGACATCCCGGCCATCGACACCGTGCTGCTGCTGCGCCCCACCGAGAGTGCCGTGGTGTTTCTGCAGCAGCTCGGCCGGGGCCTGCGCCTCTCCCCCGAAACCGGCAAGAGCTGCCTCACGGTGCTGGATTTCATCGGCCAGCAGCACCGGCGCTTCCGCTTCGATCTGCGCTACCGCGCCCTGCTGGGAGGCAGCCGCCGTCAGCTGGAAACCCAGCTCGTTCAGGGCTTTCCGTTCCTGCCGCCCGGTTGCCGGCTGGTGCTCGATCGGGTGGCGTCGCAGCGGGTGCTGGACAACCTGCGCCAGAACCTGCCCCGCCGCTGGCCACAACTGCTGGAGGAGCTGCGCGCCCTGGCGGCCGAGGGGGTGATCAGCCCCGCATCAGGCCTGGCCGACTGGCTCGACGCACTGGGCATGGAGCCGGCCGAGTTCTACGGCGTGCGCGGCGCCGGCTTCACCGCCCTCCGGCGCGAGCTGGGCTGGCTCAGCGGCGGGCCTCACCCGCAGGAGGAGCGGCTCACGCGTGCCATCGGCGCCGGCCTGCTCCATCTGGACGACCCCGATCGTCTGCGTTGGCTAGCCGCCCAGCTGCAGGCCGATGCACCTCCTGATGTCACCGGTCTGGGCGATCGCGAGCAGCGCCAGTGGCTGATGCTCACCGCCCAGCTGTTCGGCACCGGCAAGCGCTGGACGCCCCTGGCCGAAGCCCTGGCGGTGCTCTGGCAGATGGGTGCCTGGCGAGTGGAGCTGGTCCAGCTGCTGGAGCTGCTGGCCGAGCAGGCGGATCACCGGCTCTACCCGTTGCCCTGGGCGTTGCCGGTGCCGTTGCGGGTGCACGGCCGCTATTCCCGCGCCGAGATCGAGGCCGCCTTCGGAATCCTCCACGACGACGCCCCCTGGATCCACCGCGAAGGTGTCTTCTGGCACGAACCCAGCCACACCGACCTGCTGTTCGTGACCCTCAACAAGAGCGAAGCCCTCTTCTCCCCCTCCACCCGCTACCGCGACCTGGCCCTCGGCCCCTCCCTGTTCCACTGGGAGAGCCAGAGCACCACCACCGCCGCCTCGCCCACCGGGCAGCGCTACATCCACCACGAGGCGCGGGGCTCAAGGGTGCTGCTGTTTGTGCGGGAGCACCGGCGCGAGGGGGGCCGCGCCGGGGGTGTCACCGAGCCGTTTCGGTGTCTGGGGTTTGTCCGCTACGAAAGCCACGAGGGGGAGCGGCCGATGGCGATTCGGTGGCGGCTGGAGCGGGCGATACCGGCGGGGTGGATGCAGGGGATGGGGTTGGCGGTTTGAGGGGGGGCAGATCAGCACGTCATGGAGGCGGCCCTGGCCAACCCCTGCCTGATGACCGTCACCAGGCGCAGCCTTTCTCCGCCACCACGATCGACGACAGGCAACAGCGTTGCTCGCGCACCCAGGTATCCAGGCGTGGCGACAGTCCTTCAGGGGAACTCCACCGGTTCCGCAGGGCGCGTGTCGCGCAACCCCTCGAAGAACGCTGCCAGCTCGGCCTGGAAGCCAGGGTCCTGCAGCAGAGCATCCCGTTGATCCAGCAAGGCGCGGGCCGACACCAAGACTGGATCAGGCGTGCTGTAACGGCTCGATCGCTGGCAGGACATCTCCCAGAGCCTTCTTGGCGAGCTTCAGATCATGGCTGGCCTGCATCCGCAACCAGAAGCCCTCGCTCAGGCCAAAAAACCGGCAAAGGCGCAGATCCGTGTCGGCGGTGATTGCTCGGCGCCCCTTCACGATCGCGTTGACGCGGCTCTCCGGCACGCTGATCGCCAATGCCAACCTGTACTGGCTGATTCCCATCGGCCGCAGGAACTCCTCCAGCAGCACCTCACCTGGAGGGACCAACATCAGGTCAGTGGTAGTCAACGATCTCGACCTCCTCTGGGCCGGCTTCCGTCCAGACGAAGCAGAGCCGGAACTGGTCGTTGATGCGGATGCTGTGCTGGCCATGGCGGTCTCCCCGGAGCGGCTCCAGGCGATTGCCTGGTGGGATCTGCAGATCGTTGAGGCAGCCGGCGGCATCCAGGATGGCGAGCTTGCGAAAAGCCACGCGAGCGAAGCTTCCAAACCGCCTCACCACCTTCCCCTCGAACAGGGCCCGAGTGTCGCGGCAACGAAACGACCTGATCACTGAATCATCTTACCCCCGCCGAACGTGCCTACGCTTGGCATGGGCATTCCGTTCAGCCACCCGAGGGGCTCGACATCCCCACCATCGGCACCGTGCGGCAGCTTCGGCCCGCCGAGAGTGCGGTGGTGTCCCTGCAGCAGCTGGACCGGGACCTGCACCTCTCCCCGATGCCTTCGCCATGCTCTGGCAGGCGGCCGCCTGGTGCGACGAACTGCGCCAGCTGTTTGACCTGCTGGCCGAGCGCACCGATCGCCGCCTCCACCCGCTGCCCTGGGCGCTGCCGGTGCCCCTGCGCGTCCACGGCCACCACAGACGCACCGAGACGAAGCGGCCTACTGCTGCGCAGAAGCCTGCGGCTACGGCATCCTGCGCGACTACGCCCCCTGGTTCCACCGCGAAGGTGTGCTCTGGCACGAACCCAGCCAGGCCGACCTGCTGTTCGTGGCCCTCAACAAGAGCGAAGCCCTCTTCTCCCCCTCGACCCGCTACCGCGACCTGGCCCTGGGCCCCTCGCTGTTCCACTGGGAGAGCCAGAGCACCACCACCGCCGCCTCCCCCACCGGCCAGCGCTACATCCACCACGAGGCGCAGGGGTCAAGGGTGGTGCTGTTCGTGCGCGAGCACCGGCGCGAAGGTGGGCGCGCCGGGGGTGTCACCGAGCCGTTTCGGTGTCTGGGGTTTGTCGGGTATGTGAGCCACGAGGGGGAGAGGCCGATGGCGATTCGGTGGAGGTTGGAGCGACCCATCCCGGCGGGGTGGATGCAGGGGATGGGGTTGGCGGTTTGAGGGAGGACGGCGCGTCAGCCCGGGTTCAGCTCCTGCAGCAGGTCACGGCAATGGGCTTTGAGCGTGGGCAGATCAACCTGAATGGCACCCCAGACAAGTCGGTCACTCACGTTCAGATACTCATGGGTCAAGAGATTGCGAAAGTCGATGATCTGTCTGCCCTCCGGTATGGAAGCGAACAGGGCTGGCCACCTCCGGGAGATCACCTTGAGCGCTTCTCCAATGATGATGAATTCCCGCTCCACCGCCGAGCGAATCAGGCGGCTTTGCCCATAAGTCTCCCCATTGAGCCCATCAGTAGCGTCCTCGATGGCGGCAGCCGCCTCAATGATGTCATTGAGATACGCAGACGGATCACGCAGCATAAAGGATCTGCTTGTCAGCCTCGATCGAAGCCTTGATATAGGGATTGCGAACCGCGTCTGCCATCACAAGGTCAACCGGGGCTGGAAGTTGCTTGCGGAGCTCATTCAGCAGACTGAAATACGCCTTGTAGACTACCCCCGCATCGCAGGGATGGAATTCCACCAGCAGGTCGATATCACTCACACCAGGTTGGTAGTGGGAGCCCACAACAGATCCGAAGGCATGAAGGCGCGCCACCGGATGACGGCGGCAGGCCTCAGTGATCGCCTCAAGTTGCTTTGGGGTCAGCGCGATTGCCATGGCCCCATTCTTACCCGCCTTCACCAAGGCGGCCGGATTCGCTTTCGTCTCCGCTGCACGGACAGGGCTGAGCACTGGCTGCACCCGCTGCCCTGGTTCCTGCTGGTGCCCTTGAATCCATCGCGAAGGGGTGCTCTGTCACGAACCCAGCCACACCGACCTGCTGTTCCTGACCCTCAACAAGAGCGAAGCCCTCTTCTCCCCCTCCACCCGCTACCGCGACCTGGCCCTGGGCCCCTTGCTGTTCCACTGGGAGAGCCAGAGGACCACCACCGCCGTCTCCCCCACCGGCCAGCGCACCATCCACCACGAGGAGGGGGGTTCAAGGGTGCTGCTGTTTGTGCGGGAGCACCGGCGCGAAGGTGGGCGCGCCGGGGGTGTCACCGAGCCGTTTCGGTGTCTTGGGTTTGTCCGCTACGAGAGCCACGAGGGGGAGAGGCCGATGGCGATTCGGTGGCGGCTGGAGCGGAAGATCCCGGCGGGGTGGATGCAGGGGATGGCGTTGGCGGTTTGAGGGGGGGGGGGGGACGATTCAGAAGAGGGCGCCTGGTCACCTCCATGGCTGCTGCCACGTTTTGATGCACCTAAGCTGATTGGAACGTGGTAGTGGGGCGGGCTTGATGAAGGGGGAACTGACTGCCGTAATTGAGCCAGCTCCAGAGGGTGGCTTCTGGGCGATCTGCCTGGAGATTCCCGGCGCGAACGGCCAGGGAGAAACCATGGAGGAAGCAAGAACGGATCTGCAGGCCGCCATTGAGCTTCTCCTCGAGGATCGTGAGGCTGATATCAGCCGTGGGCTGCCGCCTGATGCTGTGCGCATGCCCTTGAAGATCGGATGAAACGCCGCGATCTGGAACGGCGTCTTCGCATGGCTGGATGTGTCCTGAAACGAGAAGGAGCCTCACACTCCATCTGGATCAACCCAGCCACTGGAGTCAAGGAAGCCGTCCCAAGACACAACGAAATCAAGGAACCACTGGCCCGAAAGATTCTCACCAGCCTCGGTGCGAGTTGAGTTCTGGATCACTGCTGCGGAGAAGCCTGGCGGCTTCGGGATCCTGCACGATGGCGTCCCCTGGATCCATCGCGAAGGCGTGCTCTGGCACGAACCAAGTCAGTGCGACCCGCTCTTCGTGACCCTCAACAAGAGCGAAGCCCTCTTCTCCCCCACCGGCCAGCGCACCATCCACCACGAGGCGCGGGGTTCAAGGGTGCTGCTGTTTGTGCGGGAGCACCGGCGCGAGGGGGCCGCGCCGGGGGTGTCACCGAGCCGTTTCGGTGTCTGGGGTTCGCGCGGTACGAGAGCCATGAGGGCGAGCGGCCGATGGCGATCCGTTGGCGGCTGGAGCGGCCGATTCCGGCGGGGTGGATGCAGGGGATGGGGTTGGCGGTTTGAGGGCGTTGAACCTGGGGTGCCCTTAGCCTGGTTGCCATGGACCGCCCTGCTCCACTCCTTCCCTTGCTGGCCGACCGGTTGGAGCCGCTCAGGGAGCTGTGCGACCGCTATGGGGTGGATCGACTTGAGGTCTTCGGATCGGCGGCCAAGGGCCTGTTCGACCCTGCCAGCAGCGATCTCGACTTCATCGTGCGCATGGCTGACCAGCGGGAAAAGGGCTATGCCAGGCGCTTCTGTTCCTTCGCCGATGCCTTGGAAGCCTTGTTCGGCCGACCCGTCGATCTCTTGACGGAATCCATGATCCACAACCCTTACTTCCGAAAGGACGTGGACGCATCTCGCCGCGTGCTGGTGGAACTCTGACCATGCGAAGGGCGGCGCTGAAACGCCTGCACGACGCCTTGGAAGCCATCGAGGCGATTCAGCGCTTCATCGAAAACTGCACGCTTGATCACTACCTTGAAAATCAGCTGATCCAATCAGCCGTGGAACGGAAGTTCGAAATCATCGGAGAAGCCCTCAACCGAGCGCAGGATGCCGATACCAGCGTTCTTGATTTCATTCCCGACCTCCGACTCATCGTGGGCACACGCAACAGAATCATCCATGTCTACGAAACCGTGGATCAGCTGATTCTCTGGGATGCAATCCAGAATGACCTCCCTGGCCTGAAAGCCTCTCTGCGGGATGTGCTGAGCACAAATCCCCCCATGACTTAGTCACTGTCGTGAACGCAGCCAACGCCTGACTGGGCACCTACCTTTCCCCAAGTTGAGTGCCATCGGATTCAAAGGGCGTTTCCGGGGGGCCGTGTGTCTGGAGCCGGCGATCGCGGCATTCGCAGTGTGGATGCCTTGGATCCACCGTGAAGGCGTCCGCTGGCACGAACCCAGCCAGACCGACCTGCAGTTCGTGACCCTCAACAGGAGCGAAGTCCTCTTCTCCCCCACCACCCGCACCCGTGACCTGGCCCTGGGGCCATCGCTGTGCCACTGGGAGAGCCAGAGCACCACCACCGCGCCTTCCCCCACCGGGCAGGTGTCACCGAGCCCGGTCGGTGTATGGGCTTCGTCAGCTACGAGAGCCATGAGGGGGAGCGCCCCATGGCGGTCCGCTGGCGGCTGGAGCGGGAGATCCCGGCGGTGTGGCTGCCTTTGATGGGGTTGGCGGTTTAGCCTTCATCAAGGGCCCGACTGAGCATTTCCTGCCGGCCATGGATCTCAGTTCTGACATTCTGATCACCCGCTTGCGCGAGCATGCGCCCATCTGGAGTGAGCGTTTCGGCGTGCGAAGCCTCCGGATGTTCGGCTCCTGGGCCCGCGGCACGGCAACACCCGACAGCGATGTTGATCTGCTGGTGGAGTTCGACGGCCCCGCCACAGCCAGGCGCTTCTATGGCCTCCAGCTGTTTCTTGAAGACCTTCTTCAACAGCCCATCGATCTGGTGACGGAACGAGCACTCCGGCAGGAACTCCGGTCTGCGGTGGAAGCGGATGCCATCACCCTCTGACGGCAATCCGAAACGCGATTGGCGTCTCTATGCACAGGACATGGATCGGTTTGCCCATCGCGCCGTGCGCTACTGCGTGGATCTGAATCGTGCGCAGTTTGAGGCGAACCAACTGATGCAGGACGCCGTTCTTCGCAACATCGAGCTGATCGGCGAAGCCGCCACGCGCATCCCAGAGGAAGTGAGGCATGCTCATCCCGAGATCCCCTGGCGAGAGATCATTGCGATGCGCAATCAACTCATCCACGCCTACCTGGGGGTCGATCTTGATGTGGTGTGGGATATGGTGCAGGTGGAATTGCCGCTGCTGATCCTTCAGCTGAAGGCCGTGATGACCTGACGCGCAGCCTGTTCATGAAGGGATGGGGAGCCCCCTGGATCCACCGCGAAGGCGTGCCCTGGCACGAACCCAGCCACACCGATCTGCTGTTCGTGACCCTCAACAAGAGCGCTGCCCTCTTCTCCCCCACCACCCGCACCCGCGACCTGGCCCTGGGGGCCTCGCTGTTCCACTTGGAGAGCCAGAGCACCACCACCGCCGCCTCCCCCACCGGGCAGCGCACCATCCACCACGAGGCGCGGGGGTCGCGGGTGCTGCTGTACCGCTGTGCGGAAGCCTGCGGCTACGTGCGCGAGCACCGGCGGGAGGGCGGTCGCGGCGGGGTGGCTGCCAGGCTGTTGCTTGGCATGACAGTGGCGTTGGCGGTTTGGGGGGAGCCAGACTGTGGAGACCGATGGCGCTGGGACATGACCTACCGCATCCGACTGCTGGAAACCGAAGAAGGCTGGGCCGTGAGTTGCCTCGACCTGCCTGGCTGACACTCCCAGGACAACAGCCGCGAGGAAGCTCTCAGCAACATCCGCGAGGCCATCACCCTCTGGTTGGAAGTGGAAGCTGAAGAGGCTGGGGTGAAGATCGTGGAAATGCTGGAGTTGGCCGTGTAATGCCCAGGCTTCCGGGGATCAGCCAGAAGGAGGCGGTGCGGGTATTCCAGAAACTTGGCTATCGCGTGGTGAGGGAATCCGGGCATCTGATCATGAGCAACGCCATCACCATGGGCGCCAGCGCCCTGGCCGGAAAGCAGACGCCGGAAGCACTGATCCGCGCCGACCGCGAGCGCTGATGGCCCTCACCTGCGTTCTCGATGCCGCTGCTGCCGTGGCGGAGCAGATCCGCGAGGCGGCTCTGGTGATCGCCCCGGAGCTGATGCTCAGCGAGGTGGCCAACACGCTCTGGAACCTGCAGCGGGCCGATCTCCTGGCTGATCGTGATCCCCAGCAGCTACTGGCCGTGCGGGTGCTGCCATGAGCGCCCCTCAGGACGAACAGCTGTAGTGCGACACACCCCCTGCGTTGAAGAACTCCCGGGGCTTCAGGCGGTCGTACGTGGCCGCCAGCTGCGCGGATGGCTCCGCGTAGGGATGGCTGAACACCGCCTGCAGCTCCTGGATCGCTCTGTAATCACCTTGCTCGGCCTGTTGATAGGCGGGCGCGATCAGCCACTCGCGCCAGGTGATCGCGGGGTTCACACGTTGCATCGCCTCGGCTGTCGCCTTGCGATCGCCACCCTCCGAGAGGCCATCCCGCCAGCGTTGCAGCCACTGCGTCCAGCGCGCCTCGAGATCTTCTGAACTGGGCAGGTAGAAGCTCTCCTTCAGGGTGGAGAGATCCTCCGGAATGGCCGACAGCCGGCGGAAGAAGATCGTGTAATCCACCTTGGAGAGCAGCATCAGCTCCAGCAGCTCGTTCACCAGCGCGGCGTCATAGCTGGTCAGCCCGAGCTTGCTGGCCCACATCGCCTCCATCGCCTGGTTCATCGCCTCGGCGAAGCCGTCGCGGAGCTGATCCAGCCGCGCCAGGGCCTCGGTGTTGTCCTCAAGCAGCGGCCGGAGGGCGGCCCAGAACATCTGGTAGTTGGCCTCGGCGGCCACCGGTTGGTTGAAGAAGCAGAAATGCTCGCCGCCGCCGGTCCAGGGCTGAAAGCGGGGATCGAACAGTTCGCAGAAGCCGAAGGGGCCGTAGTCGAGCGTGTAGCCACCGGCGGCGCAGTTGTCGCTGTTGAAATTGCCCTGGCAGTAGCCCACCCGGATCCAGTGGGCCACCAGTGCGGTGAGCCGCCCGCGGAACAACCGCGCCAGCTCCACCACCTGATCGCTGAACTCCAGATCCGGATCGATCTGGGGCCGGTAGTTGCGCTCGATCAGGTGACGCACGATCATCCCCAGCTCGTGCAGCGCAGCCGGATGGGCCTGGCTGCGGACGCGGCGGGCGAAGAGCTCCAGCTGGCCCACCCGCAGAAACGAGGGCGCCACCCGGGTGGTGATCGCCGCCGGGTTGTCCACCAGGATGTCGGGATCGAACGAACGGGAATTCGGCGCATACCAGGGCCGGCGCACGGTTTCGGCGCGCGACACCACCAGCGTCAGTGAGCGTGAGGTGGGAACCCCCAGGGCGTGCATGAACTCCTGCGCCAGAAACTCGCGCACGCTGGAGCGCAGCACGGCGCGGCCATCGGCGCCGCGGCAGTAGGGCGTGGGGCCACCGCCTTTGAGTTGCATCTCCCAGCGCCGGCCGTTGAACACGCCTTCGAACACGGAAATGGCCCGGCCATCGCCATAGCCATTGCCGGTGCCGAACGGGCACTGCTGGATGTATTCCGTGCCGTAGATCGAGAGGGCATAACCGGTGGCCCAGCCGAAGGGGCGCATCGGCTCCGTGGTCACGCCGATGTCGCCGGAGAACAGCCGCAGGAACTGGTCGTCATGGGCCAGCGCCTCGCTCAGGCCCAGGTCGTGGAAGAGGGCTCGGCTGTGCGCCACCAGCTCCGGCACCGGAAGCGGCGTGGGTGTGACCGGCACGTAATGACCGGAGAACACCTGGCGGGGCCGGTGATCATGGCCATCGCCGCTGGCCTGCGGATCCGCCTGCAGGGAGTCCAGCAGCGAATAGTCGGCCCGCTCTGCAAACTCAGCGAACGTGCTGGTCGGTGCCGAGGCCGGCACTGTGTTCGGCGCTGTGGTCGGCACGGCTGTCGGCACGGGTCTCTCGGGTATGGCGCGGCCTGGGCAGGGCCCTGACGCTGAGGGCACCATCCTGGCGAACCCGTTGCCACCGGTGGCAGGCCGGGTGCGGGCCCCCACCATCTCGCCGCGGGCGGCAGCCGGCGCTGAGGGCCCCAAGGGTGACGGCGCGAGGCAACATCATGGGGGTGGATGAAGGTGGAACGTCTGAGGGCGTTGCGGCGTCAGCGCTTCCGTCGGGCCAGGCTCACCGCCGCGCTCACAGCGGAGACGGCGATCAGGGCGTAGGTGATCGGGATCAGCGCGAAGGGCTCGCGCAGGATCCCGTTCGCGTCGATCCTCTGGCCCTGCAGCCTGTAGGCACTGCCGCTGGCCACGGCCCCGGCCAGGGCGATCACGGCGATCAGGGTGGGGAGCTTGATGGAGCCTCATGCCGCGGGCGCGCTTCACCCTGGCTCATTCTGGGTTCGAGCGGGTTGCCGCCACGGCCCCTGCTGATTCACCGAGCCGCCGAGCCGCCGAGGGGCAGCGTCTCCAGCAGCCGCACCACCAGGTAGAGGCGCTCCGGCAGGCTGCCGAGATCCATCCACTCGGCCGGGCTGTGCAGGTCGCCGCCCACCACGCCCAGGCCCTCGAGCACGGCCGGGCCGGCGCTGCCGCTCTGGAAGGCATGGCCGGCGTCGGTGCCGAACCCCATCGCGATGGCCGGGAGGGGGAGCTGCAGCTCGCGGAAGATCGCCCGGGCCTGCAACACCAGCGCCTCGGTTGCCGGATTGGGCGGGAAGGGCGGCCGCCGCGGCGTGAGGGAAAGGGTGGCGGTGGTGTCGGGGATGTGACGGCGGCGGATCGTGCGCTCCACCTGCTGGCGCACCCGCTCCAGTTCGCCCGGATCGCCATACCGCATGTCGGCGGTGGCGGTGGCTTCGGCGGGGATCACGTTGGGGCGCTCACCGCTGCGCAGCACCGTCCAGTTCACCGTGGTGCCCCGGGCCGGATCCCCCAGGTTCTGCAGGGCCACGATCTGATGGGCCAGCTCCACGGCCGCGTTGCGGCCGCTGGCCGGATCGGCACCGGCGTGGGCCGCCCGGCCCTGCACCGTGAGGGTGAGGAAGACGATGCCCTTGGTGGAGTCGATCACGCCGTTCTGCGGGCTCGGTTCGAACGACAGCACCACCGCGTGCCGGCGGGCCAGCTCGGCGATCAGCGGCGCCGATCCCGGCGAGCCGATTTCCTCGTCGGGGTTGAACAGCACCGTGATCGGTGTGTGCTCGTCGCCGTTGCGCGTTCTGAGCAGCTCCAGCGCCTGCAGGATCATCACCACCCCGCCCTTGGCATCCGCCACCCCCGGCCCCGTGGCACGGCCCGCCTCGATCCGGAATGGCCGCCGTGCCGCCTCGCCGTCCGGGAAGACCGTGTCGTAGTGGATCAACAGCAGGATGCCCCGATCGCCGCGCCCCTCGAGGCGCGCCACCAGGGTGTCGCCGGCGGCGGGCCTGGCCGGGTGCCGCTCCACCCTGGCCCCGAGCCCCCGCAGCCGCTGCTCCAGGTGAGTGGCCATCCGCTCCAGACCCTGAGGCTGGTCGCTGCCGCTGTCGATCGCCACCAGGCTGCCCAGCTCGGCCAGGAAGGGCTTGATCCGCGCCTGGCTCTGCCTCTGCAAGGTTCGATCCGCTGCGGGGGCCTGGGGCACCTGCGCCGCCGCCGGCAGAGCAACGTGCAGGGCCAGCAGAACGGCCAGGGGTCTCAGCATCGTGATCGGGACTGACCGCTTGCATCAGCCTGGTGAGGTTCGGTGCCACGGGCAGCCTCTGCGGCCACGGGCTCAGCAGCAGTCTGTGGCGTGCCTCGCTGGATCCCATGCCCGAGGGAACCCACCCTGGAGAGCTGTCAGCATTGGCCCCGATTCTCGGATCCCCGCATGACCTTTGGCGCCACAGGTTGGATGACCAGAGGCTGGATCAGGGCCGCCCTTGTCTGCCTGGCAGCCGGCATCGGCGCCGGCCCGGTTCTGCCGGCCAGGGCTGATTCCAAGGCGGTGGTTCCAGAAAGGGAGCGGCAGGGTCTGGAGCACCTCCTGCCCGGGGCCCCGAAGGAAACGCGCGGTGTTCTGTCTGTGCGTCTGCTGGGATCGACGGATCTGGAGCAGGATTTTCCATCGATGCAGGGTTATGTGCTGCGCGCCAGGGAAATCACCGTTGCCCCCGGCGGCCAGATCGGCGTGCATCGCCATGAACGCCGCCCGGGTGTCGCCGTGATGCTGGAGGGGGAGATGACCGAGCGACGTGCCCCCGGCGCCCGCCCGAAACCGCTCGCTCCGGGAGAGGTGGCCTTCGAAGCGGCCGGGGTGGTGCATTGGTGGCGCAACGAGACCGATGCTCCGGCCAAAGCGATCGTGATCGACATCGTGCCGAAGGATCTGCCCTGACCAGGGTCCCGAGGCCGTGACATGGAGGCGGGGGTTCGAAGATCCTTTCCCAGCCATCCGCCTGCCCAGCCATCGGATGGATGGGGGCATTGCCGCTGTGGTTCTGGGGTGCCCCTGATGGTGCGGTCACTGATTCGCAGCTCCACCAGGGTGGCGATGGCATCGAGGGGAACGGCAGTCCCCGGGCTTCCACGTACACCGCATAGACCGACTGGCCGGCCGTGATGCACAGGCGGTGTCCTCACACCAGCGCAGCATCCGGTTGTTGGGGATGTCGCTCCACGGCGGCATTGCCGAACACGTAGAGCCGGAAGGCCGGCGCGATCACCTCGATGGCCGGATCCGGTTAGCGGACTGGAGCGCCTTGCCCGTCTCTCTGCATGGATGAAGATCAGGGCGTCTCCCTGTCGGTGTAGCCCGGCGCAGTGGGATCCACCGAATGACCCCACCCTCACGCCGGGCCGAATATCCGCGACCCCTGTGCCCAAGGCTGCGGGGATTCAGAGCAGCTTCGTTGCGGCTGCCGTCGCGGCGTCCCCTCCACCATGGCCTTCCCCGGGCCGATCCACCCGCATCCGGGCCGACACGTGTCCCTCGGGATCCACCCCGGCGAAGGTGGGGGGCAGCCACACCCGCACCACCATCAGCAGGGCAGCGGTGGCGAGAAAGAGACACACGGCCAGGATCTGGCGCCAGTCGGTTTCGAGCACCCCGTTGACGATCACCTCCCGCAGCACCGACACGATCGCGATCTCCACGGACACACCGATCGAGACCCTCTGTTCCTGCAGGTAGATGATCAGCAGGCGAAACAGCTCCACCAGGATGAGGATGAACAGGATGTCGGCCGTGATGGCGTGAAACTGCGGTCGCGTGATCAGCGAGGCGAAGATCGTCTTGAGCTGCAGGGCCATCACGCAGAACAGGCCCAGGCAGAGGGACACGGCGATCAGGTCCTGCACCGCCTCGAGCGACTGGACGATCTGAGGTCGGCGGAACTGCTGGTGCCAGGGCAAGGCGGCGGGGGCGGGCGGCACGGCGGAGGGCGGCACGGCGGAGGGCGGCACGGCGGTGGCAGGGGCGGGGCCGGAACGGGCTTCCGACGGGGGCGTGAGGGCGGCAGATGTCATGGATTCGACCGGAACTCTGGTGCAGGACCAGCAGACGTGACGCGACCCTAAGGGGCCTTCGCTTATCAATCAACGACCAAACGATCAGCCGTGCTGATCCCATTGATGGCCTGTCGGGGCGCATAGGCTCGGGCCTGCAGTCACCCAGCCCGATGACCGAGCCCCAGTTCCGCTACGAACCGCTCGAGAAGTTCGGCGAGGGCCTCACCACCCGCCGTCCCTGGAACACCCGGGCTCTCGAGGGTGTGGAGCGGCTCAATGGCCGGGTGGCCATGCTCGGCTTCGCCGCCGCCCTGATCGGCGAATGGCTCAGCGGCCACGGGCCGGCCGACCAGGTGCTCGCCCTGGTGCGCTGGTACCTGGGCTGGGGCACCTGACGCCTAAGGCATCACCGCGGTGGCGCGGGCCGGAGGACTCCCCGGCGGTGGCCTCCAGGCGGCGTCCTGAGGACTGGGCAGCAGGGGCGTGGGATCGACCGCCACCAGGCCCCGGGGCTGCCGCCGTCGAAGCTCCAGATGCAGATGGGCGGTGCTGGCATTGCCGCTCTGGCCCACCAGCCCCAGCGACTGCCCGGCTTCCAACCGCTCCCCCGCCGCCACCGTGGCCTGCGACAGGTGGGCGTAGAGACTTGACCAACCGCTGCCGTGGTCGATCAGCACGGTGAGGCCGTAGCCGTCGATCTCGGCCACGCGTTGCACCCGCCCCGCCTGCACCGCCAGCACCGCGATGCCCTCAGGAGCGATCAGATCCAGACCGGTGTGCATCCGCCAGGCCCCGCGCGCACTGGAGTAGCGCCATCCCCAGGGATCCTGCTCGGAAGCCGCCACGGCCAGGGGGTAGTGCCACGGTCGTGGCGGGGCCTGGGCCGCACCGCCGGCCCCATCCGCCGGTTCCTCGGGCGCAAGATCCCCCACGGCAACCTCCGCGGGAATGGCCGCCGGCCGTTCGGGCCTGGTCGGCCCAGGCACGGCGGTGGCCCCCCCCCCCCCCGCGGCGGGGGGCCCTGCCGCCGGCGGCGGCAGGGCATCGGACCACGGCGCCGCGTCAGCCCCAGCCCCGGCGACGGCCCCGGTGGCCGAATCGGGGATCGGCGGCTCGGGCAGCGGGGCGGCCTCCACCCCAGCCGTGGCAACGCCCAGCAACGGGGGCAGCAGCGGGAGCAGCAGCAGTACAGGGACCCAGCGGGGATGCGCAGGCGCCATCGAACCGGCCAGCGGCCCTCGCGTTGTACCGCCTCCGCGCCGCCCTGCCATGCTGCGGCCACGACAGGCGGGGCGGCCATGAGCGGCACAGGGGAGGCGATCCGCTTCTCCGATGGAGCGGCCTACGACCGCTTCATGGGGGTGTGGAGCCGGCAGGTGGGCCGGGAGGTTCTCGACTGGCTCGCCCCCGCCCCGGATCTGCGCTGGCTGGACGTGGGCTGCGGCAACGGCGCCTTCACCC
Organism: Aphanothece stagnina RSMan2012; assembly: GCF_046764815.1. Taxonomy (NCBI): domain Bacteria; kingdom Bacillati; phylum Cyanobacteriota; class Cyanophyceae; order Chroococcales; family Aphanothecaceae; genus Aphanothece; species Aphanothece stagnina. Next base: position 88,860 of record NZ_JBKOUC010000004.1, read on the forward strand.
AGCTGGTGGCCGAACGCTGGGCACCCCGCAGCCTGGAGGGCGTCGATCCCTCCGAAGCCCAGCTCGGCTTCGCCCGCCGGCATCCCGCCCTGCAGGGCGCCCGCTTCCAGCTCGGGAATGCCATGGATCTCCCCTACGGCTCCGGCAGCTTCGACGTGGCCGTGATGCCGCTGGTGATCTTCTTCGTTCCCGATCCCGCCCGCGGCGTGGCGGAGATGGCCCGGGTGGTGGTCCCCGGGGGAACGGTGGCCGCCTACGCCTGGGACATGGCCAACGGAGGGTTCCCCTACCAGGAGGTGCGCACCGTGCTGGAGGCGCTGGGCCGCGCCCTGCCGATGCCGCCCAGCCCCGAGGCCTCCCGCCTGGAGACGCTGGTGGAGCTCTGGGCCAACGGTGGCCTGGAGGGGATCGAAACGCGGCAGGTGGCGGTGCAACGCACCTTCACCGGCTTTGAGGAGCTCTGGAACCTTCTGCTGGAGGGACCGAGCTCCGGGCAGGTCCTCGCCACCCTGACGGCGGCGGAACGAATGGCGGTGCAGGAACGGCTCCGCAGCCGCTGGCAGGTGCAGGGGGAGGAGCCTCTCACCCTCTCAGGCCTGGCCCATGCGATCCAGGGCACGGTGCCGGGCCGGCCCTGAGCCCCCTGGGCCGGATCGGATCCCCGTATCCCCGGGCACCCCCAGGACAGGGCGATCGGCCCAAGGATGGGGGCGGAAAACGCAGATATCCCCGTCATGCGCGAGATCGTCTTTCGCGTGATCAGTGAGCGTCCCGGCCATCTCGAGGCCCGGGCCGAGGACCATCCCATCACCATCACCGCCGCCTCCCTCGAAGAACTCCACCACGAGGCCCGTGAGGCCCTGATCGAGCACCTGGGGCCCATCCACGTGGCCTACCGCACCCGCATCCGCCGCGCCGATCCCGATCCCCGGGCCCTGCGCCACACCGTCCTGCCCCTGCCCCGCCGGACGGCTCCCTGCTGCTGAGCCCTTGACCGACGCCACGACTGCCGTCAGCGACGCCGTCCTTCACGACTGGTTCGCGGCGATCGAGCCGCGCCCGTGGTTCGGCAGCGATCCAGACGTCGATCGGCGTCTGCGGGATCGCTTCCTGCCCCTCGCCCGCCAGGCCCGGCGCCAGTTCTGGCTGATGCCCCGGATGCACAGCGAAACGCTGGCCATTCGGGAGAGGGCGATCCCGCTGGTCGAGGGGTTCACCGATCCCCGCACCGCAACGCCAGCCTCGCTCGGACCTCGACGGCCGCGGAGCTGGCCTTCCTGCAGACCCCCGGCTCCGGCTTCTGAGGGCGGCCACACCTGACAGCCGTTGCAGCTATGGCTACAGCAGGAGCAGCAGGGTCCAGGGCCATGAAACCCACCACCACCCATGCCCACGCCAACCATCGCCCCCGCCATGACGGGATGGAGAGCGGGCAACACAGCGATCCCTACCAGCAGCGCCGCAAGCCGCCCCAGCCCAGCAGCTGCCCGGATTGCCAGGCCACCTTCCAGCAGGGCCGCTGGAGCTGGGAGGCCCCGCCGGCCGGTGCCGGCAGCCACCGCTGCCCCGCCTGCGAGCGCATCCGCGACAGAGTGCCCGCCGGCGAACTCAGCCTCGAGGGCAGCTTCCTCGCCGCCCATGCCGAGGAGGTGATGCGGCTGGTCAACAACACCGAGCAGCGCATCCGCCAGGAGCATCCCCTCGAGCGGCTGATCGACACCAGCGGCGATCCCGCCGGCGGTGCGGTGCTGCTGCGCTTCACCGGCATCCATGCCACTCATGGGCTCGGCAAGGCGCTGGTGAAGGCCTTCGGTGGAACCCTCAACGCCCCCTATCCGGATGCCGGCTCCCCGATGCGGGCCCACTGGCAGCGGGGCTGAGGGGGGACTGAGCGGGGGGTGAGCGGCGTGGTGCCCCGGCGGACCGTGCCCCAGTCCGGCACCCGGAACCACTGGCCATGTCCCCGTTCGGCAAGCTTCCGGCCTGTACCTGGCTGCTGCAGGTGGCCGGAGCCATCTGCCTGGTCACCCTGGCGGTGCAACCCGCCCAGGCCCAGGCCATCCGAGACCGGATCATCCACAGCCAGTGTGAAGCCAGGCCCAAAGCCGAACGGGTGAGCAAGGGCGCGATCGAGGGCGGCGCCACCCCCGCTCCGGGCGCTGCGAGTCCCGCTGCTCAGTAGTAGCGGCGCGGGTTCTGCCGGATGGCGATCTGAACCTCCAGCAGGAAGAGCAGCAGCCCCACGATCAGGGCGAGCATCGCCACCACGAACAGCGTCACCACGATCGCCGCCAGATCCATGGCGGCGATCGAGCCGATGAACAGCACAGCCACCACCGCGGCCACCAGCAGGGCGGCGATGCCGGTGAGCAGGATGGCGCGGTTGATCAGGAAGAGGCGTCTCCGCTGCACCTGGAAGCTGCGGTGCAGCGGAGACGCCTCACCGGCGGGGTCCTGGTCCAGCGCCGCCTGGATCACGCGGGTGCGGTCGATGATCCGCGCCAGTCGCCCCGTGAAGAGGTTCAGCAGGCCGGCGATGCCGGTGAGCAGGAAGACCGGCGAGAGGGAGAGCTGGATCGCCCGCGACAGGCTCACGATCGAAGCGGGCTGCTCCATGGAGGTGGCGAACTCGGGTCGGGTCATGGCCCTTCCAGCCTGGCGGCGCCGGCCGGCGTTGACACCACCGCCGCGCCTTCCCAGGGTGCGCGCAACAGCACGGCTCCCATGTGGCCTATGCCCTTGCCGCGCCCGCGGCCCCGCCGCTGGGGCGCACCGGCCCTTGTGGCGCTTGCCCTGGCCGCCGGCCCGCAGCCGGCCGTGGCCCAGGCGATCCAGGTGGAGCAGCTGGTGAAGGGCACCCGCAGCTGGGATGGCTCCCCGCTCCCGCCCCTGGGGCCGGGGCAGCCGGAGGTGACCGTGCTGCGCATCACCCTCCCGGCCGGGGCGTCGCTGCCCCTGCATGTGCACCCGGTGATCAATGCCGGCGTGCTGCTCGAGGGCCGCATGCGCGTCTCCACCGCCACGGGCGAGACGATCACGCTCGAGGCCGGTGACGGGCTGATCGAGCTGGTGAACACACCCCACCAGGGCACCAGCCTGGGGCCCGGACCCGCCCGGATCCTGGTGGTCTACGTGGGCCTGGAAGGACAGGCGCTGTCGCTGCCGGCCCGGCCCTGAGCCGCCCCTCCCCGGCAGGCGCCGGCCGCCGCGTCAATCCGTGCGACGCCCCAGCCGGTAGGGAGGAAGGTAGAGAGCCAGGCCATCCGCCTCCATGCACCCTCCCGCAGCCGAGTCCCCCCCCGGCGACGCCACCCCCGAGCCGGAGCCCCAGGGCGGCGGCTGGCGGAAGCTGCTGCTGCTGGCGGCCATCGTCCTGGCGGTGGCGCTGTTCTTCGGGTTCGGGCTGCAGCGGCAGCTGACCCTGGAGGGGCTGCAGCGGGCCCAGGGCTCACTGCTGGCCTGGCGCCAGGCGGCACCGCTGCAGAGCGCCCTGGCCTACATGGGCGTCTACGTGGTGGTCACGGCCCTGTCGCTGCCGGGGGCGGCGGTGCTCACCCTGGCCGGCGGGGCCCTGTTCGGCCTCGGCCTCGGCACGCTGCTGGTGTCGTTCGCCTCCAGCGCCGGCGCCCTGCTGGCCTTCCTGCTGGCCCGCACCCTGCTGCGCGATCTGGTGCAGCGGCGCTTCGGGCGGCAGCTGGCGCCGATCGAGGCCGGCGTGGCGCGCGACGGGGTGCTGTATCTGCTCACGCTGCGGCTGGCGCCGGTGTTCCCCTTCTTTCTGGTGAACCTGCTGATGGCCCTCACGCCGATGCGGGCCGGCGCCTTCTACCTCACCAGCCAGATCGGCATGCTGCCCGGCACGCTGGTGTACGTGAACGCCGGCACCCAGCTGGCCCGCCTGAAAGGGCTGGGCGGGATTCTCTCGCCACCGCTGCTGCTCTCCTTCGCCCTGCTGGCCGCCTTCCCCTGGCTGGCCCGGGCCGCCACCAGCCGCTGGGCCACCTGGCGCCTCTACCGCCGCTGGAGCCGCCCGCGCCGCTTCGATCGCAACCTGATCGTGATCGGCGCCGGCGCCGCGGGGCTGGTCACCAGCTACATCGCCGCCACGGTGAAGGCCCGCGTCACCCTGATCGAAGCCGAGGCCATGGGCGGCGACTGCCTCAACACCGGCTGCGTGCCCAGCAAGGCCCTGATCGCCTCGGCCCGCCTGGCCGCCCGCATGCGCCGGGCCGACCGCTGGGGCCTGGAGCCGGTGGAGCCCCGCCTCTCGGTGCGCCAGGTGTTCGAGCGGGTGGCCGCCAAGGTGGAGGCCGTGGCCCCCCACGACAGCGTGGAGCGCTACGAGGGGCTCGGCGTGGAGGTGATCCGCGGCCACGCCCGCCTGGTCGATCCCTGGACCGTGGCCATCACCCGGGCCGATGGGGAGCTGCGCCTCACCAGCCGGGCGATCGTGCTGGCCACCGGCGCCGCGCCGGTGCTGCCCGATCTGCCGGGCACCGATCAGGTGCCCCTGCTCAGCAGCGAGACGATCTGGACCTACCTGCGCACCTGCCCGCAGGAGCGGCCGCGGCTGGTGGTGCTCGGGGGCGGACCGATCGGCTGCGAGCTCTCCCAGGCCCTGGCCCAGCTGGGCCTGCCGGTGACGCTGATCCAGCGCAGCGGCCGGCTGCTGCGCCGCGAGGACGCCGACGTGGCCGAGGACGTGCGCCGCGCCCTGGAGGCCGATGGCGTGCAGGTGCTCACCCGCACCGAGGTGCTGGGCTTCGCCGCCGATGGGGAGGGCGCCGCCCGGGTGCTGGTGGAGCACGAGGGCCAGGCCCGCACCCTGGCCTGCGATGCGGTGCTCTGCGCCCTCGGCCGCCGGGCGCGGCTGCAGGGCTACGGCCTCGAGGAGCTCGGCATCCCCACCGGCGCCACGATCACCACCAACGCCTACCTGCAGACCCTCTACCCCAACATCTACGCCGCCGGCGATGTGGCCGGGCCGTTCCAGTTCACCCACACCGCCGCCCACCAGGCCTGGTACGCCGCGGTGAACGCCCTGTTCGGCGGCGTGCGGCGCTTCAGGGCCGACTACCGCGTGATCCCGCGCACGACCTTCACCGATCCGGAGGTGGCCACGGTGGGGCTCACCGAAGCGGAGGCCGCGGCCCAGCAGATTCCTGTGGAGGTGACGCGCTTCCCGCTGCATGAGCTCGACCGGGCCATCGTGGAGAGCGCCGAGCGGGGCTTCGTGAAGGTGCTCACCGCCCCCGGCAAGGACACGATCCTCGGTGCCACGATCGTGGCCGAGCACGCCGGCGAGCTGTTGGCGGAGGTCGTGCTGGCGATGCGCTGGAAGCTGGGGCTGAGCCGCCTCTTCAGCACGGTGCACGCCTACCCCACCTTCTCCGAGGCCAACAAGTACGCCGCCGGCGTGTGGAAGAAGGCCCGGGCGCCCAGGCGGCTGCTGGGCTGGTTGGAGCGCTGGTTCCGCTGGCGACGGGGCGGCGGCTGACGCGCCGCCGGCCGGGCCGGATAATGCCGGAACTGCTGGCCTCTCGGCCCCTGAACCCCGTGGGCATCCGGCGCTGTCTCGCCCTTCTCCTGGCGGCCTTTCTGCTGCTGGGTCCGGCGCCCGGTGCCAGCGCCGCCTGGGTCACCCTCGATGGCGAGAAGGTGATCGAGATCAACAGCGCCGCGGGAGCGCAGACCCCTGAGGAGGTGGCGGAGCGAATCAGCAGCCACCTCACCCGGATGGTGAGGAATCCCCGCTTCGAGGCCAACCAGGTGGTGGTGCGGGAGGAGCCGCCCTACTCGATGGTGGGGCTGCTCAACTTCGAGGGCAAGTTCATCCCGGGCCTGGCGGTGGACGAGCGGGCCGCCAAGCAGGCCGGCACCACGCGGGAGGCCCTGGCCAAGCGCTACCGCGACGCCGTGCGCAGCGCCATCGTGGCCTACGAAGACCGCAACAGGCTGCGCAACTGGATCGTGGGCACCCTGCTGGCCCTGGCGGTGCTGGTGGTGTACGTGCTGTGGCTGCGCTGGCAGCGGCGCACCCACGTGCGGCTCAAGCGCTGGCTCGCGGGCCGCAGCGTGGAACTGGCCCCGAAGCTGAAGATCGGCCAGCAGACGCTGGTGACCTCGGCCCAGACCCGGGCGATCAGCCATCTGGCGCTCTCGATCGTGCACTGGGGGCTGCTGATCACGGTGAGCTGGCTGCTGATCCCGCTGCTGCTCAGCTTCTTCCCGCCCACCCAGGCCATGGCCGACGGGCTGAGCGACCAGATCCTCAGCCTGGCGCTGCGCCTGATCCGGGCCTGCCTGCGCCTGGTGCCCAGCCTGCTCTGGATCGCCGTGATCGCGGTGGGCACCGCCCTGATGGTGCGCGTCAGCAACTGGCTGTTCGCCGCCCTGCGGCGCGGCCAGATCAGCATCCGCTGATTTTACCGCGAGTGGGCGATTCCCACCCGCCGCATCGCCAACATCCTGATCGTGCTGATCGGGGTGGTGTTCGCCTTCCCCTACATCCCCGGCTCAGACAGCAAGGTGTTCCAGGGGGCGGGCCTGCTGTTCGGCGTGCTGGCCGCCCTGGGCTCCAGCGCCGTGGCCACGAACATCATCAGCGGGCTGATGCTCATCTACACCCGCGCCTTCCTCGAGGGCGACCGGGTGGAGATCAACGGGGTGGTGGGTCTGGTGCAGGAGCGGGCCCTGTTGGTCACCCGCATCCGTACGCCCCGCAACGAGCTGGTGAGCATTCCGAACGCGGCCGTGATCGCCGCCTCGGTGGTGAACTACAGCTTCTCCCGCCGCGAGATCCGCAAACCCGTGGCGCTCAGCACCACGATCACGATCGGCTACGACGTGCCCTGGCGCCAGGTGCACGCCCTGCTGCTGGCCGCGGCCGAATCGGTGGAAGGCATCAGCGACGAGGTGGACCCCTTCGTGCTGCAGACCAGCCTCAACGACTTCCACATCAGCTACGAGCTCACCGCCGGCGTGCGCGACGCCAAGAAGTACCGCGAGACCCTCTCCGATCTGCTGGCTGCGATCCAGGACCAGTTCGCCGCCGCCAAGGTGGAGATCCTCTCCCCCGGCTATCACGCCATCCGCAACGGCAACCCCAGCACCCTGCCACCGGCTGCCGCGGCGACGGCCGGCCAGACCTAGGCTCGACCCTCCACCAGCAGAAAAGTCAGGCCATGGCTGTGGCCGCGCCCCCTGGCCTGAAGATCGGCACGGTCGCGGCCCGTTCCGGCCTGCCCGTCAAGACGATCCGCTTCTACTGCGATGAGGGGCTGATCCAGCCCGTCGCCCGCAGCGCCGGCCACTACCGCCTGTTCGACGAGGGGGTCTACGCCGACCTGGCCCTGATCCGGCGCCTGAAGGCGATGGCCATCCCCCTCGCCGAGGTGAAGGGCATCCTGGCGGCGCGACGCTCCGGGCTCTGCACCTGCGAGACCCTGCAGGCCACCCTCCGGGACAAGGTCGACGAGATCGAAGCCAAGATCCTCGACCTCAGGACCCTGAGGGAGGAGCTGATGACCCTGCTGGAGAGCTGGCAGTCCTGCGGGGGTCGTCGGGCCTGAGCAGCGGCGCGGCGGCGCGCTTCAGGTAGCGGATGGCTTCGGAGCAGGGCAGGGGCGGGGCGAACAGATAGCCCTGGGCGCTGCGGATGCCATGGTCCAGCAGCCAGGCCTTCTGCAGGGGCGAGTCCACCCCCTCCGCGGTGATCTCCAGGCCGAGATCCTCCAGCATCACCACCATCCGGCTGAGCAGCTTGCGGGGGCCCGGCCTGCCCGAATCCAGCCGGGCGATGAAGGTGCGGTCCAGCTTCACCCGCTGGATCGGCAGCGCGATCAGCCGCCCCAGCGAGGAGTAACCGGTGCCGAAGTCATCGATGGCGATGGTCACCCCGCTGTCCGTGAGGTGCTGCAGGAACTGATCAAAGGCCTCGGAGGTGTCCTGGAACGCCTCCTCCAGCAGTTCCACCTGCAGGCTCCATCCCGCTGGCAGCGTCGAGGCCTTGAGCATGCCGAGCCACCGCAGGCGCAGGACGCTGTCCTTCAGGGTGCTGCTCGAGAGGTTGAGGCTGATCGTCATCGGCAGGCCGGCGACCGCCCCCGCCAGCTGGGACAGCGCGGCCAGGGTCTTCTCGGCCACCAGCAGGTCCACGGCACCGGTCAGGCCCGCGTCCTCGGCCTGGGGCATGAACCGCGCCGGCGGCAGCAGCTGCCCCTGATGCTCCCAGCGCACCAGTGCCTCCAGGCCGAGGGGCCACCCGGTGGCCAGATCCACGATGGGCTGAAAGGCGGGGTCGAGAATCCGATCGTGCAGGGCCGAGTGGAACTGGGTTTCGAAGCGGTAGCTCGCCAGGGCGGTCCCCTTCGCACGGGCATCCACCAGGCGCAGGGCACTGCCTGCCGAGCGGCTGGCCATCTGCAGCGCCAGGCCGGCGTCGGCGAGCAGGGTGGTGGCCGAGGCGTCCTTCTCGCCGGCGGTGGCCACCCCGACCGCCATGGCCATGGCCAACGGCAGGTTGCCGATGCGATGCAGCCGGCTGACCTCCGCGAGGATCCTCTCCCCCAGGGCCTGCACCGTCGCGCCCCGGCCCGGATCCGGCACCAGCACGAGCACCTCCGCCTCGGAGAAGGGCGCCACCACGGCCGTCGCGGGGATCACGGCCAGGATGCGGCGGGAGGCCTCCGCCAGGCAGGCCTCCGCCAGCACGCGGCCGAAGGTCGCCGTGATCCGCTCGTAATCCCGCAACCGACAGCGCAGCAGGGCCAGGGGAGCAAGGGGGCCGGCGGCGGCAGCGGGATCGGGATCGGGATCCGGGGAGCAGGCCCGCTCGAGCCGCTGCAGCAGCGCCGCCCGGCTGATCAGCCGATCCGGAGCCGGCGATACGGCGGCGTTGGGGGCGTCCGGAGGGGAGGGCCCCCGGCTCTCCAGCAGCTGCACGAGCACCGAGGCCAGCTTCTCGAGGCTGTCGACCTGTTCCTCCGAGAGGCCATGCACCTGCCGGCTGATGGCGCAGAGGCTGCCGATCACCAGGCCCTGGCGGCCGATCAGGGGAACCCCGGCATAGAAGCGGATCCCCGGAGCGCCGGTGACCAGGGGGTCTGCCGCGAAGCGCCCGTCCTTCCAGGTGTCGGGAACGATCAGCGGAGCCCGCGACAGGATCGTCTGGGCGCAGAAGGCCAGCGGCCTCGGGGTGTCGCTGGCCTGCACCCCAAGCCGGCCGGACGCCCAGCTGTTGAACCACTGCCGCTCGGTGTCGACCAGGCTCACCATGGCCAGCTCGGCGCCGGCCAGGCGGCGCGTCAGGGCGCAGATACCCCCGACCAGCGGGTCCAGCTCGCTGTCGAGCCCCCCGTCACCCGCCTGCGCGAGGAGCCGTTCGGCCTCGTGCGCGCTGAGGGGAGGGGCTTCCATGGCGGTCGGGGCTGCTGGCGGAGCGGAACGGGATGCGGCGGCCTGCGCAGCGTCCACCCCAGCGTTCACCCCACTTCTAGCCACGCCGTTCCCGGAGCCCCCTCGGCCGCCGCGGTCCCGGCCAGCACCCGGTAGTGACAGCCCAGGCTGCAGCGCTCCCCCGGAGCGATCTCCAGCCGGCGATCGCCGCTGATCAGGGCCTGGCGCGGCGCGCTCCAGGGCTCAAGGCAGACCATCGGCCGGGGGGGATCCGTCCAGACCACGACCAGGTCCAGGGGGGGGGTGACTTCGAGCACCACCGCCGAAGCCGTGGCGGGGTCGACCAGCCGCACCGGACCGGCCGGATGGGCCAGCAGATCCACCCCCGATCCCAGCTCGGCCAGCTGCGCGGCGGTGGAGGCGGAGGCCATGCTGCGCTGGTCGATGCACTGCTCGGGCAGCCCCTCCAGCCGCACGCCCCCAGGCGCCCCCACCCGCCAGTAGGGATGGAGCCCGAGGCTGAACGGCATCGGTTCACTGCCGAGGTTGTCCACCAGCGCGGTGATCTGCAGGCTGCCGGGGGCCAGCCGGTACTCCAGCGTCAGGCGGAATGCGAAGGGATAGACCGCCAGGGTGTGGGCGTCATGGAGCAGCTCCAGCCGGATCCCGCCCCCTTCCGGCAACGGGACCAGCTGCCACGGCAGGGTGCGGGCAAAGCCGTGCTGGGGCAGCCGGAAGGTGCCCTGGGGCAGCGGCAACCGATCCTCGGGCAGGCCGCCGCAGATCGGGAACAGCACCGGGATCCCTCCGCGCACCGACAGGGCCGGATCCCGGAAGCGCTCGACATCGAGGTAAAGCCATTCCCGGCCCAGGCTGCGCCAGCCGGTGACCAGCCCACCCCGCTCGGGCACCACCCGCAGCAGCTCGGTCCCAGCGGGATCGCCGTATTCCCAATGGGGATAGGGATCGCGCCGCTGGCGCAGGCCCATGGCGTCAACCATCGGCGGGGTCCGGGCAGATCGGGGCGCTCAGCTGTGCTGCCGCAGGATCTCGGTGCAGGTGGTCACGCACTCGCCATCGTCGATGGAACAGGTGGTGATGCACTCGAAGTAGGCCTCGACCGGGTCATGGTCCCGGTGGCCGGCCCCCTGGGCGAAGGCCGCCGGGTGACCGGAGGCCTGAAGGCCCTGGACGGGGAAGGCTTCGGCAGAGTTCATGGCGCGGCGGTGGGGGCTGGTCCTTTACCGTATGAAGGTGGCCCGTGGCTAGCAACATCTGGCTTTCCGGATAAGCAGGGATACCCAGAGAACGATTGCGGCATGTGAAGCTGCCCCCGCTGCCGTCACCCCGTTCCCGCCGAGCATCGTGCCGATGGCCCTGGCCCACCCCGAAGGCACCGCACTCCTCGAGCTCGAACAGCACAGCCGCCGCCACGGCTCCGGACTGACCGCCAACGACCTGGAGGGCACCTGGCAGCTGTGGCAGCTCTGGAGCCGCCGCCAGGCACGGCCGATGCCCGCGGCGGTGGCCCTGCTCCGCCCCCTCGGGGCCTGCCTGGCCATCACGGCGATGGACGGAGGGCCGCTCGGGGTGCGCAACAGCGTGCAACTCGGCAGCCTGCAGCTCTGCTTCGTGGGAGAGGGAGCGCTGCGCGGCCGCCGCCCGCTGCTGGTGTTCTGGTTCGAGCGGGTGGAGCTGCGGCTGGCCCGCCGCCTGCTCTGGCAGCGCCCCCTGCCGCGGCCGGGGAACGAGCGGTCACGGCCGTTCTTCGCCCTGATCGCCAGCCGCCGGCAGGGGGAGGAGGGATGGCTGGCGGCGCGGGGCCGGGGCGGCGGGCTGGCCCTCTGGCGGCTGGCGCCACCAGCCCCCTGAGCCGGGGGGCTCAGCAGATCCGTGGCAGCAGCTCACCGCTGAGCGGCAGCAGCAGCCGCTCGGTGCCGAGGGCCGTGGTGAGCAGCACCCGCGGCGAGCCGGCCGCCGCCCGCACCTCGCCGATCCAGCCCCCACCCGCCGGCTGCAGCAACGCCTCGGCCCGGGCCCGCGCCTCGGGTGGCACCACGGCCACGAAGCGGCCCTCATTCGCCAGATGCACCGGCTCGAAACCCAGCACCGCGCAGGTGCCGGCGACCGCCGCGGCCACCGGCAGCCGCTCCTCCTGCACGGCCATCTCCACCGCCGCCGCCGCCGCCAGCTCCTGGAGCGCACTGGCCAGCCCGCCGCGGGTGAGATCCCGCAGGCAATGGATCGCCACCCCCTGCTCCAGCAGCCGCTCCACCTGGGGCCAGAGGGGCGCGCAGTCGCTGAGCACCGGCGGGTCGAGCACCAGGCCGTGGCGCGCCGCCAGGATCGCCACCCCGTGCCGCCCCAGATCCCCGCTCAGCAGCAGCTGATCCCCCGGGCGGATCGCCGTGGGATCGATCCGGCGGCCTTCCGCCACCACACCGAGACCGCTGGTGGTGATGAACACCCCGTCGGCCTTGCCCCGCTCCACCACCTTGGTGTCTCCGGTCACCACGCTCACGCCGCAGTCCCGGGCCGCCGCCGCCATCGAGGCCACGAGCCGCCGCAGCAGCGCGATCGGCAGGCCCTCCTCGAGGATCAGTGCCACGCTCAGGTGCAGCGGCCGCGCTCCGGCCATGGCCAGATCGTTGGCCGTGCCGGTGATCGCCAGCCGGCCGATGTCACCGCCGGGAAACTCGAGCGGGTGCACCACGTAGCCATCGGTGGTGAAGGCCAGCCGGCCCGGCGGGGCGTCGATCGCGGCGGCATCGTGCAGCACCTGGCGGGGATCGGCGTAGAGGCCGCGCAGCTCCTGCTCGATCAGCTGCTGCATCAGCAGGCCACCGCCGCCATGGGCCAGCTGAATCCGCTCGCTCACCCCCCACCTCCCGGGGCCATGGCGGGTCGGGCCTGGGCCTTGTCGGCCCGGTAGCGGTGATAGGCGGCGCAGGCCCCCTCGCTGGACACCATCGGCGCACCGAGGGGATGCTCCGGAGTGCAGCGCCCTCCGAAGGCGGGGCAGTCGGACGGCAGGGCGCGGCCCTGCAGGATCCGGCCGGCGATGCACTGCGCCTCAGCGCACGGGCCCTCAGAGCACTGCTCCCCAGCGCACGGGTCCTCAACGGCCGCCGGCGTTCCGCAGTACGCCTCCAGAGCAAAGCGCTGCCGGGCGTCGAGCCAGGCCAGCTCGGGCCGCAGGGCCAGCCCGCCGGCCGCGATCACCCCCAGCCCGCGCCAGGGCTGATCCACCACCCGGAACACCCGCTCCAGCAGGGCGCGGGCCCCGGGGTTGCCCTGCTCGCGCACCACGCTGGGATAGGCGTTGGCCACGCCGGCCGTGCCGGCCTCCAGCATCGCGACGCAGCGCAGCAGCCCCGCCATCAGCTCCTCGGGCGCAAAGCCCGTCATCACCACGGGCACGCCATGGTCCCTCGCCAGGGGCTGGAGCTCCGCCAGACCCATCACCGAGCCCACATGGCCGGCCGCCAGGAACCCCTGCACCTGGTTGCCGGGCTCCCGCAGGATGGCGGCCATCGCCGGCGGCACCCGCACATGGGCCACCAGCAGCGAGAGGTTCCCCAGCCCGAGCGCTTCGGCCTGCAGCGCCAGCAGGGCCGTGGCCGGGGCGGTGGTCTCGAACCCCACCGCCAGGAAGACCACCTGGCGGTGGGGTTCCCGGCGGGCCAGGGCGAGCGCCTGCAGGGGGGAGGTCAGCAAGCGCACGTCCCCGCCCGCGGCCCGCACCCCCAGCAGGTCCTCGCCCGGGGCGCTGCCCGGCACCCGCAGCATGTCGCCGTAGGAACAGAGGATCACCTCCGGCCGGCGGGCGAGGGCCTGGGCCTGGTCCAGGACGGTGGCGGGGGTGACGCACACCGGACAGCCGGGGCCATGGATCAGCCGCAGCCCCTCCGGCAGCAGCTGATCGATCCCCCAGCGCACGATGGCGTGGGTCTGGCCGCCGCACACCTCCATCAGGGTCCAGGGGCGGGTCTGGGTGGCCCGCAGCTGGGCCGCCAGCGCGGCGACGTGGCTCACCAGGGGCCGGGGGCGGCCGCCGCATCGGCGCGCCGGTAGCTCTGGATCGCCCGCATGTACTGGGCCCGCTCGTACTCCTCCGGATTGGGACAACGCTCCTGACTCATGCAGCCGATCAGCTCGGCCACCGTGGCCACCTCGTGCTCCATCAGCCAGGTGGCCAGCTCGTCCTCGAGCCCCGCCAGCCGGGCGGGCCCATGGCGCAGCAGGGCCGCCACAACCTGGGTGACGCAGGCCCCGGCCATCAGCATCCGCACCACATCGGTGCCCCGGTGCACGCCGCTGCTGCCGGCCAGGTCGAGCGACACCCGGCCATGCAGCAGGGCCACCCAGCGCAGGGGCAGGCGCAGGTCATGGGGCGTGCTCAGCAGCAGATTCGGACGCACCACCATCTCCTCGATGTCGATGTCCGGCTGGTAGAAGCGGTTGAACAGCACCAGGCCCTGGGCGCCGGCCCGGGCCACCCGCTGGGCCATGGCGCTGAAGTTGGTGAAGAAGGGGCCGAGCTTCACCGCCAGCGGCAGGGCCACCTCGGCCCGCACCTCCCGCACGATCTCCTCCACCCGGGCCTCGATCGCGGCACTGGAGAGGTCGGGGTCGACCGGCAGGGAATGGATGTTGAGCTCAAGCCCGTGGGCCCCCGCCGCCTCGATGCGGCGGGCCGCCTCCACCCAGCGGCCGGGGCTGGTGCCATTCAGGCTGGCGATGACGGGGATGCCCAGGCGCCGGCGGGCCTGCTCGATCTGACGCAGGTAGAGATCGTGGCCTTCGTGGAAGGCCGCCACCTCGGGCAGGTAACTGAGCGCCTCGCCGTAGCTCTCCGCCCCCTGGTGGGTGTGCCAGTGCAGATCCAGCTGCTCGCGCTCGATCTGCTCCTCGAACAGGGAGTGCAGCACGATGGCGGCCGCGCCGGCCTGCTCGAGGGCCTCGAGGTGGGCGAGGTCCTCGCTGAGGGGTCCGGCGGCCCCCACCACGAGCGGGGTGCGCAGCCTCAGCCCCAGGTAGGTCGTGGAGAGATCGGGGCTCATGGCGGGCTCGAACCGGGCGGCGTGGGACTGGAGGGGCTGGGGTGGGGCTGGGCCAGGGCCCGGTAGGCGGCCCAGCGGCGCTCCCGTTCGGCCTCGGCCCGGCGCAGGAGTTCGCGGGCCCGCTCCGGCTGGCCGTAGCGCAGCATCCGGAACCGGTTCTCCGACGCCATCCCCTCCTCCAGCGACCGACGCGGCGCCGGGCTGTCCAGCTGCAGGGGGCTCTCCCCCCGCTCCGCCCGGCGGGGGTCGTAGCGGTAGAGCAGCCAGCGGCCCGACTCCACCGCCAGCTTCTGGTGCTCCATCCCCTGGGCCATGGCGATGCCATGGGCGATGCAGTGGGAGTAGGCCAAGATCAGCGAGGGCCCCGGATACCGCTCCGCCTCGAGGAAGGCCCGGATCGTGTGTTCATCGCGGGCGCCCATCGCCACGCTGGCCACGTACACGTGGCCGTAGGTCATCGCCATCAGGCCCAGGTCCTTCTTGGCGGAGCCCTTGCCCGAGGCGGCGAATTTCGCCACCGCCCCCAGCGGGGTGGCCTTGGAGGCCTGCCCCCCGGTGTTGGAGTACACCTCGGTGTCGAGCACCAGCACGTTCACGTCGCGGCCGCTGGCCAGCACGTGATCCAGCCCACCGAAGCCGATGTCGTAGGCCCAGCCGTCGCCCCCCACCAGCCAGACGCTCGTCTTCACCAGCCCATCGGCCTGCTCCAGCAGCCGATGGGCTGCCGCCCGCCCCTGGTCGTCCTGACCCAGGCCCGGGGCGGTGCCCTCCAGCAGGGCTTGAAGCTCGCGGCGGAGCTGCGCCACCCGCTCCCGCTGGGCGACGAGGCCCGCCTCATCGGCCTGATCGGCGCCGCCGATGGCCTCCACCAGCTCCGGCGGCAACGCCGAGGCCAGCCGGTGCAGATCGGTCAGGGCCGCCTCCCGGCGCTGATCCAGGGCCACCCGCATGCCGTAGCCGAACTCGGCGTTGTCCTCGAAGAGGGAGTTGCTCCAGGCAGGACCACGCCCCTCGGCGTTGGCGCTCCACGGTGTGGTGGGGAGGTTGCCGCCGTAGATGGAGCTGCAGCCGGTGGCATTGGCCACCAGCATCCGGTCGCCGAACAGCTGGGTGGCGAGTTTGAGGTACGGGGTCTCACCGCAGCCGGCGCAGGCCCCGGAGAATTCGAACAGGGGCTGCTGCAGCTGCTGCTGGCCGATCCTGCGCAGGTCGAGATCGCCGCGCGGCGTCTCGGGCAGCTGCAGGAAGAAGTCCCAGTGGCCCCGGGCCTGCTCGCGCAACGGCCGCTGGGGGGCCATGTTGATCGCCTTGCGCCGCGGCTCGCTGCGGTCGCGGGCCGGGCAGACCTCCACACACAGGCCGCAGCCGGTGCAGTCCTCCGCGGCCACCTGGAGGGTGAAGGTCTGGCCGCTGAAGGCGTGGTCCCGGGCGGCGGCGGTGCGGAAGCCCTCCGGGGCGAGCTCGAAGGCCTCGGGCGGCGCCACCTTGGCGCGGATCACGGCGTGGGGGCACACCATCACGCACTTGCCGCACTGCACGCAGAGCTCGCTCTCCCACACCGGCACCTCCGCGGCGATGCTGCGCTTCTCCCAGCGGGCCGTACCCACCGGCCAGGTGCCGTCGCAGGGCAGGGCGCTCACCGGCAGCTGGTCCCCCCGGCGCTCCAGCATCGGGCCGATCACCTCGCGCACGAACGCCGGCGCAGCCTCCAGGCGCTCGGCCAGGCCGGGCTCGGCACTGGCCGGAGCTGGCGGCGGGGCGGCCTGGGCCTCGAGGGCCCGCCAGTCAAGCTGCTCCAGATGGTCGAGGCTGGCGTCGAGGGCGGCCAGGTTCATCGCCACCACCGCCTCCCCCTTGCGCCCGTAGGTCTTGCGGATCGAGCCGCGGATGCGCCCGATCGCCTCGTCCCGCGGCAGCACCCCACTGAGGGCGAAGAAGCAGGCCTGCATCACCGTGTTGATGCGGGGCCCCATGCCGGCCTCGCGCGCCACCCGGTAGGCATTGATCTGGTGCACGTCCAGGCCGGCCTGGCGGATCTGCTGGCGCAGCCGCTCCGGCAGCCGGCTCCAGGTCTCCGCGGCGCCGAAGGGGCTGTTCAGCAGCAGCACGCCCCCCGGCTCGATGCCGGCCAGCAGGTCGAAGCGGCCGAGAAAATCCCACTGGTGGCAGGCCACGAAGGTGGGGCGCTGGATCAGGTAGCTGGAGCGGATCGGCCGCGGCCCGAACCGCAGGTGCGACACCGTCACCGACCCCGATTTCTTCGAGTCGTAGACGAAGTAGCCCTGGGCGAACAGATCGGTGCCCTCCCCGATGATCTTGATCGCGGCCTTGTTCGCCCCCACGGTGCCATCGGAGCCGAGGCCGTAGAACACCGCCCGCACCTCGCCGCATTCGGCCCGCGGGCGTTCGGTCACGAAGCCGGCCTCCACCGGCAGGGAGCGGTGGGTGAGGTCATCGTCGATGCCCACGGTGAAGTGGTTGAGGGCCCCGGGACCGGCCATCGCCCGCTTGAGATGGTCCAGCACGGCCTTCACCATCGCCGGGGTGAACTCCTTGGAGGAGAGCCCGTAGCGGCCGCCCAGCACCCGCGGCGGCGGCACAGCGCCGTGCACCTCGCCCCACAGCTCGGCCACCGCCGCCACCACATCGAGGTAGAGGGGTTCCCCGGAGGCCCCGGGCTCCTTGCAGCGGTCGAGCACGGCCACCGCCCGGAGGCTGGCCGGCAGGGCCTCCACCAGCAGACGGGAGGCGAAGGGCCGGTACAGCCGCAGCTTCAGCACCCCCACCCGTTCGCCGGCGGCCTGGAGGGCCTCCGCCGCCTCCAGGGCTGTCTCGCAGCCTGAGCCCATCAGCACGATCACCCGCTCGGCGTCGGCCGGGCCGACGTAGTCGCAGGGGCGGTAGCGGCGGCCGGTGAGCGCGGCGAAGCGGTCCATCGCCTCGATCAGATGATCCGCGGCCGCCTCGACGTAGGGGTTCACCGACTCCCGCGCCTGGAAGTAGACGTCGGGGTTCTGGGCGGTGCCCCGCACCACCGGGTGCTCGGGGCTGAGGGCGCGGCGGCGGTGGGCCGTGACCGCCTCCTCGGGGATCAGCTGGCGCAGCACCCCATCGTCGATCGCCTGCACCTTCTGGATCTCATGGGAGGTGCGGAAGCCATCGAAGACATGCAGATAGGGCAGGCGGCTGCGCAGGCTGGCCCGGGCGGCGATGGCGGCGCAGTCGGCGGCCTCCTGCACGGAGGTGGAGCAGAGGATCGCGCAGCCGCTGCCGCGGGTGGCCATCACATCGCTGTGGTCGCCGAAGATCGACAGCCCCTGGGCCGCCAGGGAGCGGGCCGCCACGTGCAGCACCGCCGGCGTCAGCTCCCCGGCCAGCTTGTAGAGGTTGGGGATCATCAGCAGCAATCCCTGGGAGGCCGTGAAGGTGGTGGTGAGCGCCCCGGCCTGGAGGGCTCCGTGCACCGCTCCGGCCGCCCCCGCCTCGCTCTGCATCTCCACCACCGTGGGCACCGCCCCCCAGAGGTTGGGCCGCCCCTCCGCCGCCCAGGCATCGGCCCACTCGCCCATCGGCGAGGCGGGCGTGATCGGATAGATGGCGATCACCTCGTGGAGGCGATAGGCCACCCGGGCCACGGCCTCGTTGCCGTCGAGGGTGAGGGTCGCCGCATCGGTGGCGGCGACAGAGGCGGGGGAGGAGGCGGAGGCCGTCATGCCGGCGGCTCCCCAATCCCAGGGCCACGCCCCTGGCCGTGGCCATCACCTTCGCCGTCACGCACCAGGGCGAGGGCGAGACCCACGTGCACCAGCACCCGATCACCCACCACCGCCTCCGGCAGACAGGCAAGGCTCACCTCCTGCCGCACCCCGCCGAAGTCCACCTCCGCGGCGCGCCAGAGGGGGTCGTCGGCGTTGCGGATCCCCAGGATCAACCCCGCGGTGGCCAGGCACATGGGATTGCCGGCGCGGCTGATCTCGTTATAGGAACGCGGCCCAGAAGTGCCCAGAGTTGCCCCAGGGCCAGGCCGCCGTCATGGCACGGCACCTGCTCGCCCCAGAACGGCACCAGCCCGACGCGGCGCAGCGCGGTGGCGGTGAGCTCCAGCAGCAGGGCGTTCTGGAAACAGCCGCCAGCCAGGGCCACCGGGGTGCCGGACGGCGCCACGGCCGCCAGCTCCGCCCTTGCCGCCACGGCCGCCGCCGCCGTCGTCGCCATCGCCGTGGCCAGGGCGTGGTGGAAGCGGGCCGCCAGATCGGGCAGGGCCGCACCGAGGCGGTCCTCCTGCCGCAGGGCCTCCAGCAGGGTTTCGAGCAGGGGTTGCCAGTCGAGCCAGCCCAGGGGCAGCCCCGGGGCAGCCCGCAGCGGAAGCGGCAGCGCCCCCCCGCCAGCGGCCGTGGCCCGCCGCGCCAGCCCCTCCAGCCACAGGCCCGCCTGGCCCTCATGGCTCTGGTGCTGGCAGACATCGAGCAGGGAGGCCACCCCATCGAACAGGCGTCCCATCCCCGAACTGAGCGGCGCCTGGCAGCCGGCCCGCACCGCCGACACCAGCAGCTCCCACTCCCCGGCCGCGAAGCTGCGGCGGCAGGCCCGGGCGCCGGGGTGCTCCAGCAGGGCCGCGGAGCCCGTCGCCACCAGCAGCCCCAGCGCCACCCGGCGGGGCTCGCGCATCGCCCGCTCCCCGCCGGGCAGCGGGAAGGGTCGCAGGCCCGCCAGCCGTTCCGCCCCCTCGGCGTGCAGCAGCAGCAACTCGCCGCCCCAGAGCCGGTGAGCCGCCCCGTCCGCAAAACCAAGGCCATCGCAGGCCCAGACCAGAAGCGGCAGCGGCAGGCCGTGCTCCGCGGCCACCGCCAGGCCATGGGCCCGGTGGTGCTGCACGAGGACGGGCCGGACGTCCTGCCGGACGGCCTGGGCGCAGGCCAGCCGGTGGCTGACGTAACCGGGATGGGCGTCGCAGACGATCCGCCGCTGGCCGCCGGATCCGGGCTGCTCCGCCTGCTCCAGCAGCCAGCGCTCCAGGAGCTGCTGCTGGCGGGCTCCGGCCAGATCGCCGAGGTGGGGAGCCAGCCACAGCCGCCCCTCCCGCAGCAGCGCCGGGGCAGCTTTGAGATCCCCGCCCAGGGCGATCGCCTCCAGCTGCGGCGGGGGCGGTGCGGGCAGGGCAAGAGCGGTGGGGGCATAGCCCCGTGCCCGGCGCAGCATCCTCGGACGGCCCTCCACCAGCTGGAGCAGCGAGTCGTCCAGGGGTCGGGCGATCGGCCGGTCGTGCTCCAGCACGGCATCGGCCAGATCCCCCAGCCAGGCGCGGGACTGGCGTGGATCGGTCTGCAACAGCTCGCCGCTGCGGTTGCCGCTGGTCGCCACCAGCGGCCTCCCCACCGCCCGGGCCAGCAGGAGATGCAGGGGCGAGGCCGGCAGCATCACCCCCAGGCAGGGGCTGCCGGGCGCCACGGCCGCGAACGCCTCCTCCCTCCCCGCCCCTGGCGGCGTGCGTCGCAGCAGCACGATCGGGGCGGCGGAGCTGCGCAGCTGCACGAGCTCCTCGGGGCTGATCGTCACCACGTCCCCCAGGGCGGCCGGGTCGTCCACCAGCAGGGCGAAGGGCTTGTCGGGCCGCCGCTTGCGCCGCCGCAGGCGGCTGACCGCGCCGGGATCGGTGGCATCCACCAGCAGCTGGAAGCCGCCGACCCCCTGCAAGGCCAGGATGCGGCCCTGCCGCAGCAGCGCCGCCGCCGCGGCGATCGGCTCCACCCCTGCAGGCTCGGCGGGGTCCACCCCGGTCCACAGCCGCAGCCGCGGGCCGCACGCAGGGCAGCCGATCGTCTCGGCGTGGAAGCGGCGATCGCCGGGATCCTCGAATTCGCGCCGGCAGGCCGCACAGAGCGGAAAGGCCGCCAGGGTGGTGTGGGCGCGGGCGTAGGGCTCCGCCGTGGCGATGCTGTAGCGGGGCCCGCAGGCCGAACAGCTGATGAAGGGGTAGCCGAAGCGCCGGTTGAGCGGATCCTCCAGCTCGGCCAGGCAGCGGCGGCAGGGCGCCAGGTCGGCGGCGAGGGCGGGGGCGACCAGGCCGGTGCCCAGCGGCCGCGCCGCGGCCGCGGCGATGCGCAGCCCGCGCGGGGCCGGCCGCATCGGCTCCAGCCAGAGCGGGTGCAGGGGCTCCAGGGCCGCCGGCGGCTGGAGCTGCCGGGGCAGGCGCTCCAGAAAGCGCTCCAGGGCCCCCCGCTCCCCCTGGAGCTCCACTCTCACCCCGCCGGCCACGTTCTCCACCGCGCCCGCCAGCGCCAGCTCCGCGGCCAGCCGATGCACCAGCGGCCGGAAGCCCACCCCCTGCACCACGCCGCGGCAGTCCAGCCACAGCCGGGCCGCAGCCCCAGCCGCAGAGGCGCTCACCCCGCCTGGGGCAGCCCGATCACGGCCAGCAGCTCCTCGAGGCCCTCGCCGGTGCGGGCGGAGGTCTCCACGATCCGCGCCCCGGGGGCCACCCGCTCGAGATGGCGGAGGACCTGACGGCGGTCGAATCCCACGGCATCCGCCAGGTCGCGCTTGCTGATCACCACCACGTCGGCCGAGGCGAAGCTGGCGGGGTACTTGAGCGGCTTGTCCTCGCCCTCGGTCACCGACAGCATCACCAGCCGCTGGCCCTCGCCCAGGTCATAGGCGGCGGGGCAGACCAGATTGCCCACGTTCTCGATCACCAGGAGGTCGAGGGCCGCCAGATCGAACCCGCCCAGCGCCCGCTCCACCATGGCCGCCTCCAGATGGCAGGCCTGGCCCGTGGTGATCTGCACCGCCTCGAGCCCGGCGGCCTGGAGGCGCCGGGCATCGTGATCGGTGGCCAGATCCCCCACGATCACGCCGATCCGGCTTCTCCCCAGCTCCTGCCGGCCGAGGCTCTCGAGCAGGGCGGTCTTGCCGGAGCCCGGCGAGGAGAGAAGATTCACCACCGGCAGGCCGGCCGCGGCGAAACGCCGGCGCAGGCCGGCAGCCTGGCTGTCGTTGCGGGCCAGCAGGGCCTGACCCAGCTCCAGGTGCAGCGTGCGGGGCGCCGGGGAGGCCGGTGGGGCGGGGGCCGCCGTGTCAAGCGCGCAGCCGCAGTCGGTGCACATCGGCGCGTCCCCGGGGCCTCAGGCTAGGAAGGCCATCCCCGGCTGACTAGCGTCGAAGGCGGGGTGCCACGCAGCGGAAAACGCCCGCCGAGATGCAGAGTCTGCTGCTCGACATCGTCGTGATCTTCGGCCTGTCGGTGCTGGCGGCCGTGGTCTGCCACCGGCTGCGGCTGCCCTCCTCGATCGGCCTGCTGCTGGCGGGCGTGCTGGCCGGGCCCGACACCCTCGGCCTGATCCGCAACGCCCACGAGATCGAGCTGCTGGCGGAGATCGGGGTGGTGCTGCTGCTGTTCGTGATCGGCCTGGAGATCTCGATCGCCGATGTCACCCGGCTGCGCCGCCAGTTCAGCATCGGCGGCACCGCCCAGTTCTTCGGCACCGCAGCGGTGGTGGCGGCCACGCTGCTGCTGCTCGGCCTGCCGCCGGCCCAGAGCCTGTACATCGGCTTCGTGATCGCCCTCTCCAGCACGGCCATCGTGCTGCGGATGCTCGAGGAGCGCGGCCAGCTCGAAACACCCCACGGCCGGATGGTGCTGGCCACCCTGATCTACCAGGACATCGGCGTGGTGCCGGTGATGCTGATGGCTCCCCTGCTGGCCGGAGGTGGCGGTTCCGGCCTGGCGGCCCTCGGCGCCCTGGTGGCCCGGGTGCTGCTCGTGGCCGCGTTCGGAATCGGCGCCTTCCGCTGGGCCGTGCCCTGGGTGCTGGAGCACATCACCCGCACCCGCAGTTCGGAGGCCTTTCTGCTGGGCGTGTTCATGCTCTGCGGGGGGATCGCCCTGTTTACCCAGTCGATGGGGCTCTCCCTGGCCCTCGGCGCCTTTCTGGCGGGCTTCATCCTCTCGGAATCGGAGTACGCCCATCAGGCGGTGGCGGTGATGCTCCCGTTCCGGGACGTGCTGATGAGCCTCTTCTTCGTGTCGATCGGCATGCTGCTCGACATCGGCTATCTCCTCGCCCACCCCCTGACCCTGGCCCTGCTGACCCTGGGGGTGATCGTGGTGAAGCCGCTGGTGGCGGCGGGTTCGGCCCTGCTGCTGGGCTTGCCGCTGCGCCATGCGGTGCTGGCGGGGCTGGCACTGGGCCAGGTGGGCGAGTTCTCCCTGGTGGCCACCAAGGCCGGCGTGGGAGCTGGGCTGCTCGGCGGCGACATCCTGCAGATCGTGCTCGATGTGGCGGTACTGAGCATGATCCTCACCCCCCTGCTGGTGGCCGCGGCCCCCCGCTGCGCCGACCTGCTCAGCCGCACCCCGCTGGTGCGGCTGCAGCGCCGCCTGCCGGCCCCTGCCGCGGAACCGGAGGGGGCCGGCCTGGAGGGCCATGTGGTGATCGCGGGCTTCGGGGTGACCGGCCGCAACCTGGCCCACACGGCCCGCCACAGCGGTGTTCCCTACGCCGTGGTGGAGGTTAATGCCGCCATCGTGCGGGAGGGCCTGGAGCAGGGCGAGCCGATCCATTTCGGCGATGCCGGCCACCCTGCGATCCTCGCGCTGGTCCAGGCCGATCGTGCCCGGGCGATCGTGGTGGTGATCGACGATCCGGCGGCGACCCGGCGCATCGTGGAGCAGGCCCGTCGCCTCGCCCCGGACGCCTTCCTGCTGGTGCGCAGCCGCTACCTGCGGGAGGTGGAGCCCCTGCTGGCCCTCGGCGCCGACGAGGTGATCGCCGATGAACTGGAGGTGTCGATCGAGGTGTTCTCCCGGGTGCTGGCCCGCCTGCTGGTGCCCCGGGAGGACATCACCCGGCTGGTGGGAGAGGTGCGCGGCGAGTGGCGCCGGATGACCCGCAGCCTGGCCCCCCAGGCCACCTCGCTCACCGATCTGCGGGTGGCCGTGCCCGACCTCGCGACCCACACCCTGCGGCTCGCCCCCGACTCTCCCCTGGTGGGCCACAGCGTGGCCAGCTCCGGGCTTCGCCGCGAGCATGGGGTGACCGTGCTGGCGATCACCCGCCAGGGCCAGCCGCTGGGCAACCCTCCGAGCGACACCCGCCTGGAGGCGGGAGATCTGCTGTTCGTGATCGCCCCGGACCAGTGGGATCCCCAGGCGCTGGGCTGAGCCCGGGATCAGGAATCCACCAGATCGAGCGAGGCCAGCTGCAGTTCACGGCCGCGCAACAGCTGGCGGCTGATGGCTCCGCAGCGAGGGCACTCACACAGCCCATCCAGAGCAGGAAATTCAGCCTGGCAAGGGCCGCACCAGCAGGCAGCCGCCACCGGCTCGATCCGCAGCTGTGCCCCGGCGGCGGCCGTGCCGGCCATCACCACGTCGAAGGCCAGGGCCAGGGCCTCGGGTTCCACGCCGGCCAGGCTGCCGATGCGCAGGGTGATGGCGGTGATGCGGCCGCCGCCGTGACGCTCGGCCTGCTCCAGGGCCTGCCGGCGCACGGCTTCCATCAGGCTGAGCTCATGCATCGCCGCGCCCCTCCTGCAGCCACTGCTGCAGCAGCTCCTGGGCCGCCGGCAGGGAAGCGAGCAGCGGCGGCGAGAACTCCGTGCCGTGCTGGAAGGCGTAGGCCGGCACGCGCAGCAGGGCCGCGCGGGGGGCACGGCCATAGAGGGCGGCCGTGATCGCAAGGAGATGGGCGGGATCCAGGTGATGGCTGATGCCGGCATGGCCACGGGAGCACGCGCTCGTGAGCGGATCGAGCCGGGGCAGGGGCCTGGCTGCCGCAGCAGGGGGCACAGGCCAGGCATCCACGAACAGCACCCGCTGCAGCGGCGCCAGCTCAGCCGCCAGCTCCGGCGTGAGCTGATGCACGCTGCGGCCACCGACCTGTTCAGCCAGGCGCGGGCCCACGCCGTCGTCGCCGCGCAGGGGGTTGCCGATGCCGATCACGCCCTGCTGCTGCATCTGGATCCCCTGGCCAGATCCCCAGGATGGCGAGGCCTGAGGGCCTGCCCCTGGCGATCGCCCTTCGTGCTGAGGATGGCGCTTCCCTGCATCGAGAAGGCACGATCACAGCCAAGCAGCCGATCTGCGACGTGCTGGGTGTCGAAGGGAGCATCCAATCTCACAAAGAAATCCTTCAAGGAAATCCTTGACAGCTTCGATGCCCTGGATGGTTTCAGGCCCGAACCGCATCACCACATCACCGCCAAAGACCAGAAATCCGGATCCCACCGAAACATCCAACGCGTCGATCGACGCGAACAACTCGAGCATCCATTCGGGAGCCTGGAGAGGGCTGAGCCCAGCCTTCATCGCCGGTGGCGAGGGCCTGGCAGACCGAGACCAGGGCGCGTTGATTGCGCTCAAGACGGAAGGCTATGACTCTTTGTGATGATTGCGGAGTCGCCATTGGTGCCCGAGCAGCTATCGCTACGCTTTGCCATCCCAGGACAGCAGCGTTCCGCTCGTGAACCTTTCCATCCGACTTCTTCAACAGCAGGAGCTGGCCAAGGCTGAAGATCTCTTTCGCCTCGCCTTTGGCACGTTCGTCGGATTGCCTGAGCCCAGAGATTTCGGTGGCGATGCGAATTACGTCCAACCCCGTTGGAAGCTCGACCCGACAGCAGCCTTCGCAGCCGATCTGGACGGAACGTTGGTGGGTTGCAACATCGCCTGTCGCTGGGGGAGCGTGGGCACCTTTGGGCCCCTCTCCGTTCACCCGGATCACTGGAATCAAGGCATTGCCCAAGGCCTGATCGAGCCGGTCATGGATCTGTTTGACCAATGGGAGATTCGGCAAGCCGGACTGTTCACCTTTGCCAACAGCCCCAAGCACCATGCGCTGTATGCAAAGTTTGGATTTTATCCACGCTTTCTGACCTTCATCATGGCCAAGCCGATCCAGATGGATGGCTCGGACATGCCTGGGACCACCTACTCCCAGCTCACCCCCCAGCAGCGCCTGGATTGTCTCCAAGCCTGTGCAGCCCTCACGGATGCGCTCTACCCAGGCCTGGATCTCTCACGGGAGATCGAAGCCGTTCAGGCCCAGGCACTGGGCGATACGGTGCTGCTGTGGGATGGGGCAGGTCTGGCAGCCTTTGCGGTCTGCCATTGCGGCGCCGGCAGCGAGGCCGGCCGTGGTGTCTGCTATATCAAATTTGGTGCCGTGCGCTCCGGTCCCCGGGCCGCCGAACAGTTCGAGACCTTGCTCGCCCTGTGTGAAGGTCATGGAGCATCCCGGAAGCTCACGCGTCTGCTGGCCGGTGTGAACACCAGCCATGAGGCTGCCCATGCGTGCATGGTTGCCCGAGGTTTTCGTACAGAAATGCCCGGTGTCGTCATGCACAGGCCCAACGACCCTGGGTACAACAGACCCGATGTCTTCATCCTCGATGACTGGCGCTGACTCCGTCGCACCTGTCCCGGCATGAGCCGTTGGCGGCTGTGCTGCCCATCGGGCTCATCCTGCTGGCCAGGGCGGCCTGATCAGGCAGGCCGATCCTCGCGGATGTAGGCCTCCTCGGCATGGACCGCATGTTCGTAGGCCGTGATCGCCTTGTGCTGGCAGGCCAGCCGCACGTCGATGTGACCGAGCAGTCGTTCAGCGGCCTTCACGGCCCGATCCGGCTGCACCTTCTCGACCGCATGGATGGAGAGGAGGTGAGCCCCGGGATGGTTGGGAGATCCATCCCTGTTCCAGTACTGCCAAGAAGCGAGCTTCATCAGTGCCTCCGCCTGGCGGGTGCGGATGTCCCGATCCTCCAGATCACTCCGCACCAGCCCCCCAGCCCGTCGGCCCAGGCGGCATGCAGCCCTCCGCGATCCTCGGCGAGCCGCGGAGAGCGCGGGCCTGCAGACACGCTGCCCTGGCCCCGGTCTCCCCCCAAGAGCTGAGGACACCGCTGGGACCGAGCTGAACGGCATGGCGGAAGGCCCGGTTCGCTTCCGCATGGTTGAACGCATCGCAACAACGAAGCCCCTGATCGAAGTCCCTGATCGACATCGGTCGGCGCCTGGGGTGGGCCAGGGCGGCAGCCCCCCGAACAGGAGCCCCCACAGCGGTGGCAGAACGGCCTGCCGAGATCGAGGAAGCACGGGCGTCATGCCAAGGCCAGATGCTGCAGTGGCTGCTCATGCCACCAGGTCCACGGAGATCGGCACACCCGGTGACATCATGCTGAAGACGGGAGAGTAGGTGCAACCGAGCCCCATCACTTCCCGCTCCTGAGCCTCACTGAGAGCGCCCGTGATGTGCATTTCCATGCTCACTATTTTGTATCCCTTGCGAGCATCGGGATCAAGCCCTAGAAATCCACGCAGATCCAGATCGCCCACAAGCGCCGATTCCACGGACTCCAGCAGAAGCGGCGACTCGTCGGCTTCCATCACGAACTTGCCCTCCCGGTCGGGGAAGTCCTGGCCGGCGCCATGGGACGCCTTCACCGCTGAGAATGTCCAGCTGCTGATGGATTCACCCCGCTACACACGGGCACTGAGGCTGGAATCCCAAGGAATGGGACCACCGATGGCTGATGCCCGATCGTGACCTCTACTCTCAACGCTGCCCTGAGTGGCAGAAAGGGAGTGCAGAACGCGTTCAGAGACTCGATGGCGGCCTATCCACTCAAGGGGCCCGTTGGGCCTTGTGGGTTGAGCTAGTCGCTGATGGTAACCCTGCCCCATACCGCTTCACTTGACCCATCAAGGGTTTTTCTTTTTATTTCTTGCACCCTGGCCTTAGTGCCTTTACTGACAATACCCTTGATGCTGCCGAGCGCCCTTCCAGTTGGCGCGGTTTCCCTCAGGTTACAGGCTGTCTGGAGCGTGATCTCTTCATTCTTCCCTGGAACCCGGCTGCTCGTCACCGTCTTGTCTGAGCCAAGCTGATTACCACCGGCCGCCGATTTGCCCAAGTACATCCAACCACTTAGATTCTTCTTGTCCTGTGTCAACTGCTCAAGCAGCTGCTTCTCAGTGGAGAGATCATTCTGAGGCCTCGAATCAGACGCTGATGACGTGCGGCCATGGACGTCAACGATTCTTCCGAGCTTAGAAATAAGTTTGTCTTTAAATTCTTGCGACGCGGCGCTGTCATCCGCGACCAATGACGCTATTGTCTTCTTCAATTCTTCATTTTGGCTTACAATCGCGATGGTAAAGAGTATTGTCTTGTCGCCCTCCTCTTTCGCAAGAGTATAAAGACTCGCCAGTGCCACCTTGGCCTTTGTGGGATCCTTGCCCGTGAGATTATCCAACTGTGATTGTATGCTGCCTGCAAACTGCTGCTTTCTTTCCGCTTCTTGCCTCACCTGCTGCAGCTGTGTTTGGAGATACTGAGATTGCCATGTATTCACTACGCCAAAAAATGGAACCATTATAGCAACGGCTATCTGCAACCTGGCAGCCAGGGATTGATTTTTGATGGCTAGATCCTCCTGCGAGGGTTCATCGTTAAGTTCCGAAGGTTCGGCCATGATGGCAAATATCGAACAAGCATGACTTTAGAGCAGAGAAAGCGCGCGAAACAAAGCCACCTTGCCTAACGC
Source organism: Aphanothece stagnina RSMan2012 (assembly GCF_046764815.1). NCBI lineage: Bacteria > Bacillati > Cyanobacteriota > Cyanophyceae > Chroococcales > Aphanothecaceae > Aphanothece > Aphanothece stagnina. Next base: position 116,861 of record NZ_JBKOUC010000004.1, read on the forward strand.
CATCTGGGCTGATCCTCCTGACACAGGAATCCTCTCGAGCCAGCGGCATGAGCGCCCACACGTCAGAGGACATCACCCGAGACCCCTTTCGCAGCAATGGCTCTCAAACAAGCGCGTCGGAGTCCTGGAGTTGATGCGCATCAGCAGAAACCGTTCAAACCAAGGCAACACGCCAGCCCCATCACCCCCGCAGCCGTTCCGCCACCAGCCCCCCTGCAGCATCGCGCAGCTCCACGTGCAATGGCATCTGACCCGCCGCATGGGTGCTGCAGGAGAGGCACGGATCAAAACAGCGGATGCCCGCCTCCACCCGGTTCAGCAGCGGCTCGGGGATCTCGGCCCCCTCGGCCACCGGTTCGGGGATGAATTCCCGCGCAATCTGGGCCACGGTGCGGTTCATCGCCAGGTTGTTCTGGCCCGTGGCGATGATCAGGTTCACGCGGGTGATCAGGCCGTCGTCGTCCACCCGGTAGTGGTGAAACAGGGTGCCCCGTGGCGCCTCGCTCACCCCCACCGCCTCATTCGCATTGAGGGAGGCGCGGGCGCGGATGCGACCACGCATCAGGCTGTCGTCCACCACCAGCTGCTCGATCCCCTCCAGGCAGGCCACGATCTCCACCAGCCGGGCGTGGTGATAGGCAAACGAGGAGGTCACGATGCGGCCACTGCTCTCCACGGTGCCGGTGCGCTGGCGGAACTCCTGCAGCTCCCGATCGGCCCATTCCGTGCCGATCGCCTCGCACACGTTCAGCCGCGCCAGGGGCCCCACCCGGTAGATCCCCCCGGGATAGCCCAGGGGTTTGTAAAACGGAAACTTCAGGTAGCTCCAGCTCTCCACCGCCTCGCCCAGGAAGCTGGCGTAGTCGTCTTCGCTGAGGCCATCGGCCACCACCGCTCCGGTGCTGTCCGTGAAGCGGATCAGACCGTCGATGCACTCCCAGCGGCCGCCCGGCCCCACCAGGCCCATGAACAGGGAGGGGAAATCGCCGAAGCTGCCCTGCTCCCGCTGCAGCGGCCCATCCAGCAGCCGCTTGTAGATCTCCAGCGCCTTGGCCGTGGTGGCCTTCGCCTCCGGCAGCCGCTCCAGGATCCACGCCCTGGCCTCGGCGCTCAGGGGCGTGCGCACGCCGCCGGGCACGGCCCAGGCCGAATGGATCTTGCGGCCCCCCAGCAGCTCCAGCACCTGCTGGCCGAACTGGCGCAGGCGGATGCCGGCCCGGGCCAGATCCGGATCGGCCGCCATCAGCCCGAACACATTGCGTTTGGCCGGATCGCTCTCCCAGCCCAGCAGGAAATCAGGGCTGCTCAGATGAAAGAACGAGAGGGCATGGCTCTGGCACAGCTGGGCCAGGTTGAGCAGCCGCCGCAGCTGGCGGGCCGCCGGCGGCGGCTGCACCGCCAGCAGCTTGTCGCCCGTCTTCGCCGCGGCCAGCAGGTGGCTCACCGGGCAGATGCCGCAGATCCGCGCCGTGATCCCTGCCATCTCGGTGAACGGCCGGCCCTCGCAGAAGGTTTCGAAGCCGCGGTACTCCACCACGTGGAAGCGGGCATCAGCCAGCCGGCCCGCTTCATCGAGGTGCAGGGTGATCTTGGCGTGCCCCTCGATGCGGGTCACCGGGTCGATCGTGATCGTGCGGGTCATGGGGTGGGTCCTGCTGGCAGCTAGCCGAACTTCAACATCGCCGTGCCTTCCATCGCCGGCGTCTCGCCGCGGAGCAGCGGTTCGATGGCGGCGCGGATGCGCTCCGCACTCGGCGGACAGCCGGGCAGATACAGATCCACCGGGATCACCTCGTGCAGCGGCCGCACCCGCTCCAGCAGCTCCGGCACGATCCCCGGCGCATGGGGATGCTGGGCGCCGGTGTCGGCCAGCTCCAGGTAGCCCCGATCCAGCACGCTCTGGCGGCTGCCGCCATCCACGCCGCTCCAGAGGTTGCGCAGGGCCGGCACGTTGCCGCTCACGGCGCAGTCGCCGAACGACACCACCAGCCGCGTGCGCTGGCGCAGCTGCAGGGCCAGCGCGAGGTTGTCGGCGTTGGCCACCGCCCCCTCCACCAGGCACACGTCCACCCCCTCGGGAAACTCCTTCACGTCGCTGGCCACCGGCGAGAACACCACGTCCACATGGGCGGCCAGCTCGAACAGCCACTCGTCGAGATCGAGAAACGACATGTGGCAGCCGCTGCAGCCGGCCAGCCACACGGTGGCGAAACGCAGCCTGGGTGCCTGGGTGCTCATGGTCACTGGTTCTGCCATTGGTGCTGCTCGCGGGCGCTGCGCAGCAGCCGGGGCCGCTCGCGGTGCGCCTCCTTCTCGGCGGTGGTGTCGTCCTTGCGGAAGATGGCGCCGGTGGGGCACACGTCCACGCACTTGCCGCAGGAGGTGCAGGCCGCCACCTCGCCCCAGGGCTGATCCAGCCCGGCGATGATCGAGCAGTCGGCGCCGCGGTTGGCCACGTCCCACACGTGGGCCCCCTCGATCTCGTCGCACACCCGCACACAGCGGGTGCAGAGGATGCAGCGGTGGTGATCGATCGCGAACTGGGGATGGGAGGCGTCCACCCGACGGTGGGGGTACTGGTAAGGGAAGCGGGAGTGGTCCATCCCCACCGCCACCGCCACGTCCTGCAGCTCGCAGGCGCCGTTGGCCACGCAGAAGGCGCACACATGGTTGCCCTCGGCGAAGAACAGCTCCACCGCCATCCGCCGCCACTCCTGCAGCTGGGGGGTGTTGGTGAGCACCGCCAGGCCCTCGCTGGCGGCGGTGGCGCAGGCCGGCTGCAGCCGGCCGCTGCCCTCCAGCTCCACCAGGCAGAGCCGGCAGGCGCCGACCGGGCTGAGGCCATCCAGGTGGCAGAGGGTGGGCAGGCTGGCGCCGGCAGCCCGCACCGCATCGAGAAGGCTGGCGCCATCGGGCACGGCCACCTCCACCCCATCCACCGTGAGGGTGTGCACGCTCATGGGCTCACCTCCTGCAGCAGGCAGGCATCGAGCGGTTCGCACTGGGCCGGTTCCCGGCAGGCCGCCTGGTACTCCTGGCGGAAGTAGCGCAGGGTGCTGAGCACCGGGTTGGGCGCCGCCTGGCCCAGGCCGCAGAGGCTGGTGGCGCCCACCATCCGGCAGAGCTCCTCGAGCCGCCGCAGATCCTCCAGCGACGCCCGCCGTTCCACGAAGCGATCCAGGAGCTGCAGCAGCTGCACGGTGCCGGCGCGGCAGGGCACGCACTTGCCGCAGCTCTCGTTCACGCTGAAGCGCATGAAGTGGCGCGCCACCTCCGGCATGGCGGTGCGCTCGCCCATCACCACCAGCCCGCCCGAACCCATCATCGAGCCCAGGGCCCTGAGGCTCTCGTAGTCCACGGGCGTGTCGAGCAGGTGGGCGGGGATGCATCCCCCCGAAGGGCCGCCGGTCTGCACCGCCTTCACGCCGGCGTCGGGGCCCTCGCCGCCGGGCACACCGCCACCGATGGTCTGCACCACCGTGCGCAGGCTGGTGCCCATCGGCACCTCCACCAGCCCGGTGCGCTCCACCGCCCCGGAGAGGGCGAACACCTTGGTGCCCTTGCTGCCCTCGGTGCCCATGGCGGCGTACCAGTCGCCCCCTTCGCGCAGGATCGCTGGAATCGCGGCCAGGGTCTCCACGTTGTTGATCAGGGTGGGCGCTCCCCACAGACCCACCTGGGCGGGGAAGGGCGGCCGCGGCCGCGGCGTGCCGCGCTGCCCCTGGATCGAGGCCAGCAGCGCCGTTTCCTCGCCGCACACGTAGGCACCGGCCCCCACCCGCACCTCCAGGCGCAGGTTGAAGCGGCTGCCGGCGATGCCCACCCCCAGCAGCCCCTTGGCGCGGGCCTGCTTCAGGGCGAGCCGCAGGCGCTCGATCGCCAGCGGGTATTCCGCCCGCACGTACACGTAGCCATGCTCGGCCCCCACCGCAAAGGCGGCGATCGCCATGCCCTCGATCAGCCGGTGGGGATCGCTCTCCAGCACGCTGCGGTCCATGAAGGCGCCGGGGTCCCCCTCGTCGGCGTTGCACACCACCGTGCGGGGCCCGGGGGGCTGCAGGGCCACGGTGTCCCACTTCAGGCCGGTGGGGTAGCCGGCGCCGCCGCGGCCCCGCAGGCCGCTGCGCTTCACCTGGTCGCGCACCTGCTCGGGGGAGCACTCCAGCAGCACCCGCCTGAGCTGGGCGTAGGAGCCGTGGGCCAGGGCGTCGTCGATCGACTCGGGGTTCACCACGCCGCAGCCCTCCAGCACCACCGCCTTCTGCAGCGCGAAGAAGGGGTGGGCGGCCTCGAGCCGCTGGCCGGCCAGCCCATCGGCGCGACCGGCGCCCAGGCCAGTGGCCACCTCCAGCAGGGTGGACGCCTGCTCGGGGGTGAGATCGGCATAGAGCTCGGTGCTGCCGGAGCCTGGCCCCTCGCCGGGCTCGCCGATCTCACCAGTGCGATCGAGGGCCACCAGGGGGCCGCGGCCGCACAGCCGCAGGCAGCCCACCGGCTTGATCGTCACCGATTCGGCGGCGCCGCCCAGCTGGTCGCGGGCGGCCAGCAGCGCCAAGCGCAGGGCCTCGGAGCCGGCGGAGCGGCAGCCGCTGGCGCCGCAGCAGCGCAGTTGCAGCGGGGTGGGGCCGGTCATCAGCGCCCTGCCCCCACGGGATCGCCGGCGGCCAGGCCGAGGGCCTCGAGGCGGGCCTCCAGGGCGGCGGGATCGTCCACCGGCAGCCTGGGCTCCAGCTGGCCGTCCACCACCAGTACCGGTGCCTGGCCGCAGGCCCCCAGGCAGCTCACATGCTCCAGGGCCCAGGTGCCGTTGCCGGCAGCGTCGTCGAGCTTCAGGCCGAGGCGCCGCTCCAGCCGCTCCGCCAGTTCGGCGCCGCCCTTCACGAAGCAGGCCGTGCCCAGGCACACGGCGCAGCGGTGGGCGGTGGGCGCCTCCAGGCGGAACAGGTGGTAGAAGCTGGCCACCCCCTGCACCCGCGAGAGCGGCAGCCTCAGCTCCCGCGCCACCTGGGCCAGGGCAGCCGGGGGCAGATGGCCGTAGAGCTCCTGCACCTGATGCAGCACCTCGATCAGGGCATCGGCGCGACCGCGCTGCTGGCGGATCAGCCGGCTGGTGCGCTCCACCGCCTCGAGCGGCAGCTCGGCGGTGGGCTCAGGAAGAGGGATCGTCGCTGCCATGGTCGGCCCTGATCGCCACACCGGGGCTAGCAGCGTTTCCCGGCGCTGTCAGCGCTGAGGGCGGGCCAGGCTCAGTCGCCATTCCCGCCGAAGCCTTCGTCATCGAAGGGTTCGAACTCGTTCCAGCCGGGACTGGCCTCGTTGAACAGGCCGAAGCGGGCATCCACGTCATCCATCAGGGTGTCCCCGGTGGGGTGGGTGTCGCAGGTGACCCCGCCGTCCGCCGTGGGGTGGCAGTCGTCGAAGACGACATCGGCCGCGGCAGGCCCCACCGGCATGGCTGACACCAGCAGGGCAAGCATGAGGGCCGTGGGCGCGAACCACGAGCCGAGCCACGCGGTGGGGCCGCCGGGGATGCGGGCTGGGATGATGGCAGAGCAATGCTTGGCGGCGATGTACACCGACTGGACAGCCGTGATCCTGCTGCTGCTGACGGCCGTTCCCCTGGCCGTGGTGGTCGCGACAGCCGCCTTCTTCATCAGGCAGCAGAAGAAGAAGCCGACCCGCTGAGACCGGGTCGGGCCAGCTTGAGCACCTCGGCGGTGGTGGTGGCGGACGCTCGGCGCACGCGTCGTCCCTGTCCCAGACAGTCCAGACAGGTGCGGAAACGCTGGTCATCCAGGCGCAGGATGCCACTGCCGCCGCAGTGGCTGCAGACCTCGTCCGCGACCGACCTGGCGACCGACTTGTTGAGCGGCTTGTTGAGCGGTCCGGGGGCCGGGGCCTCCGGCAGGCAGGTTTCTCGGGCCCGGTTCAGCCCTTCCAGGGAGTTCATCGCAGGGGCTCGGGTGAAGCGGGAGGAGTGGGTTCAGTCTGGGTGGATTTGCCGCCGCCGATCCCGAAAGCTTCCTTAAGCCTGCGGGCTTTCCATTGCCGTCTCCGCGTTGGCGACTACACCGGCACCGCTCAGCACCCGCTGCAGGCCGCCGGGGCTCAGGTTCTGCACCAGCTCCGCCGCGCTCAGCCGGGATCCGGGTGGCACCAGGGCGGCGCTGGCCGCCAGGACCCCGATCACGCCCGGGGCATCCAGGCCCCGCTGGCGGTAACCCGCCAGCCCCTCGGCCCCGTCGCGCTTGCTCAGCCGGCGGCCGGTCCCCGGCTCCCGCCACAGGGGCACATGGGCGTAACGGGGGGGCTCGGCCCCCAGATGCCGCATCACCGCGACCTGGGCGGCCGTGGAGCGCCACAGGTCCTCCCCCCGCAGCACATCACTGATGCCGAGGCTGAGCTCATCGACAGCGGTGGCGAGGTGGTAGGCCAGAAACCCATCGGCGCGGCGGAGCACCACATCGCCCACCTGGCGCTCTGCATCCAGCCTCCCCTCGGGACCGGTGCGCTCCGGCCAGGTCAGGGATCCGGCGTCGAGCCGCAGGCGCCAGCTGGGCAGACGGCCGTCCCGCCATCCCCAGCCGCGCTGGCTGTCGCGGCAGAAGCCCGGATAGACCGGCCAGGCGCCATGGGGGGCCGACACATCGGCCAGCAGCCGACGGCTGCAGCGGCAGGGATAGAGGTCGCCGGCCCGTCTGAGGGCCGTGAGCACCGTGGCGTAGAGGCCGCGTCGCCGGCTCTGGCGCACCACCGGGCCATCCCAGTCGAGGCCGAGCCAGCGAAGGTCGGCCAGGATCGCCTCCTCAGCCCCCGGACGGTTGCGCGGAGTGTCGAGGTCATCGATCCGCAGCAGCCACTCCCCTCCGGCCAGCCGCGCCTCCAGCCAGCTGAGCAGGGCAGTGCGGAGGTTGCCGCGGTGCAGGGCCCCGCTGGGGGACGGGGCGAAGCGCCCCCGGTAGCCCCGGGCCCGCCCGGCCACGCCGGCAGCGATCAGGTCCTGGACATGACGGGGCAGACGAAGCACACGGAAGACGACGCCATAAAGGGCGACGCAGATGGGCGACTCAAATGGGCCGCAGAGAAGGGAGAGAAGGGCACGAAAAAGGCGGCCCGACGGGCCGCCGCAGAAACCCGGCAGCCCTCGGCTGCCGGACAGGATGGCCAGGGAGGCTCGGCGTGGCCTCAGCCCTGCACGCGATCCTTGAACATCTTGCCGGCGGTGAAGGCGGGCACCCGCTTCGCCGGGATCTTGATCTTCTCGCCGGTCTTCGGGTTGAGTCCCTGGCGGGCGGAACGCTCCCGGGGCTCGAACGATCCGAAACCGAGGATCGACACTTTCTTGCCCTCCACCACGGAATCAATGATGGTGTCGATGGCGGCATCGACGACCTGGGACACTTCGGTCTTGGTCAGCTCGGTGCGAGCAGCCACAAGGTTGACGAGGTCAGCTTTGTTCATGGGACGGGTTAAGCCTCTGGGTGGCGGTCGGGTGGGTGGCGGTCTGACAGGCGATCTGGGGAGGCGGGTCGGACATCCCCAACCGTCTACGGGTCAAGCGCGCCAATGGTATGGGGCCCATTCGATTGCCGCAACCGAGAAGCAGGATGCCGCAACGGTTTTGGTGCTCGATTGGCGAAATCCGCACCGAACTATCCCTCCCGCCGGGCGCCGAGGGGACCCGCGGGGACGTTGAGGCCCTCCTCCAGATCCAGACCGGCCAGCAGCGCCGCCCCGCCGGCGACCAGCTTCTGGCCCCGCAGCGCCCCCAGCCCGCCCCCACAGGCGATCCAGTGGGGCGAGCCTTCCGGAAGCCAGCGGCGCAGCCGCGCCAGGCTCCGCAACTGACGCGGCCAGTGGAAGGTGCGGGCGGTGCGCAGCGGCGCCAGCGCCCCCGGCCCCACGGGCAGCAGCAGACGTCCACAGAACAGCACGTTCAGGGTGGGGCCGGCCACATGGAGCACGGCGGCGCCCGGCGTCGGCCCCGGGGTCCACAGCAGGGCCACCCCCGGCGCCAGCCGGGACTCGGCGCCGAAGCGGCGGAGGCCGCTCACCCCGGGCAGCAGGTAGGCCTCCTGCTCCTGCACCAGCACGTCCCAGCCGATCGCCTCCTGGAGCCGCCGGCAGCGGCCATGACCCTCACGGCTGGTCATCACCACCGTGCCGCCGAGGGGGCGGGCCCGCAACCAGTCGAGGTTGGCCTGGCTGTAGCCGGGGCAGTCCACCAGCAGATCCCCGGCCAGCCCGCTGTGGGCGGCCTCCAGCAACCAGCTGCTGCCCCCCTGAGTGTCCCGGCTGGGGGCGAACAACCAGAGGCCGGGGAGGACCAGCTGGGGGGGACGACCCGGTTCCGGAGGGGGAGCTTGCACTGACACCGGGCCTGGTTCCGATCCTCTGCCTAGTTTGTGGGTCGCACTGGCCTGCCCCGTTGTCTGCCCCTTCCACCCCGGCGCCTGCGGCGGCTGCCCCTCCCCTCGGGACCGGCCCCTTCCGGATCCAGCGCGGCAGGCCCGGGCCGCTCGGGGCGAGCACCACGGCCCGGGGGGTGAACTTCTCGGTGGTGGCGCCGCTGGCCACGCGGGTGGAGCTGCTGCTGTTCCCCCATGGCGAAGCCACGGAGCCCTCCATGGTGGTGGAGCTGGATCAGCGGCACCGCTCGGCCGACCACTGGCACGTGGAGGTGGAGGGGATCGGGCTGGGGGCCTGCTACGGCTACCGGGTGTTCGGACCGCTGCAGCCGGGGGGGCACAGCTTCGCCCCCTCGAAGGTGCTGCTCGATCCCTGCGCCCGTGCCATCGCAGGCTGGCGGGGTTACAGCCGCGACGCAGCGGTGGGCAGTGTCCCCAACGCCGCCCGCTGCCTCAAGGGGGTGGTGACCGAGCGGGAGTCGTTCGACTTCAGCGCCGCGCCCCGTCCACGCCACAGCTGGCAGCGCAGCGTGATCTACGAGCTGCACGTGGCCGGATTCACCCAGGGACCGGGGTGTCCGGTGCCCTCCCACCGGCAGGGCAGCCTGCTGGGCCTGATCGACAGCCTGCCCTACCTGCAGCAGCTGGGCATCACAGCCATCGAGCTGCTGCCGGTGATGGCCTTCGACCCCAGCGACGCCCCGGCGGGGCGCCGCAACCACTGGGGTTACAGCCCGCTCAGCTGGATGGCCCCCCATCCCGACTACCTGCTGGGCGACGACCCCCTCACGGCCCGGGCCCAGGTGCGCCAGCTGGTCACGGCCTGCCACCAGGCGGGCATCGAGGTGCTGCTCGATGTGGTCTACAACCACACCAGCGAAGGCAACCGGCAAGGGCCCACCCTCAGCTGGCGGGGGTTCTGCGATCGCCTCTATTACCAGCAGAACGCCCTTGGGGACTACCTGGATGTGAGCGGCTGCGGCAACACAATCGCCGCCAACCGTCCCCTGGTGCGGCGGCTGATCCTCGAATCCCTGCGCTGCTGGGCCATCGAACTGGGGGTGGACGGCTTCCGCTTCGATCTGGGCATCGCCCTGAGTCGGGGGGACGGCCTGACGCCGCTCGACGACCCACCCCTGTTCGAGGCCATCGAGGCCGACCCGGATCTCGCCGATCTGAAACTGATCAGCGAACCCTGGGACTGTGGCGGTCTCTACAAACTCGCCGACTTTCCGGCCCGGCGGATCGCCACCTGGAACGGCCGTTTCCGCGATGACCTGCGCCGCTTCTGGAAGGGGGATGAGAAGTGCGTGTGGTCCCTGGGACAGCGCCTGAGCGGCAGCCCCGACCTCTACCACCACGTGCCGGTCCATCCCGGTCAGGCCATCACGTTTCTGACCGCCCATGACGGCTTCACCCTGGCCGATCTGGTGAGCTTCAACGGCAAGCACAACCTGGCCAACGGCGAGGACAACCGCGACGGGGACAACCACAACAACAGCTGGAACCACGGGGTGGAGGGGCCCTGCAACGACCATGCGGTGACGGCCCTGCGGCAGCGCCAGCTGCGCAACCTGCTCAGCACCCTGCTGCTGGCTCCCGGCGTGCCGATGCTGCTGATGGGCGACGAGGTGCGGCGCAGCCAGGGGGGGAACAACAACACCTGGTGCCAGAACAACCCGCTCGGCTGGATGCACTGGCAACCCGATGGCGACGACCTCGCCCTGCGCACGTTCCTTCAGCGGCTGCTGGCCCTGCGCGCCCATCTGCTCGACCTGCTCAATCCGGAAGTGCCGCTGCCGGAGCGCCCCCAGCGACGCCAGGAGGATCCCACCCATCTCTGGCGCCAGTGGCACGGCGTGGAGATCGCCCGACCGGACTGGGCCAGCTGGTCCCACACCCTGGCCTGGAGCATCAACGACAACGTGCAGGGTCCCCTGCTGTGGTGCGCCATGAACGCCTACAGCAAGGCGGTGCACTTCGACCTGCCCGTCTCCACCTCGGGATGGCTGCGGGTGCTCGACACGGCGCTGCCCCCTGGCCAGGACCTGCCGCAACAGCCTCAGGCCTGGAAGCCCACAGGTCTTCCCCTGGAAAGCCGCAGCCTGGTGCTGCTGGTGTCACGACGCCGGATGGCTGGCCTCAGCCTCCCCGGGGACGCCAGCGCCAGCCACGTTTAACACTTCTTTACATTAGGTTGGTGGCCGTTGCGGGGCCCGCTGTGCTGTTTTCCGTTCTCTATGTCGCGGCGTTCGCTGTGATCCTCTGCGGGGCCTTCTCCCTGATGCGCCAGGGTTTCGTCACCCCAGCCCCGGCAGCCCGGCGGACCCGCCGCCATCCCGAAGCCCCCGAACCGGGCGAAGCCCTGCTCTACGTCGACCTCAACCGGGAACGGCTGGAGGCGCTGTATCAGAAGGCCTCCTGAACCGGCCCACCCGGCCGGCCGGCCGTCCCTCAGGCCGGGTGGACGGTGTGGAGCGCGAGGGGGCGGTAGCTGGGGGATGCACTGCTGACCACCTCGAAGGCCCGCCAGGTGGCGATGGCCGCCGGCTGGACATCCAGCTCCGGCCAGGCGATGCGCACGCCCTTCCAGGTGATGCCCACACAGGTGAGATCAGGGTCGTCAGCCATCAGCGACCACAGCACGTGCACATCACTGCGCCGGTAGTCCTCAGGGGCGGCCGGCACAGCGGGGTCGGCCAGGGTGCCAGGCCCGAGCGTCAGCTGACGGGCGTTCTGCCAGGAGAGGTAGGTGCCATCGTCGGTGGGATAGAACCAGCAGGCTTCGTTGTGCGCCTCCCGCAGGGGAAAGCGATCCACGGCATGTACCTGCTGCGGGTCATCGCAGGACACCGCGTAGGCCGCCAGCCAGAGGGAGTCGACGGCGAAGCGGGGAATGGCGGCGTCGCAGATCAGCCGGCAGCGCTCCTGGCCCTGCAGCCCGGCCGGAACGGTTCCTTCGAAGCCGAGTCCGGGCAGCGCAGCCACCAGGGATGGCGCAACATCAAAGAGGCGCAGAGCCTGGGCCTCGCGGATTCCCTGGCTCTGCGCCTGCAGCAGATCCCCCCAGACGGCGGGGCCGTCGGGGGGAAGGTGATCGTGGGGAGCCAGGACAAAGGCGAGTGAGGCGGACATGGCCTGGTTCCCGGGAACGACGGCACCGCCCGGCGGGGTGCCGGGGGCGATCAGCCGAGGCCGATCTGACCCAGGATGCCCTGACCGGTGAGCAGCTCGGTGGCGAGACCGATCACGAAGCCGAGCATGGCCAGGCGGCCATTCCAGGTTTCGGCGAAGGCCACGAAGCCGAAGCGGGAGGTGGAGTCGGACATGATTTCGCTTAGTTGCGGAATGTGAAGGAACTGTAACAGCAGTTGGGGGATCCGGGGCGATCCGGAGCCGGCCATGGGAAAGCGGGAGGATTCCAGGCTGGTTCCTGAACCCGCGTCGACGATGGCCCCGGACTCCCCTGACAACCTGGCCACCAACAACCTGGCCACCGCCAGCCCGACCACCGACAGCTCGAGCGCCGGCGCGGTCGTGTGGGCACGCCTTCGGGACGTCCCCGATCTCGAGGAGTATCTGGACGCCGATCCGGAGCGCTTCACCGAAGAGGTGCAGCGGGCCTTCGAGCAGTGGCGCACCCTGCCTGCCGACCAGCTCGAGGCGGTCGCCCTGCTGCGGGCATTAGAGGTGACCAACGGCTGCGTGCAGTGGGCCTTCCGCCGCAAACTCGACGGCCATCTCGGGGTGGAGCGGACCCGCGCCTGCATGAAGACCGTGATGGGGTTCATGGTGAGCAAGCAGATCCGCTGGCCCGATGGGGCCGTGGTCGACTTCGACCCCAGCGTCGTCCCCTGGCTCGATGCGGTGCGCGGGCTGTACATCGCGGCCTTCAAGAACGGCGATGCCGCGGCCGCCCGGTCGTTTTATGCCCAGTCCGCCGGGCAGTTCCTGGCGCTGGGACGGGAGCGGATGCGACGGGCCTTCGGAGGGGTGGAAGACCAGTTCGGCGAGCTCTTCGGCGAGGACTTCCTGGAGCGGGGTCGGCGCTACGCGGCGCGCTTCCTGGCGCCCTCGCCGGAGGCCATGGAGGCCCCAGAGGCCACCCGGGGCACGCCCAGCCGGCAGCCGAGCTGAATCACCCCCTGATCCAGCAGGCGCCCCAGCCGAACCGCCGCGGCCTCCTCCACCCTGGAGAAGAGGTGCTGACGCCCGGCCACCCAGCTCAGCTCCGCGGGCGTGATCACCCCGGTGGACACCGACTCCAGAAAGAGCTCCCCGACGGTCATGACGGCATTAAGAAGTGTGAACACTGTGGCAGGTCCCCGCGGGCAACGGGGACCTGCCAGGGGTGGCGGGCGGCCTGCCATGGCGCCTTCACGTTCCGTTACGTGGATTGCCAGAGTCTTGCCATCCCTGCCTGCGTGCACGCTCCATGTCCACCCTTCAACTGCTGGAAGGTCTCGGCGGCTTCACCGCGGCCTGCCTGGCCCTGTGGTTCCTGCGCCTGAACCGCTCCGACCTTGAGGCCGCCCGCAGCGGCGCTCTGCCCCCCGCCCCCGGCCCGCTCACCACCCTGGTGCTGCGCCCCGCCGTCCGCAACGGGCTGCAGCGCTACCTGCTGGGGCGTGGTGTCTTCGCCGACGCCGGCCTGCTGATCCTGCGCGTGGCGATCGGCCTGATGATGATCCACCACGGCCAGGACAAGCTCGCCGATCCCCAGGCCTTCGCCGACACCTATGTGGCGTCCCTGCATCTGCCCTTTCCCCTCGTGCTCGCCTGGGTGGCCGGCCTCTCGGAGGTGGTGGGCAGCTGGCTGCTGATCCTGGGCCTGCTCACCCCCCTGGGGGCCCTCGCCATCGCCGGCACGATGGGCGTGGCCGCCTACCACCACATCCTCACCGCCGGGCTGAACATCTACGTGCTCGAGCTGGTGGTGCTCTACCTGGGCGGCAGCCTGGCCCTGCTGCTGCTGGGTCCTGGCCGTGTCTCCTTCGACGGCGCCATCGCGGCGGAGCTGGTGAAGGCCCCGCTGCCCCCCACCCAAGCCGCCTCCCTGCCCACCTCCCTGGCCGCCAGCGGCGGGGCCTGAGTCCGCCGCCGGCTCCCCGGGACCGCCGGCCGAGAAGGAGGAGGGTTTGCCGTACTGACACGGCACCGCGGCGGATTTATCTATGAATCAGAGGCCAGGACCGGGGCAGCGCGATCCCTGCAACAGGCCCAAGGGCGCCCGACACGGGGCGCCCTTCTTGCTTGTTGTCCTCCTTCCGTTCTGTCGTTGTTGGCGACCCCCTTCCTGCCCTGTCCCCTCAGCGCCGGCTGGGAGCTGGTGGCCCAGGCCCAGCTGCCCCGCGCGGATGCCGCCGGTCTGCCCCAGGGCGGCTTCTCCGCCGCCGCCGTGGTGGAGAACGAGCTCTGGCTACTGAGTGATGCGCCACAAGGGCGCCTGCAGCGCTGGCAGGGCCTGGATCAGCTGGGCGTGGTACCCCTGCGGCCCGCCGGCAGCCTGCCCCTGCCCGTGTCGGCGAGCGGAAGGCGGGATCGACCCGCCAGCCTCGATGGCGAAGGGCTGGTGCTTCGGGGCAACCGGGCCTGGGTGGTGAGTGAGGGCCGTCGCCAGCCCGAGCGGCTGGCCAGGCTTCTGGCGTTCGACCGGGCGGATGGCCGGTTGCTCGCCTCCCTGCCGTTGCCGGAGGCCTGGCTGGAAAACGCCGGCCAGGGCCTGCAGGCCAACGGAGGACCCGAATCCCTCACCGTGCTGCCGGCCCTGCCGGGGCGGCGCATGGGGCCAGCGGCCCTGCTGGCGGCCGCGGAGCTGCCGCTGCTGCAGGATCCGCCCGATCGGGTCAGGCTGGCAGCGCTGCCCCTGTCAGGGCCTGGCGCGGACACGCCCGGCCAGCCAGGCGCTCCAGGGTGGCGGTCCCTGCGCCCGCTGCGCCTGCCCGGGGAGGGTTGGGGGCTCACCGAGCTCCTGGCCCTGCCGCAGGGATCTGGGGAGGAGCCGGCGGGCCTGCTGGCCCTCTTCCGCCGCTTCGAGCCGCCGCTGCAGTGGCAGGTGCGGCTGGCGCTCTTCCCCATGCCACGGCCCATGCCACTTCCCACGTCACGGCCCATGCCAGGGGAGGTTTCCGCGGCCGACCCGCCCCTCGAGCCCCTGGCGAGCTGGGATCTGCCCGCCAGGGGCCTGCCGCCGGACAACTGGGAGGCGATGGCCTGGCGGCAGCGGGGCCCTGGCCTGCCACCCCAGCTGCTGCTGGCCAGCGACGACAACTTCAATCCGCTGCAGGCCAACCATCTGGCCCTGCTTCAGCCGCGGCGCTCCCCCACCTGCGCCCACCAGCCATGAACCGCCGCTCCCTGCTCATGCTGCTCGGAATCGGCACGGGCAGCGCAGCCCAGGCGGTGGCCCGGTCCAGGCGCCCAGCCAACGCGGCCCCGCGCCCGAGGGGCAGCTTGAGCCCAGAGCTGCCCTTTCGCCCCGTACCGACGCCCCTGCCCCTGCCCGGCGATGGCCTGGCGGCGGCGGAACAGCGCCGGCACTACGCCCAGGTGAGCCTGGTGGACCGGCTGGTGGTGCCCGAGGGATACCGGGCCGACCTCCTGGCGGTGTGGGGCGATCCCCTCGGCACCGGCACGTTCGGCTACAACAACGATCACCTGGCCTTCCTGGCGCTGGCGCCGGACGAGGCCCTGCTCACGGTCAACTTCGAGTACATCAGCGCGCGGCCCTGGGCCGAGGGCCTGGGCGAGGCCCGCGGCCTGGCCCTGCCCCTGGAGCCGCTGCGGGTCGCCCTGGCCGATCGGGATGGCCGGGTGGACGCCACGGCCCTGAAGGGCCGTGATCCCCTGCTGGCCATGGTGCGGGCGGTGGCCGCCGCGGCCCTGGAGGATCTGGGCATCGGCGTGGCCGGGCTGCGGCGCGGGGCCGAGGGCCGCTGGCAGCGGCAGCCCGGGCGCTTCGATCGCCGCATCACCGGGTTGAGCGGCCTGGAGGATCCCGCCCAGCTGCTGCGGGCCAGCGGACCGGCGGCCGCCGTGTTCCGGGCGCCACAGCGGCTCGGCCACGACGACGGCCTCGGCGATCGGATCATCGGCACCTTCGCCAACTGTGCCGGCGGCACCACCCCTTGGGGCACGGTGCTGAGCGCCGAAGAGAACGTCCAGAACGAGGTGTGCGAGGAGGTGTTCGCCGACGGCTCTTCCCCAGCCCCCTCCCGGCTGCCCTTCCGGTGGGATGGCCGGCGGCTGCGTGGCCTGGGCAATCCCTTCGGCCTGGCGGGCAACAAGTACGGCTGGATCGTGGAGGTGGATCCGCGCCGGCCCCGGCGGCCACCGGTGAAGCACACGGCCCTGGGGCGCTTCCGCCATGAGGCGGTGGCCGTGAAGGCCGAGGCCGGCCAGCCCCTGGTGGTGTACTCCGGCTGCGACCGGCACGGCGGCCACCTCTACCGCTACGTGAGCGCCGGCCGGATCGAGGATCCCGGGGATTCATCCAACTCCGCCCTGTTCACGCAGGGACGCCTGGAGGTGGCCCGCTTCAGCCCCGATGGCCGCGGCCGCTGGATCCCGCTGCTGCCAGGCACCCGCCTGGACCCGCAGCGGCCCAGCCACTACCGGCGCTGGGGACTGAGCCAGCCCACCCTGGTGCCCCACCACGACCGCAGCCGGCCCGGCGCCATCGCGCTGGGCAGCGATGCGGAGGTGGCCGAGTACCGCGAGCGGTTCGCCACCCTGGCGGCCCTCTATCCGGGCGAAGCGGAAGCCCGGCTCGGCGCGATCCTGATCGATGCCCATCTGGCCGCCAACGCCGCAGGCGCCACCGCCACCGCCCGCCCGGAAGACACTGTGATCGACCCCAGCACGGGCGACCTGCTGATCGCCTTCACGGCCGGGGGCGGCGAAGAGAAGGAAGGCCGGGCCGACCCCGCCATCTTCTCCGGACCGGCTGGGGAATCCAGCTGGCCCCACGGATGGGTGATGCGCCTCAGCGACGCCAGTCCTGAAAGCGGCAGCTTCGGCTGGCGGATGGTGGCCGTGGGCGGCGCCCCCTGGGAGGGGGGCCTGGGCTTCGCCAACCCCGACAACCTGGAGGTGGACCGCTCCGGCAACGTGTGGATCGTGACCGACCGCTCCTCCCGGCCGGCGCCCGGCGATCCCTTCGGCAACAACAGCTGCTGGGTGCTGCCCAAGGCCGGGCCAGCCCGCGGCCAGGCCCTCTGCTTCGCCACCGGTCCCATGGAGTGCGAGCTCACCGGCCCGTGTTTCGACGACCCGCAGCACACGCTGTTCCTGGCCGTCCAGCATCCCGGCGAGGTGAACGGCACCCGGGCGGCCAAGGCCGGCGACAGCCAGCGCATCCCACTGGTGGACCGCAGCGGCACCCCCTTCACGCAGGAGCGCCTGGTGCCGCAGGGCTCCAACTGGCCCTCCGGGGTTCCGGGACGGCCGCCACGGCCCGGGATCGTGGCGATCCAGCGGGCCGCTGGGGGCGAACTGCTGAGCTGAGCGGCACGGCGGCGACCATGTGGTCACGCCAAAGGGAGCTCAGGTCACCCAAGGCAAGCCGGTGATCAGGTCAGGTGGAGCGCTCAAGGCAAGCGGGCGGCGGGAATCGAACCCGCATCATCAGCTTGGAAGGCTGAGGTTTTACCACTAAACTACGCCCGCGGCAGTACAGATGTACTCACACACCCTTTCGGGCTCCGTCATTATGGCCTGCGTCCGAAACCCTCTCCCCGAGCCGCCTTGGCGCCCACCGCAAGCGACGCGCCTCCCGCCGGCGCGGCCACCCGTGATGCCGCAGACCTGCGCGGCCAGGCCCGGCAACGGCTGCTCTGGGCCTACGGCCTGGGCGATGTGGGTACGGGGATGGGGGCCTCGCTGATCGGTTTCTACCTGCTGCGGTTCTATGTCGCCGCCGGTCTGCCCCCCTGGCTGGCCGGCCTGGCCTACGGGCTGGGACGGCTCTGGGATGCCATCAACGACCCGATCGTGGGCTGGCTGAGCGACAAGACCAGCAGCCCCTGGGGGCCCCGGATTCCCTGGATCCTCTGGAGCGCCGCACCGCTCGGGGCGGCCATGGCCGCGATGTGGTGGCTGCCCCCCTGGCAGAGCATCTGGACCAAGTTCGCCATCTTCCTGCTGATCTCGGTGGTGGCGAACAGCCTCTACACCTGCGTCAATCTCCCCTACACGGCCCTCGCGGCGGAGCTCAGCACCGACGTCTCGCTCCGCACGCGCCTGAACACCGCCCGCTTCACCGGATCGATCCTCGCCACGGTGACGGCCGCCCTGCTCGCCGGCGTCCTGGTGCGCGACCTCAGTGACGCCGGCAGCTACCTGCCGGTGGGTCTCATGGCCGGGCTGATCATCACCGCCTCCGCACTCCTCTGCGGCTGGGGACTGGTGCCCGCCGCCCGGCACTGCCAGCGGCCCGAACGGTCGACGGGCACCACGCGGCGGCTGCTGCGCCGGGTGCTGCGCAACGGGCGCTTCGGCATGGTGCTCGGCCTCTATCTGCTGCTCTGGTGCTCCCTGCAGCTGATGCAGGCCGTGTCGCTGTTCTTCCTCCCTGTCGTCATGGAGGTGCCCGAAAGCCTCAGCAAGTTGATCCTGCTGCCGTTCCTGGTGAGTTCACTGGGGGGCCTCTGGCTGTGGACCGCGGTGTCCCACCGCAGCGGCCGCCTGGCCGCCCTGCGCTATGGCGGCGGTCTCTGGATCGCCTCCTGCCTGGTCGTGATGCTGCTCCAGCCCCTGGACAACACGCTCGGGGCCTTCGCCTGGCCGGGGAATGCCATCCGGTTGCTGCTGCTGCTCGGCACCATCGTGATCGCCGGCATCGGCGCCTCCACGGCCTATCTGATTCCCTGGTCGCTCCTGCCCGATGCCATCGATGCCGATCCGGAAAAACCCGCTGGCCAGTACAGCGCCTGGATGGTGCTGGCCCAGAAGGTCTGCATCAGTCTGGTCATCACCCTGCTCGGCGTCCTGCTCACCGCAAGCGGCTACAGCGAAGCCCTGCCCAACGCGGCCCAGCCCGCCAGTGCGCTGGTGACGATCCGGCTGTGCATGGGGTTGATCCCGGCCCTGCTGGTCGTGCTCGGGCTGGTGGTGATGCGACGCTGGCCCATCCGCAGGGTGCAGCAGCCATGAGCGTCCTCTCGAGGCTGAACCGACTGCCCCTGAAAACCCCCCGCTGCATCCGGCGGCTCGGTGCCAGCTGCATGATCGGTGGCCAGGCCGTGAGCGCCATCGTCCGGGGGCGGATCGGCCTGAACGACCTCATGCAGGAGCTGCTGGAAGCGGGCCCCGCCAGCTTTCTGATCGTGCTGATCACGGCCCTCGCCGCCGGCACCGTGTTCAACATCCAGGTGGTGGAGGAGCTCTCCAAGCAGGGCGCCAACGCCGCCGTCGGGGGGCTGCTGGCCCTGGGCCTGGCCCGCGAGATCGCCCCCCTGCTCACGGCCACGCTGCTCACCGGCAAGGTGGCCACCGCCTATGCAGCCCAGCTGGGCACCATGAAGGTGACCGAACAGATCGACGCCATCACCATGCTGCGCACCGATCCGGTGGAGTACCTGGTGGTGCCCCGGGTGCTGGCCATGGTGGTGATGGCACCGGTTCAGTGCCTGCTGTTCTTCGCGGTGGGGATCTGGTCGGGCCAGGTGAGCAGCACCTGGCTGTACAACATCCCCCCCAGCGTGTTCTGGACCTCGGTGCGGACCTGGATGGACCCCGAGGACGTGCCCTTCATGCTGATCAAGGCGCTGGTGTTCGGTCTGCAGATCGCCGTGCTGGCCTGCGGCTGGGGCCTCACCACCCGCGGCGGCCCGAAGGAGGTGGGCACCAGCACCACCGGCGCCGTGGTGATGATCCTGGTGACGGTGGCCCTGATGGACGCCCTCCTGACCAAAGTGCTGTTCGGTTGATGGACCCGATGACACCCCCCTCCGATGCTGCGGGCGTGCGCCTCACGCCCCACTACGGCGTGGCGCTGGGCACCCTGGTGCTGGCTCTGGCCTGCCTGGGCCTGCTCCCCGTCTGGGGAGGTGCCCCCTGGCTGGCCCTGGGCCTGGGCCTGATCGGCCTGTTCCTGGCCCTCCAGACCGCGCTGCTGCGGCTGGAGTTCACGGCCGACGGGCTGGTGGTGTGGCGACAGGCCACGGAGCTGCGCCGCTTCCCCTACAGCGCCTGGCTGGGATGGAAACTGTTCTGGCCTGGCCTGCCGGTGCTCTTCTATTTCCGTGAACAGCGCAGCATCCACCTGCTGCCGGTGCTGTTCGATGCCACCACCCTCCGTCACCAGCTGGACCAGCACCTGCGTCACCTCACCGCGCCCGATGCCTGACGAGCCGACCGCCGAGCCCACCCCCACACCGGCCCCCGTGGTTGCCGCTGAGGCGACCGAGCCCATGCCGGCCTGGCAGGAACTGGCCCTGCAGGAGCTGGGCCAGCGCCGCGACGCGCTGACCCAGGAGATCCGTGAACTCGAGGCCCGCCGCGAGCAGATCAGCCGCGAGATCAGCAGCAGTTTCTCGGGCCAGGCCGACGCCGTGGCCCGGCGACTGAAGGGGTTTCAGGATTACCTGGTGGGGGCGCTGCAGGATCTCGCCGTGGCGGCCGAGCAGGTGGAGCTGGTGCCCCAGCAGGTGCTGGTGCAACCCTCCGTGCTCGACACCGCCCGCGCTGCCGAAGCGGAGTCCGTGCCGCCGCCGGTGGTGCCGGCAGCGGGGCAGTTCGGTGCGGATGCGTCCCTGATCCGCGAGCAGCTGACGGCGTTCCAGGGCCAGCCCGATTTCTACGCCGACCCCTGGAAACTGCGCCGCACGCTGGAACCAGAGGGAGCGCTCAGTCTGGAGAACTGGTTCCTCGACCAGGGCGGACGGGGCGCCCAGCCCAGCAGCGGCAGCCGCAGCCGCAACGCCCTGATGACCGCCGGGGCCATCGCCATCCTCGGGGAGCTCTATGGCGACCGCTTCCAGACGCTGGTGCTGGCCGGCCAGCCGGAACGGCTGGGGGAATGGCGCCGCGGCCTGCAGGACTGCCTCGGCCTTGACCGCGAGGACTTCGGCCCCACCAGCGGCATCGTGCTGTTTGAACGCCCCGACGCGCTGATCGAGCGGGCCGACCGCCTGGAGGAGCGTGGCGAGCTGCCCTTCATCGTGATAGATGCCGCCGAGCAGGTGGTGGACATCCCGATCCTGCAGTTCCCGCTCTGGCTCGCCTTCGCCCCGGGGCCTGGCGAGCTGGTCACCGACGACGAGCTCTACTGACGCGCTCGACTGACGCCCCCGCCGGCGTCCCCCTCCGCCACCCCGCCACCATGCCCGATCCGCTCACCCTGCCGCTGCTGCTCGCGGGTTACCTGCTCGGTTCCATTCCCAGCGGTTACCTGGCCGGCCGCTGGCTGAAGGGCCTGGACATCCGCCGCGAGGGCTCGGGCTCCACCGGCGCCACCAACGTGCTGCGGGTGGTGGGGAAGGGAGCGGCCCTGGTCGTCTTCCTGGTCGACGTGCTGAAGGGCACCGCCGCCGTGGTGCTGGCCAAGCTGCTGCTGGAACCCCTGGGCGCCCCCCTGGGCCCCGACGGCTGGATGATCGACAGCGTGGTGGTGGCGACGGGCCTGGCGGCCCTGGCGGGCCACATCTGGCCGGTGTGGCTGGGCTGGCGGGGTGGCAAGGCGGTGGCCACGGCGCTGGGGATGCTGCTCGGTCTGACCTGGCCCGTGGGTCTGGCCTGCTTCGGCATCTTCCTGGCGGTGCTGAGCCTCAGCCGGATCGTCTCGTTCTCCAGCGTGGTGGCGGCCGTGGCCCTGCCCCTGCTGATGCTGGGGTGGTTCCAGCAGCAGGCGATGGGGCTGCGCTGGCCCTACCTGGTGCTGGCGCTGCTCACCAGCCTCCTGGTGATCTGGCGCCATCGCAGCAACCTCGGCCGCCTGCTGGCCGGCACCGAACCACGCCTGGGGGAGAAGCGTCAGGATCGCCCGGCCGGCGAGGAGGGAACCGGCCTCGATGGGACCAGCCCTCGCTAGGGGGCTCAGGGGGGCTTGCTCAGGCCAGTTCGCGGCTGCGCTCGGCAGCGGCCACGACCGCCTCGATCAGGGCCGAACGCACCCCGGCACGCTCCAGCTGGCGCAGGCCGGCCATCGTGGTGCCGGCCGGCGAGCTCACCATGTCCTTGAGCTGGCCCGGATGCAGCGCCTTCGCCTCGAGCAGGGCCGCCGTGCCGGCCAGGGTGCGATGGGTCAGGTGATGGGCCAGCTGGCGGGGCAGACCCGCCGCCACGGCGCCATCGGCCAGCGCTTCCGCCAGCAGGGCCACGAAACCCGGACCGGAGGAGGTGAGCGCCAGGAAGGCGTCCAGCTGGGTTTCCGGCAGTTCATGGACCTCCCCCACCTGGTCGAACAGGCGCCGCACCCAGGCGCCCTCCTCGGTCCTGACGTCCGGCGCCAGGGCCAGGCCGGTCAGGCCACAGCGCACTAAAGAGGGGGTGTTCGGCACCGCCCGGACGCAGCGCCAGCCAGGGAAGAGCCCCTGCAGCCGCTCGAGGGTCACCCCCGCCAGCACGGAGATCAACAGACCGGAGCCTCCGGCCGGGGCGGCCGCGGCGGCGGCCTCGAGCTGCTGGGGCTTGACGGCCAGCAGCACCACCGGGGCCGCCCAGGCCGTCGCCGGATCCGTGCCCACCTGCAGCCCATGGGCCTGGGCGAGCCGCTCGGCCGAGGCCCGGCTTGCCACCACGGCCGACACCCCCGCCGACGGCACCAGCCCAGCCTCGATCAGGGGCAGCAGCAGGGCCAGGGCCATGCGGCCGAGGCCGACCACCCCCAGCCGCGACCCTGAAGCGGAACCGGTCACAGCGGCACCAGCTCCTCAGCGCCGCTCAGATCGCGGTCTCCTGGCGGCCCCAGGCAGGGCTGGGGGCCGCTTCCTGCTCATGGGGCAGGTCCCGGGCCACGGTGGTGGGGGAGGAGACCTCGTCACTGGAGGCGGTGGTGACCGTCACACAGCTCGGAGCGAACAGGAAGATGCTCTCCCCGACGCGCTCCTGGTGGCCGTCGATGGCGAAGGTCCCCCCGGCCACGAAATCCACGGCGCGCTGGGCCTGATCCGGCTCCATCATCGTGAGGTTGAGGATCACGGTCTTGCGCTCCCGCAGGGCCTGGATCGCCCGGGGCATCTCATCGAAGCTGCGGGGCTCCATCAGCGTCACCTCCGCCGCCGAGGGGGTGAGCCCGGGCATGCCGATCACATTGGTGCCGGCGAAGGGATCGTCGATGGCGAAATCCGAGGTCAGCGCCAGGGCACTCGAGGCACTGGGCCTGTGGGGCGTGGCGCTCTCGGGGAGATCGCCACCGTCGTAGTCGAGGTCCTCGTCGTAGTCGCCATCGAGGTAGTCATCGCCGGAGACGACGGCACGAAGGCGGGAGAACAACGACACGGAGCGAACCTCGGAGGATGCTTTCATCCTGAATAGCGTCCCACGTCAGGGATCGCAAGATTCTGGGACGGCCGGTCACCAAACAGGGCACTGCCGATCCGCACCCAGGTGCTGCCGGCGGCCACGGCCTCGGGCCAGTCACCGCTCATCCCCATCGACCGCTCGGGCAACCCCAGCTCGGCGGCCAGGGCGTCACAGTCGGCGAACAGCGCCCTGCGCGCGTCCGGCTCCAGCCCCAGGGGCGCCATGGTCATCAGCCCCACCAGCCGCAGAGGCGCCAGGCCGGAGAGCCTCTCCCAGCAGGCCCGCAGCGCCTCCGGCTCCAGCCCGGTCTTGGTCGGATCCGGCCGCAGCTTCACCTGCATCAGCACCGCCGGGCTCAGGCCCTCCTCGGCGGCGATCCGGGCCAGCCGCTCGGCCAGGGCCAGGCTGTCCACCGAGTGGATGGTGTCGAAGCGCCGCAGCACCCCCCGGGCCTTGTTCGCCTGCAGCCGGCCGATGAAGTGCCAGTCGAGGGGAGCCAGGTCGGCCAGGTCGTCCTGCTTGGCTGCCGCCTCCTGCAGCCGACTCTCCCCGAAACTGCGCTGACCCGCCGCCACCGCGGCCCGCAGGGCGGCTGTGGGCTGGCCCTTGCTCACCGCCAGCAGCCTGCAGGTTGAAGGCAGCTGGCTGCGGATCGCCGCCAGCCGGGTGGCGATGGTGGGGGCCGCCGTGCCGGGATCAGCCGCCGCGCTGGGATCAGATGAAGGTCTGGTCAAACAGCTGTCGCCATTGGGCATGGGCCTCCGGCCCGTCCCGCCGCACGCGGGCCAGATTCTGCTCGGCGTAGTGGCGGGCATCCATCAGCGGGACCACCTCGAAGCTGGCTCCCCGGGGCTGCAGGGTCACCACGAAGAAGATGCGCTGGGCATACAGCGTGGCGTAGAGGTCCCGACCGTCGGCCACAGGAGCGACCCGGTAGAGCATCCCGAAGGTGGGATGGTTGAGGTAGCGCTCGCTGGTCACTCAGCCCTGGGATCTGCGCAGTATTAAAGGGCACCGACTTTCCAACGGAGACCCAACACGATCACCAACCCCACACCCGCCACCCCATTGCTGAGCCAGCGGGGGGGGGGCAGTCGGTGCAACTGGTCGGGTGGAAGCCAGGTCCCGCCGCGCGCCAGCAGCGCCTCGGCCCCCTGCTCCGCCCGCAGCAGCAGATTGGCCAGCAGCCGCTCCCCCAGCACCAGCACAAGCCCCAGCGAAGCCCGCCAGCCCAGGCTGCGCAGGTTCACCGCCCGGGTGGCGACCGCCCGCAGCAGATTCTGCAGCTCCTCCTGAACCAGCGGCAGGAACCGCAACGCGAGCAGCAGGGTGAAGCCGAGCCGCTCCACCGGCCAGCCCAGCCGGGCCAGGGGAGCCAGCAGCCAGCTCAGCGACCACACCAGCTCCTCCGGTGGGGTGCTCAGCAGCAGCAGGTTGGCGCTGTGCACCAGGGTGAACAGCAGGGTGGCGCCGTTGAGGCCGAGTTCGGCGGAGCGGCGGCTGATCACCATCGGGCCGAGCGCGACGGGGCCCAGCTGCAGCGGCCCCCAGGCGACGACCCGCCAGGCCAGGCCGGCCCGTTCGGCGGGAGGGTCCAGGGGGGAGCCCCCCTGCAGCCGCACCTCGGCGGGGGGGCGCTGCAGCGGAGCCCTGGGCCCATCGCCCGCCGGCAGGAAGGCCGCCAGCCCCCCCACCAGCAGGGCCAGGGCGAGCAGCACCGGAAGGCTGCGGCGCCACAGCCGCCAGGGCAGACCGCTGACGGCGGTGATCCCCAGCAGCAGACCCACCAGCGACAGCCGCCAGATCGGCCCGGCCAGAATCGGGGTCACCAGGAAGACCACGGTCCAGGCGAGCTTGAGCCGCGGATCCAGCCCCCGCAGCCAGCTGCTCCGCCCGCCGGCCGCCCCCTCGGGGTCAGCGGCCACGAACTGGCCGATCGGCATCTGGCGCAGCACATCCACGTCAGCGGCCTCCGGGGTACGTGCCGGTGCAGAGCCGCGGCATCAGGCCCTCGCCTCAGCGGCTGCGATTCTGCTGGCGGGTGAGGTCCCGCTCGGCATCGCGCTGCTGCTTGCCACGCCAGAAGAGCTTGATCGGCGTGCCCTCGAACCCAAGACCCTCGCGGATCTGGCGCTCCACGTAGCGCCGGTAGGTGTCGCCGAAGAGCTTGGGATCATTCACGAACAGGGTGAAACTGGGGGGACGCACCGCCACCTGGGTGCCGTAGTACAGGCGGCCCTGGCGGCCGCCTCGGCTGGTGGGCGGGGTGCGCCAGCTGAGGGCCTCGGTGAGCACCTCGTTCACCACCGAGGTGGTGACCCGGCGGCGGTGCTGCTCCACCGCCAGCAGGGCGAGCGGGAAGATCGCCTGCACGCGCTGACCGCTCAGGGCCGAGGTGAACAGCATCGGGGCCCAGTCGAGGAAGTAGAGCTTGGCGCGCAGCTCCCGCTCCATGGCCGGCATGGTGTGGCTGTCCTTCTCGATGGCATCCCATTTGTTCACCACCACCACACAGGCGCGCCCGTCCTCCTCGATGCGGCCGGCCAGCCGCTGATCCTGCTCCGTGACGCCGTCGAGGGCATCGATCACCAGCACGCACACGTCGCTGCGCTCGATCGCCTTGAAGCTGCGGTTGATGCCGAAGTATTCCGGGCCGTAGTTCACCGAGCGGCGGCGGCGGATGCCGGCGGTGTCGAGGATCTTCCAGGTCTGGCCCTCGCGCTCGATCGTGGTGTCGATCGTGTCGCGGGTGGTGCCGCGGATCGGGCTCACGATCGCCCGATTCTCGCCGCAGATGGCGTTGAGCAGGCTCGACTTGCCCACGTTGGGGCGGCCGATGATCGCCAGCTGGATCGGCTCCTCCCCCTCCTCCTCCTGGCTGGGCGGCAGATGGCTGATCACCTCATCGAGCAGATCGCCGGTGCCGGCGCCGTGGATGGCCGAGATCGGATGGGGCTCCCCCAGCCCCAGCCCCCAGAACTCCGCCGCCATGGCCAGCCCCGCCTCGGGGGACTCGCACTTGTTCACCGCCAGCAGCACCGGCACGTTCTGGCCGCGCAGCCAGGTGGCGATCGCCTCGTCGGCGGCGGTGCAGCCCTGCTGGCCGTCCACGATCACCAGGGCCACCGAGGCCTCGGCCAGGGCGAGGTTGGCCTGCTCGCGGATCTCCGGCAGGAATTCACTGTCGTCGTCGAACACCAGGCCGCCGGTGTCCACCACCCGGAAGGTGCGATCGCCCCAGAAGCCCTCCTGGTAGGTGCGGTCGCGGGTCACGCCGGGCTCGTCGTGCACGATCGCCTCGCGGCTGCGGCACAGACGATTGACCAGGGTGGATTTGCCCACGTTGGGGCGGCCGATGATGGCGACGACCGGTAAGGCCAAACGTCTTATCGCAACGACTGTCGTGTCCTGACCCTACAGAGAGGCCTTCAGGCGATCGGCCGGTCACCGGGGTGACCGGCGACCGGATCGGCGGGTGCGGCCAGCAGCGGCGGCAGGGGGCCCGTGGCCGGCAACGGTTCGCCCCGCCGGGCCAGGTCGGCCAGCAACCAGTTCACGGCAGTGGCACGGCGGGTGCGGCGTGGGTAGAGCTCGCCGATGCGGTAGCCGCCGAAGCCGAGCTGCTCCTTCAGCAGCTGCTTGTGCTCGCGGGCGATCGAGCGGGTGAGCCGCACGCTGGCCGGGCGTTCGGCGATGACCTGCGGTTCGGTCGGGAAGGACTCCCGCCAGGCGGCATCCGTGGCCGGGCCGGCGCTCCAGGTGCCGGCGCCGTCCGGCCCATAGCCCAGGCGCGGCCAGATCAGCTCACACACGAAACGGTCGCTGACGCGATCGGCCAGCACCGCCTCCAGCAGGGCACGGCTGAGGGGCCAGGGTGCGGGGGCGGGGGCGGCTTCCATCGGGTGGGGCGGGCCTGGAGTCCACGACGAGAATGGATCCATGCTGACCCCCTGCATCGAGCTGTCCGGCAACGGCACACCGCGTTCACTGCGGTGCCGCGTGCTCCAGTCGCCGCTGGCGGGGGTGAGCGACCGCATCTTCCGGGGCCTGGTGCGGCGCTGGGCCCCCGATGCCCTGCTGTTCACCGAGATGGTGAACGCCACCAGCCTGGAGCTGGGCCACGGCCTGCAGAAGGTGGAGGAGCTGGGCAGCGAGAGCGGGCCGATCGGCGTGCAGCTGTTCGACCACCGCCCCGCCGCCATGGCCGACGCCGCCCGCCGCGCCGAGGCCGCCGGCGCCTTCCTGATCGACATCAACATGGGCTGCCCGGTGAAGAAGATCGCCCGCAAGGGCGGCGGCAGCGGCCTGATCCGCGACCCCGATCTGGCCGGCCGCATCGTGGAGGCGGTGGCGGCGGCCGTGAGCCTTCCGGTCACGGTGAAGACCCGCCTGGGCTGGTGCGGCGGTCAGGGCGGCGGACAGGGCGGCGGGGAGGGCAACCGGGATCTTCAGGCCACCGCCGTGGCCTGGTGCCGCCGGCTGGAGGCCGCCGGCGCCCAGCTGCTCACCCTGCACGGCCGCACCCGCGAGCAGGGGTTCCGGGGCCGGGCCGACTGGGACACCATCGCCGCCGTGAAGCGGGCCCTGACGATCCCGGTGATCGCCAACGGCGATGTGAACGGCCCCGACGACGCCCTGCGCTGCCTGGCCCACACCGGCGCCGATGGGGTGATGGTGGGCCGCGGCACCATGGGCGCCCCCTGGCTGGTGGGTCAGATCGACGCGGCCCTGGGCGGGCGCCCCGTGCCCCCCTCCCCCGGAGCGACCGAGCGGATCGCCCTGGCCGCGGAGCAGCTCCAGGCCCTGGTGGCGGCCAAGGGCGACCACGGCCTGCTGATCGCCCGCAAGCACATGGGCTGGACATGCCAGGGCTTCCCCGGCGCGTCCCAGCTGCGCCATGCCCTGATGCGGGCCCCGACGCCGGGGGAGGCGCTCGCGCTGCTGGAGCGGGCCTACGGCAACACCGACGGCCGGCCCTGGCGGATCAGCAGCAGCGAGAAGTAGGTCTGCTCGCCGGCCGGCACCGCCGCAGCCGGGGCCACCAGCTGATCGGGCCAGCCCACCCGCCGGGCGAACAGGGCCGCCTCGAGCAGCCCCCGCGCCGCCAGCAGCTCCCGCACCCAGCTCCAGCGATGTCCCAGCTTGAGCAGCGCGAGCACCGAACCCTCGGCGGCGGCGCAGGCGAGCAGGGCCTCCAGGCCGGCCGGAGCCTCGGGCGTGGGGCGGATCCAGAGGCCCTCGCTCTGCAGCGCCAGCGGCCAGGGCATCCCGGCCCCGGAGGCCGCCGCCGCCGCCGCGCAGACGGCCGCCACACCGGGCACCAGCCGCACCGGACAGGCCGGGTGGCGCTGGCGCAGGGCCAGCAGCACGTAGGAACTGCTGGCGAACAGCGACACATCCCCCTCGCAGAGCAGCACCACCGCCTGACCAGCGGCCACCTCAGCGGCCAGGGCCTCCGCGGCGGCCTGCCAGGCGGCAAGCCGCGGCTCTGCCTCCGCCACCATCGGGAACACCAGCGGCAGACGCCGCTGGTGGGGGGCGATCCAGGGGGCGGCGATCGCGGCCGCCATCCCCGTGGCTCCTTCCCGGGCCACCGGATAGGCCACCACCGCGGCAGCTTCGATCGCCCGCACGGCCGCCACCGTGAGCAGTTCGGGATCCCCGGGGCCGACGCCCACCAGGACGAGACCCGGCGCTGGGTTTTCTAGGCTGCTCTCCTGCGGCGCGGAGGCCATGACGCTGTTAGCCATCTACCGGCACCCTGCCACCCCGGCGGCTGAACCCCAGCCTGTCCTGCGCAGCCACGACGGGCCCACGATCGGTGCGGAGCTGGGCCGGCGGGGCATCCGCTTCGAGCGCTGGCCGGCCAGGGCGAGCCTGCCCGCCGCTGCGGACCAGGCCCGGATCCTGGCGGCC
This sequence comes from Aphanothece stagnina RSMan2012, assembly GCF_046764815.1. Taxonomy (NCBI): domain Bacteria; kingdom Bacillati; phylum Cyanobacteriota; class Cyanophyceae; order Chroococcales; family Aphanothecaceae; genus Aphanothece; species Aphanothece stagnina. Next base: position 145,648 of record NZ_JBKOUC010000004.1, read on the forward strand.
TACGCCCCCGAGGTGGCGCAGGTGCAGGCCGGCGGCTCCTACCCCACCGTGGATGCGATCCGCCTCACCCCCGACCATCCGGAGCGGCAGGCCCTGCGCCAGAAATTCCTGGCCGAGCACACCCACAGCGAGGACGAGGTGCGCTTCTTCGTGGAGGGCTGCGGGCTGTTCTGTCTGCACCTCGGCCAGGAGGTGCTCCAGGTGGTGTGCGAGGCCGGCGACTGGATCGCGGTGCCCGCCGGCACCCCCCACTGGTTCGACATGGGTCCCGAGCCGCGCTTCTGCGCCCTGCGCTTCTTCGACAACCCCGACGGCTGGGTGGCCACGTTCACCGGGGATGCCATCGCCGCCCAGTACCCCCTGCTCGACGCGCTGCTGCCGACACCGACCTGAACAGCTCCAGCGAGCACCTCTGCTGAGGTTTCCGCAGAGGCCTCAGCTGTGCATCCGGGGCTGCGGATGGAGTTCGGCCAGCAAGGAGGCTTCCAGGGCCGCCAGCTCCTCCAGCCGTGCGATCACCTCCCGGCGCGGCCAGCGCTGCTCGCACAACACCCAGTAGAGGCCGAAGTGGCGGGCCTCGCTGGCCAGCAGCCGGCCGTAGAGCGCCCGCAGCTCCGCATCCGGGCTGTGCTGGGCCAGCAGGGCCATGCGCTCATGGCTGCGGGCCTCGATCAACCCAGCCACCAGCAGGGAATCGAGCAGGCGCTGGGGCTCCTCACGCCGCACCGCCCGGGCCAGCCCGGCGCCGTAGGGCGGCGCCGGCAGGGGCCGCAGGGCCACCTGCCGGCGCTGGAGCAGGGCCATCACCACTTCGAAGTGCTCCAGCTCCTCGCGGGCCAGGGGGCTGAGCGCCTCGGCGAGGGGGGCATCGCTGGGGTAGCGGAACAGGAGCTGGAGGGCCACGCCGGCCGCCTTGCGCTCGCAGTGGGCGTGGTCGAGCAGCACCAGGTCGGGGTGGGCGATCGCCTGCTCCAGCCAGGCGGAGGAGGTGGGGGCCGCCAGCCAGCGGATGCGGGCGGCGGCAGGCGCGGGCGGCTCCCCGGCGGGGAGGATCTCCGGGGCGGACCTCATGGCCGGCTGGCCCTCAGATGGGCCACCAGACCCTCCAGTGCAAGCCGGTAGCTGCCGGCCCCGAAGCCGCAGATCACCCCCACCGCCCTGTCGGCCAGGTAGGAGTGGTGACGGAAGGCTTCCCGGGCATGGGTGTTGCTCAGGTGCAGCTCCACGTAGGGAATGGCCACGGCCAGCAGCGCATCCCGGAGCGCCACGGAGGTGTGGGTGTACGCGGCCGCGTTGATCAGGATGCCGTTCACCCGGCCATGGCCCTGGTGGATCCGGTCCACCAGGGCACCCTCGTGGTTGCTCTGGAAGCAGTCGATGCCGGCCCCGAGCGCGGCCGCCCGCTGCTGCAGATCGGCATTGATCTGCTCGAGGGTGACACTGCCGTAGAGCCCGGGCTCACGGGTCCCCAGCAGGTTGAGATTGGGGCCGTGAAGGGCGAGCAGCTGCATGGAGAGGGGGAGAACCGGTGGGGTCGGCTGGTAAGTTCTTGCGGTGTGGTTCGGGTCGGTGCCCGAGTGGTTAATGGGGGCGGACTGTAAATCCGCTGGCTCTGCCTACGTTGGTTCAAATCCAACCCGGCCCATCCTCCACATGCCCTTGTAGCTCAGCGGTAGAGCACTCCCTTGGTAAGGGAGAGGTCACGAGTTCAAGTCTCGTCAAGGGCTCTTCAGTCCCCCGGCGGCACCCCGGGCGACCGCGCCGCCAGCAGCACGCCTGCCACCCGCAGCGGGGAGGGGCCATGGCCCGCGGGCGGCCGGCTCCACGGGCCATTCTGGGGCGGAGCGCGTCCGTCCGCCCCGGCAGAACCATGACCATCCAGCTCCAGGAGGACCAGCCCGCCCGCTCCCCCGAGCCCCCTGCGGTGGTACCCGTGCTGCAGCCAGCCGAGCGCTGCAAGCTCGATGGCGGTGATGACGCCCTCTTCTACGCCGAGCCCCGCTTCGTGCACCATCTGGATGGGGCGTTTCGCTCCAGGCTCACCCAGCTCTACCGGGAGCGCATCCCCTCGGAGGCCACACTGCTCGACCTGATGAGCAGCTGGGTGAGCCACCTGCCCGAGGACGTCCGCTACCAGGCGGTGATCGGCCATGGCCTCAACGCCCGGGAACTCGAGGCGAACCCGCGCCTGGATCGCCACTGGGTCCAGGACCTGAACCGGGACCCGTCGCTGCCCCTGCCCACCGCCAGCGTGGACGCGGCCCTGATCGTGGCCGGCTGGCAGTACCTGCAGCAGCCGGAAGCTGTGGCGGCCGACCTGCTGCGGGTGGTGCGCCCGGGCGGGCAGCTGATCGTGGCGTTCTCGAACCGGATGTTCGCGCAGAAGGCGCCCCGGATCTGGATGGAGGGCGACGACCGTGACCACCTGGCCTACGTCGCCCGGGTGCTGATCGCCCAGGGCTGGGGGCCGCCCCAGATCCTGGCCGAGCCCACCCGCGCCGAAGGGCCCCTGGGCTGGATCGGCGGCCATGGGGATCCCTTCTTCGCGGTGATCGCCCAACGCCCCCCAGCCTGATCTCGTCTGCCCCGCCTGACCTCAGCCGATGTCCGTGGATCCACCCAGCCCGACCTCTCGCCCGCTCGACAGCCCGCCACCGCTGCCGATCAGCTCCATGCGGGAAGCCGTCAGCCAGGGCCAGACCCGTGCCCTGGGCTGGCGACAGCTCCAGCTGCAACGCCTGGAGGAGCTGCTGACACGCCATGAGCAGTCCCTGCTCGCCGCCCTGGTCTCGGATCTTGGCAAACCGCCCGTCGAGGCCCAGTTCGAACTGATCTCGGTCCGCCAGGAACTGCGCTTCACCCGACGGAACCTGAAACGCTGGATGGCGCCGGCCCCCGTACCGCTCGAGCTGCCCCTGCGGCCGGGCCGGGCCTTCGTGCTGGCCGAGCCCCTCGGCTGTGTGCTGATCATCAGCCCCTGGAACTATCCGGTCCAGCTGTGCCTGCGCCCCCTGGTGAGCGCCCTGGCCGCGGGGAATGCCGTCGTGCTCAAGCCGTCCGAACAGGCCCCCGCCACCGCGGCCGCCCTGGCCACGGCCGTGGCTGCGGCGTTCCCGCCGGAGGTGGTGCAGGTGGTGACGGGCGACGCCAGCGTGGCGGCCCGGCTGCTGGAGCAGCGCTTCGACCACATCTTCTTCACCGGCGGGCCTCGGGTGGGACGGCTGGTGATGGCCGCGGCCGCCCGCCATCTCACCCCGGTCACCCTCGAGCTCGGGGGGAAGAGTCCGGCGATCGTGCTGGCCGATGCGGATCTGGAGGTCACGGCCAGGCGCCTGGCCTGGGGGAAGGGCCTCAACAGCGGCCAGACCTGCATCGCACCGGACCATGTGCTGGTGGAAGCCCCGGTCCGCGATGCCCTGGTGGCGGCCATGGCCGCCGAGCTGGAGCGCTTCTACGGCCCGGATCCCCTCGCGTCGGCCGATCTGGGCACGATCGTGAACCACGGCCAGTTCCTGCGGCTGCAGGGACTGCTCGCCGGAGCCCAGGCCCGTGGGCAGGTGCTCCACGGCGGCCAGAGCGACCCGGAGCGCCTCAAGATGGCGCCCACCCTGGTGGCCGTGGACGATCCCGAGGATCCCCTGATGCAGGAGGAGCTGTTCGGACCGCTGTTGCCGGTGCTCAGCGTCGCCACGCTGGAGGGGGCCCTGACCCAGGTGCGAAGCCGGCCCAAGCCCCTGGCCCTCTACCTGTTCAGCCGCAGCCCGGAGGCGCGGCAGCGGGTTCTCGGCTGCACCAGCTCCGGTGCGGTGGGCATCAACGACGTGGTGCTGCAGGCGGGCGTGGGTGGCCTTCCCTTCGGAGGGGTGGGGGAGAGTGGCCTGGGCAGCTACCACGGCCGGGCCGGGTTCACGACGTTCTCCCACCACCGCAGCGTGTTGCAGCGGCCCTTCTGGCTCGACCTGCCGGTGCGCTACCCGCCGTACGCCGGCAAGCTCCCCCTGATCAGGCGGCTGCTGGGCTGAGGGCGAGGCTGAAAACGAGGCTGGGGGCGGAGCTGGAGCAGCGATCAGCACTCGTGATCCCCTGGGGGTGGATCGGTGCTGGCCCTGCTCTTAACGTTCCGGCAGCTATCCGTAGTGTCGATGCGCCGCACCCTTGCTGCCCTGGCCCTAGCGGTGGTGCTGCCGCTGCCGGCAGTCCTGCCGGCACCCAGTCGCGCCCAGGTGGTTGTGCGTCCGGGCGAAACCCTCTCGGAGATCGCCGATCGCCATGGGGTCGGCCTGAACCGGCTGATGCAGGCCAACGGGATCAGCAACCCCGACCTGGTCGTCGTCGGGCAGCGCCTGGTGATCCCCGGCGCCGGGGGCAGCCCGCGCCGGGGCGGAGCGGGCCAGGTGACGGTGCAGCCCGGCGAGACCCTCTCCGACATCGCCGCCCGCCACGGCGTTGGTCTGACACGGTTGATGCAGGCCAATGGCCTCAGCAACCCCGACCTGGTGGTCGTCGGGCAGCGTCTGGTGATTCCAGGTTCGGGCCAGGGGGGGGCCAGCCGTTCCGCCCGGGCGACTCCCACCGCCCCCTACACGGTCCAGAGCGGCGAAACCCTCTCCGAGATCGCCGATCGCTTCGGCACGACCACCGAGCGGCTGATCCAGATCAACGGCATCGCCAACCCGGACCTGGTGGTGTCCGGGTCGCGGCTGAGGATTCCGGCTCGACCCGGTGCGGCGAAAAGCGGGCCCACCCCCCAGGCCCGGGAACACCTGGTCAGCCCCGGGGAGAGCCTCTCCGACATCGCCGATCGCTACGGCACCTCGGTGGACCGTCTGGTCGCCATCAACCAGCTGGAGGATCCCGACCTGGTCTTCTCGGGGATGCGGCTGAAGCTCAAGGCCCCGCCGGCCCCGAAGGCGACAGCTCAGCCCAAGGCGAAGGCTCAGCCCAAGCCGGCGGCCCAGCCCAAGCCAGCGGCCACACCCAAGCCCACGCCCGAGCCCAAGGCCAGCGCCCCCGAGCCGGCCAGCCAACCCGTGGCGCAGCCAACCACGGCCAGACCGGAGCCCCAACCAAAGCCCCAGGCCGATCCGCAACCGGTCGCCAGGCCCGCAGCCCAGCCGACACCGCGCCCCACCCCATCGACCCCCGCGGTGCAGATGGCGGCCCAACCGAGCCCCTCCCGCTCCGAACCTGAACCCGCCAAGCCCGCCCAACCGGCGGCCAGCGCCGCCGCGACCACCAGAACCGCAGCCACCACCGCGGCGGCCCCTTCGCGGGCAGCCACCTCCAGGGCAGCCACCCGCTCGACCGCCCAACCAGCAGCCCAACCAGCAGCCCCCCGCCAGGCGCCCACCAGCAGCCGGGTCAGCACCGCCACCCTTCCTGCCAGCCGCACCGTCACGGCCAGCCGCACTGTCTCGCCCAGCCGCACTGTCTCGCCCAGCCGCACCGTCACGGCAAGCCGTACCGTCCCGGCCAGCCGCAGCGTCACTCCAACGGCGCAGACCGCCACCGCGGTCACCAAGCCCGCCGCGACCAGCCAGACCGGCGACCACGACTGGCGCAGCTACGGCCCGCTGCAGGTCGACTGGGCGAACTGGCAGTCGATGGGCGGCAGCTACGTGGCGCCGACCCTCAACAGTGATGGACAGCCCCTCTATCTGGCCATCAACTGCGGTGCCCGCAAGGTCAACGCCACGACCCAGTCCGGTCAGTGGAAGACCTGGGACACGCCCCAGACCGACTTCGAGCAGAAGCTGGTGACGGATCTCTGCAAGGCCAAGGGCAGCTGAATCCCTCATCGGGTGTGAGCCCACCGGCTCACCCTGCCCCCCGCTCAGGCCGCCCAGCGCAGGGGCCAGGGCTGCCGCAGGTAGTGCCGTCCCCTCGAGCGCAGGTAGAGGCGCTGGGCGCCGTCATCACTCTCACTGACCAGCTCCTCCTGCACCAGCCGCCGTGCCAGCCAGGCCCAGCGGTCCTCTTCGCTGCCGGCGGCGCCAGCGGCCAGGTCGGCGGCCAGGCTGCGCAGATCCCTGCCGCTGCGCTCCTCGAGCGCTTCCAGCAGCAGTGCCGCCTGCGCTGACCAGTCCCGGGCAGGGTCGAGCTGCTGGCAGCGGTCGCAACGGCCGCAGGGGGGCACCAGCTCGCCCACCGCCAGCAGCAGGGCCTGCTCGCGGCAGCCCTCCCCCTCCGCCACCGCCTCCATCCGCCGCAGCTGGCGCTGGGCGAGTTCGAGCCGCTGGCGCTCCGCCCCCAGCGGGTTCGTGCTTCCACCGGCCGCCCGGATCGCCCAGCCCAGGCTGGTGCGATCGGCCGGGTCAAACAGCACCAGACAGCAGGCCGGCTGGCCATCCCGTCCGGCACGGCCGGACTCCTGCAGGTAGCCCTCGGCACTGGCGGGGAGGTCCAGGTGCAGGACCAGGCCCACATCCGGGCGATCCACCCCCATGCCGAAGGCCACGGTGGCCACCAGCACCGGACGGGGATGCTGCTGGAAATGCTCCAGGGCCAGTTGGCGGCTCTCGGGATCCAGGCCGGCGTGATAGGCGATGGCTTCGAGGCCGCCCGCCGCCAGCCGCGCGGCCCATTGCTCCACGGAACGCCGGGTGCGGGCGTAGATCAGCACGGCACCACGGGCCTGTCCCACAGCCTCCAGAACCTCAGGCAGGGGGTCCTGGAGGCGACGGCGCATGGCATAGGTGAGGTTGGTGCGGCGGGCCGAGCGCACCTGCACCAGGGGCCGCCGCAACTGCAGCAGCCGGATGATGTCCGCCCGCACCTGGGGGGCGGCCGTGGCACTCAGGGCCACCAGGGGGACCCCCGGGCACAGCGCGCGCAGCTGCCCCAGCCGCCGGTAATCCGGCCGGAAGTCATGGCCCCAGGCACTGATGCAGTGCGCCTCATCCACCGCCAGGGCCACCAATCGCCCGGCGTCGAGCACCTCGTCGATCAACTGGCGGGTGGCCTCGGCCTGCAGCCGCTCCGGCGCGAGGTACAGCAACCTCAGCCGGTTCTGCCGCAGGGCCTGCAGCAGCGCCCGGCGCTCGTGGAGCTGCAGCCCCCGATGCAGGCAGGCGGCCGGGATGCCGCGACGCTGCAGCTGGCTCACCTGGTCCTGCATCAGGGCCACCAGCGGGGAGACCACCAGCACCAGCCCGGCGCGCACCAGGGCAGGCAGCTGGAAGCACAGCGACTTTCCGCCACCGGTGGGGAGCACGGCGAGGCAGTCCTGCCCCGCCAGCAGGGCCTCCACCACCGGGCGCTGGCCCGGCCTGAACCGCTCCCAGCCGAAATGCACCTGAAGCGCAGCCTCCAGGGCATCGGGGGACGCCTGGGCCAGCGGGGGGACTGGGGTGGGCGGATCAGTGGACGGATCACTGGGCGAGATGCCGGGCCCCGAAGCCGCCAAAGTCACCACCCCTGGTAGCCAGGAAGCATAGCCACCCCCAGATCTGGGGGTGGCGTCAGGGCAGCGGTGGTGCCGCCAGCTGCTCCGGGCTCTCCTCCACCAGCTGCAGCCGCACCCGCTTGCCGCCCGCCAGTTCGCCCAGGGACACCCGCAGCACACTGCCGCTGAGGGACTGCAGGGCGGTGAGCAGTTCCCGCAGATGGGGCGTGCTGCTGCCGCTCTCCACCCAGAGCCGCTCCTGCAGCCCCCCCAGCCGCCGCCAGCTCGTGTGCAGCTTGAGCACGGCCGCCTCCAGCGCCTGGGCCTGCCCGACGGCATCGGCCAGGAGGCCCAGCGCATCGAGCCGCTGGGCCTCCTGCAGTGCCTTCTCGAAGTCGAGTTCTCCCTGCTGGAAGGCCCGCACCGCCAGAGCGGCCTCGGCCGCCTTGCTCAGCCAGCGGGCCGTGCTGGTCACGTCCCGGACCCGCTCGAGCTCCGGCTCCTCGCGCAACACCCGGCGCAGGTCCTCCTGCTGCTCCTCCGGCAGTTTTGCCAGCTCCTTCACCAGGGGCGCCACCGCCCGTGGAGGCAGGAGGTTCTCGGCCGTGCGCTGGCGGATTTCCTCCGGCAGCAGGGGGCTGGTGGCCGCGGTGAACTCATCACTGAGCCGGCGGACCTGCTTGCGCGTGATCTGCTGGCCCTCGTTGGCCGCCTCCGAGATCATCTGCTGCACCTCGGGATCCGCCTGGGCCGTCTCCAGAAAGGCCCGCTTCGAGAAGTTGTTGACGCTGGCCTCCTCCAGAAGCCCGCCCCCCACCAGATCATCGGCTGACTCGGCCAGCTGGATCAGCGCGTAGGCGCGCGTCTTGCTGATGTCCCGCTCCCGCAGCCACTGCAGAAAGCCCGTGCCGCGCCCCTCTCCCCCCCGCTTCTCGCGATCCCGGACGGCGCCCAGGATGCGGCCGCGCCAGATCTCGGTCTGGAGGTCGAAGCGATCACACACGGCCCAGGCCTCCTCCAGCCGGGCCAGGAATTCCATCGTGCTGATGGTGTCGCTCTCCGGATCTGGGAGCTGCAGGTTCAGATCAGGCGGTGCGGAGAGCTCCGAAGGACCCATGGGGTGACGCCGAATGCAGCAGCGCCGATGCTCCCACGCACCCCCACCCGGGGAAGGGCGACGAATCGTGACGCCCGCGCTGAGCCCACCGGACTGGCCGGGTATCTTCCCTACGGCAGCCTCCGATCCACAGCGCAGCGATGGCCATTTCCCGCGGCGACAAGGTGCGCATCAAGCGTCCCGAGTCCTACTGGTTCAACGAAGTCGGCACCGTCGCCTCCGTCGACACATCCGGCATCCGCTACCCGGTGGTGGTTCGCTTCGACAAGGTGAACTACAACGGCTACAGCGGCTCCGAGGGCGGCATCAACACCAACAACTTCGCCGAGGCTGAGCTCGAGAAGGCCTGAGCCCGGGGCGATCCCTCCTTCCCTGGAACCCTGTGCGGTTCTCTGGATCCCCGGCCTGGCAGCAGGTCGGGGTTTTCTTGTCGGCAGGCTCATCAGCCGGCCCCAAGCCGATTCACGGGAGTCACCCGATCGAGCTCTGCCGCGCCACCAGGCGGCCTGAAGGCTCCTGTGTGAGACGCTGTGGCTCTCGCGACTGACCCGACATCGTGCCGGAACTGCCCGAGGTGGAAACGGTGCGGCGGGGGCTGGAACAGCGCACCCCGGGTTTCCGGATTCAGCGGGTGGTCGTGCACCGCCCCCGGGCCGTGGCCAGCCCTGGCGACCCGCAGGCCTTCTGTGCCGCGCTGGAGGGCTGCACGGTGCAGGGCTGGAGCCGCCGGGGCAAGTACCTGATCGGCCAGCTGGCCGCCGATCGGGGGCACGGGGGCCACTGGGGAGTGCATCTGCGCATGACCGGGCAATTTCTCTGGCTGGAGGCCCCCCGGCCGGCCTGCACCCACACCCGCGTGCAGATCTGGAACACCCTGGGCCAGGAGCTGCGGTTCGTGGATACCCGCAGCTTTGGTCAGATGTGGTTCGTCCCGCAGGGTCAGGCCCTGGAGGCCGTGATCACGGGCCTGGCCCGCCTGGGACCGGAACCCTTCGACCCCGTCTTCGCCGCCCCCTACCTGCGGGAGCGGCTGCGGGGGTCCAGCCGGCCGATCAAGAACGCCCTGCTGGATCAGTCGCTGGTGGCGGGGGTGGGGAACATCTATGCCGATGAAGCCCTGTTCGCGGCCGGCATCCGCCCCCACACCCCCAGCGGCCGGCTGGCAAACGGCCGGCTCACGGAACTGCGCAACGCCCTAGTCACGGTTCTGGAGATCAGCATCGGCGCGGGCGGCACGACCTTCAGCGACTTCCGCGATCTCACCGGCACCAATGGCAACTACGGCGGGGTGGCCTCCGTCTACCGCCGGGGTGGGCAGCCCTGCCGGACCTGCGGCACACCCATCCGGCGGGACAGGCTCGCCGGACGCAGCACCCACTGGTGCCCCACCTGCCAGCGGTGAGAATGCAGAGGGCCGAGGTGGGAACTCCCATGGAGCAGCAGCTGGCGTCACCCTCCAGGAGCGGCCAGGCGACAGCATTGAGCGCCGCGATGGCCGCGATCCATCGGCGCGGCTGGTGCGAGGGCACCGGCGGGAACTTCAGTTGTGTGCTCGAGGCCGCCCCGCTCACGCTGCTGATGGCCCCCAGTGGCGTGGACAAAGGCGGGGTCGCTCCGCACGAGCTGATCGAGGTGGATGCCGACGGCAGCGTGGTGGCAGGAGACGGGCGAGCCAGCGCTGAAACGCTTCTGCATCTGGCGATCGTGGAGGTCACCGGGGCCGGGGCCGTGCTCCACACCCATTCCCAGGCCGGCACCCTGCTCTCGCAGCACTACGGACCGTCCGAGGGGGGACTGAGCCACCTCGTTCTCGAAGATCTCGAGATGCTCAAGGGCCTGGCAGGAATCAGCACCCATGCCACCACGGTGGCTGTGCCGATCCTGGCCAACGACCAGAATCTCGCCGATCTGAGCGCCCGGGCCAGGCCCCACCTGCGGGCTGCCCCGCACGGCTTGCTGATTGCCGGCCATGGCCTTTACGCCTGGGGAAAGGACCTCGGCGAGGCGCGACGGCACCTCGAGATCCACGAATTCCTGCTGGAGCAGCACTGGCGGCGCCTTCTCCTGGACGCTCTGGTGGGACGCCGGGCCATGAGCCTGTGATGGGGGAGTCCTCCACGCCGCTCGGACGCTCGGGCGTGAGCCACGTGCTGCTGGACATCGAGGGCACGACCTGCCCGGTGAGCTTTGTCGCCGACACGTTGTTTCCCTATGCCGCCGCGAGAATGGCGAGCTTCCTGGAGACAGAGCAGAACAATCCGGCGGTCCTGCAACTGCTGGAGCAGGCCGCCCAGGCCTGGGAGGAGGATGACGAGGCCGCCGCGGCAGCGCTACGGCAGAAGGGCGGGACGGCGATCGGCGACTACCTGCAGCTGTTGATCCGACAAGACCGCAAACTGCCGGCTCTGAAGGAATTGCAGGGTCTGATCTGGGCTCAGGGGTATGCCAACGGTGAGCTGCGGAGCCCGCTGTTTGCCGATGTGCCTTCGGCCCTCGAGCGATGGCACCACCAGGGTCTGGTCCTGGCGGTCTATTCATCCGGCTCCGTGAAGGCGCAGCAACTGCTCTACGGGCACAGCGAAGCGGGTGACCTGCGCGCCCTGTTTCGCTTCTGGTTCGATACCCGAACGGGACCCAAGCAGGCTGCCCAGAGCTACCGGACGATTGCGGCCGCCATGGCAACCAGCCCGCCCCAGGTGCTCTTCATCAGCGACGCTCTGGCGGAATGCCAGGCTGCCGCCGCCGCCGGCATGCACGTGCTGTTCAGTGACCGGGAGGGCAATCCTGCCCGGGATCCCGGCAGCTTCGCGCGGATTGCCGACTACAGCGGGCTTGAGATTGCCTCCCCGCCAGCAGGATGAAGGCGGCCTGGGGGCTGCGATGCCTCTTCCCCACAACGAAGCCACCCCACACCAAAGCCACCCCGCGGGGTGGCCTTGGCTCCGCCCCAGCCCAGCAGTCCTGCTTGGCCAGAAGGCGGTTGTGGAGGCGAATGTTTTACCTGGCATCGACCTATTTTCTCAGGGGGCTACCCCCCAAATATCGTCGGCGCTGCAGCGTTTCACAGCCGAGTTCGAGATGGATCGGCGTGGTTCCACT